>DATDOS010000178.1:0-18626 GCA_035293125.1 Gaiellaceae bacterium | reverse complement strand
CGCTACCTTCGATCGGTGTTCACTCGACGGACAACGCGGTGGACGGTGGCGATTCTCGGCACGGTGGTCTGTGCACTCGTCATCTCCCCGGGCGCGTGGGCATGGGCCTGGCCGGTCGACGGGCCCGTCCTGCGGGAGTTTTCCCTCGGGCAGAACCAGTACGCCGGAGGGCAGCACCGTGGTGTCGACATCGCCGTTGGCGACGCGAGCGCAGTGCGGGCGCCTGTGGCAGGGGAGGTGACGTTCGCGGGGCAGGTCCCGACTCACGGCCTGACCGTCACGATCTCCACGGGCGACGGTCACAAGGCATCGCTCACCCACCTCGGGACGCTCCGGGTCCGGCGCGGTGCGCGCGTGGAGGAGGGAGACGCCATCGCCGAGCCCGGACCATCCGGAGACGCGGAGCACGACGTGCCGTACGTCCACCTCGGGGTTCGCGTGGGCGACGGTGACGCGTACGTCGATCCGCTCTCGCTCCTTCCGCCGCGGGCTGCCCCCAGCCCTCCACCGGCACCCGCGGCGCCGCCCGCGCCAACTCCCACACCATCCCCGACCCCGACGCCCGCGCCCCCGACCGCAGCGCAGCCACCAGTCGCCGCACCCGAGCCCGCTTCGGCTCCGACTCCGACTCCGAGCCCGAATCCGGCTCCGAGTCCGGCTCCGAGTCCGGCTCCGAGTCCGGCCACGGCACCTCCGCGCGCAGCCGGTACGACGGGAGACGGCGGTCCCATCGGAGCCCCGACTGCGCCGGCCCGTGCATCCAGGGCTACGCCGAGCCGTGACAGCAACCGGCGCCTTCTGAAGAGCGCGAACGCGTCCTCGGGTGTCGCGCAGTCCGCGCAGGCTCACACATCGGCCCCGCGAGTCGGGGAAGCGGCGGCACGAGTCCCCGCGGTTGCCCCCGAGACGCGAGCCCACGTTGTCCCTGCCGGCACACGCCCGATCGGCGATCCGGGGCGAGGGGCGTCGCCCCTGCGAAGCGAGCCGTTGAGTGACGGAGAGCGCACCCTCAAGGCGCATGCGGTTACGCGACCGCAGCCGGAACGCGATCGCCTCGCCGGGATCCTCGACCGCTCGAGCCCCGCCACGCTGGTGGGTGGATTGCTTGCGCTGGCCTTGATCCTCGGTGGATTTGGAGCCAAGCGGGTCGCCGGAAAACGACTCCCTATGATTGGCGGCGATGGCGTACTACGTGACAACTCCGATCTACTACGTGAACTCGACGCCTCACATCGGGCATGCGTACACGACGATCGCGGCCGACATCTTGGCCCGCCATTACCGCCAGCGTGGGGAGGACACGTTCTTTCTCACGGGCGTGGACGAGCATGCGTCGAAGGTGGCGCGCGTCGCAGCCGAGCAGGGGCTCACGCCCAAGGAGTACGCCGACCGCATCGTCGGCGCTTGGCGGGAGGTGCCGCGTCGGCTCAACGCCACCAATGACTTCTTCATCCGCACGACTGATGACGGTCACAAGACGTTCGTCCAGGACTTCCTCCAGCGGATGTACGACGCCGGCGACGTCTACGAGGACGTGTACGCCGGCCTCTATTGCGTCGGGTGCGAGGCATTCAAGACGAAGGCCGACCTCGTCGACGGCAAGTGCCCGCTGCATGACGTCGAGCCTGAGTGGATCGAGGAGAAGAACTGGTTCTTCCGGCTGTCCACCTACCAAGACCGCCTGCTCGAGCTCTACGACGCGCGCCGCGACTTCGTCCTGCCGGCGTTTCGATACAACGAAGCGCGGAGCTTCATCGCCGGCGGTCTCCAGGACTTCTCGATAAGCCGCGCGGGCCAGCCGTGGGGTGTCTCGATCCCGTGGGATCCGGATCAGGTCGCGTATGTCTGGGCCGACGCGCTTGTCAACTACCTGAGCGCATTGACGTATGCACGGCCGGGTGAGGACCTCCGGTCCCGCTTCTGGCCCGACGTCCGGCACCTGATCGGCAAGGACATCATCCGCTTCCACTGCGTCTTCTGGCCCGCGATGCTCCTCTCCGCGGGGTACGACGTCCCGCGTCAGCTCTTCGTTCACGGCTACCTCCTCCTCGACGACCGGAAGATCTCGAAGTCCCTCGGAAATGTCGTCGACCCGCTCGAGCTGATCGACGTCTACGGCGCCGACGCGGTGCGGTTCTGGAGTGCGAGGGCTGTGTCGTTCGGGCAGGACGGCAGTGTGTCCATCGAGAGCCTCCACGAGCGGTACGAGCGCGAGCTCGCGAACGACCTCGGCAACCTGCTGTCGCGGACCACGGCGATGATCGCCCGATTCCTCGGTGGGGATCTGCTCGCGCGGCCAAGCGACGACTCTCCGGTGCGTGCGCTCACGGCCGGGCTTGGAGCGGACATCGCGGCTCGACTCGACGAGTACGACCTCACGGGCGCGCTCGAACGGATCTGGGAGGTCGTGCGCGGCTTGAACCGCCACGTCGAGATGCAGGCACCCTGGCGGCTCGCCGAGGAGGGCTCGGAGCGCGGTGCTCTCGAGCAGACGCTCTACGACCTCGCCGACGGGCTGAGCGTCGTCGCGATCGCGCTCGCCTCCTACCTGCCTGAGACGGCGGCCAGGATTCTCGAGGCGCTCGGCGCCGATCCCAGCGAGATCGGCTGGAACCGCGTCTCCTATGGTCTGACGCCGGCGCGCACCGGTATCACCGCAGCCCCACCGCTCTTTCCCCGGATCGACACGCCGACCGCGGCGGCGTGACCGACTCTCACGCGCACCTCGACGCGTGCGAGGAACCGGCGTCCGCGCTGATCGAGCGCGCGCTGGCTGCCGGGGTGACGCGGATCGTCACGATCGGGACCGGCATCGAGTCGTGCCTGGCTGCGCTCGCGCTCGCCGACCGGCACGAGGGTGTCTTCGCCGCGCTCGGCATCGACCCGCACCAGGCCGCCACACCCGAAGCAGGGCGGCTCGACGAGCTGCGTGACCTGCTCGAGCACCCGAAGGCGGTTGCCGTGGGCGAGACGGGGCTCGACACGGTTCGCCGGTTCGCGACCCCGCTCGAGCAACGCGGCCTCTTCGACGCGCAGCTCGCGCTCGCCGAGGAGCTCTCGCTCCCGGTCGTCGTCCACAGCCGCGACGCGGCGGAGGAGACAGCCGATGCGCTCACGCCTTTTCGGGGGACGGTGATCCTGCACTGCTTCTCGTCACCGGACCTGCTCCCAGCGGCTCTGGAGCGCGGGTACTACGTGTCCTTCGCGGGGAACGTCACCTACCCGAAGGCGCCCGAGCTACGGGAAGCGGCGGCGGCGGTTCCGGCCGACAGGATCCTCGTCGAGACCGATAGCCCGTACCTCGCTCCGCAAGCGGTTCGAGGCAGACCGAACGAGCCCGCGAACGTCGTGCACACGATCGCGGCTCTGGCAGAGGTGCGAGGCGAGAGCTCCGAGAGTCTCGCCATCCGGGCGCATACGAATGCCGCGGAGGCCTTCCGGCTGTGAGGGTTGCGCCGAAGAAGTCCCTCGGGCAGCACTTCCTGGTGGACGAGAACATCCTCGGGGTCATCGGACGCCTCGCCGACCTGCGCCCGGACGACGTCGTGCTCGAGGTCGGGCCCGGTCTCGGCGTACTGACCCGCTATCTCGCGGAGCGGGTTCGGCTCGTCCACGCCGTCGAGCTCGATCGCTCGCTCGAGGACCCGCTCGCGGCGGCTCTCTCCGAGTACGAGAACGTGCGGCTCGTGTTCGGCGATGCGCTGGCTCTCGACCTCGGCGCGCTCGACCCGCGGCCCGGAAAGCTCGTCGCGAACCTCCCGTACAACATCGCGACCCCGCTCGTCGTCGAGAGCCTCGAGCACGTTCCGTCGCTCGAGCGCTGGTGTGTGATGGTGCAACGCGAGGTCGCCGATCGCTTCTTCGCGACGCCTCGAACGAAGGCGTATGGAGCGGTGTCGGTGCTCGTCCAGCTCGCGGCCCGGAAGGTGAGCTTCCATCCGGTTGCTCCCACCGTGTTCCGACCCCGACCGCGGGTCGACTCCGCGCTCGTCGCCTTCGACCGCATCGCGGGCCCGTCGCTCCCCGTCGTACGACCGCTCGTCGAGGCTGCGTTCGCGCACCGGCGGAAGACGCTTGCCAACTCGGTTGCCCTCGCTGGGCTCGCGAGCCGCGCCGAGGCCGAGGCTGCGCTGGCAGCCATCGGTAAGGCCGCTGGTGTCCGCGCCGAGGAGCTCGAGCCGCCCGAGTTCGTTGCCCTTGCCGAAGCGCTCCGGTCAGCGGCGTGAAGGCATTCGCGAAGATCAACCTCGCGCTCGTCGTCGGTCCGCTGCGAGCCGACGGAAAGCACGAGGTCGTGACAGTGCTCGAGAGGATCGACCTGGCCGACGACATCGAGCTCGAGCCTGCGGATGTCTTGACGGTCGAGGGGTTCCGGGACGACACGCTCGTGCGGGACGCCCTCGAGGCCCTCGCGGCGGCCGCCGGCGTCCTCCCTCGCTGGCGGGCCCGTATCGAGAAACGGATTCCCGTTGCTGCCGGCCTCGGTGGAGGGAGCTCGGATGCAGCGTCTGCTCTTGCGCTCGCCAACTCCGAGCTCCCCGAACCGCTGCCTTCTGCGGAGTTGCACGGAATTGCCGCGCTCATCGGCGCGGACGCCCCGTTCTTCCTTCGCGAAGGAACGCAGCTCGCGACCGGGGATGGCACCCAGCTCGAGCCGGTCGAGCTTCCGAACGACTACGTCGTGGTTCTCGTCCTCCCGGATTCGCAGTCGAAGGAGTCGACAGAGGCCGTCTACCGCAGATTCGACGAGCGAGGCGGCGCGGGGGGCTTCGACGAGCGTCGGGCCGCCCTGCTCGGTGTCCTTCCGCATATCGAACAGCCGCGCGATCTCGCTCGTCTCCCGCGAAACGACCTCGCCTCGTCTCCCGTGGCCGAGGAGCTCGAGCAGCTCGGCGCGTTCCGGGCCGACGTCTCGGGTGCAGGCCCGACCGTCTACGGTCTCTTCGAGCGAACCGCCGACGCCGAGCGGGCGGCGGCGGCGCTTCACCGGGCTGGACGCACGTGGCTCACCCGGCCTGTGTAGTCCCGTGGTCACCTCCGAGTGGCAAGATGACCGCCTGCTCTGGGGCGTGGCCAAGTGGTAAGGCAACGGGTTTTGGTCCCGTGATCCCAGGTTCGAATCCTGGCGCCCCAGCCTCAGTGCCGACGAAGGACAACGCGAAGCTCGGAGCGGTCGTGATGGCCGCGGGTCTCGGGACGCGCATGCGCTCGGACGTTCCGAAGCACCTGCACCCGCTCCTCGGCCGCCGTATGGTCGACTGGGTTCTCGCGTCGGCGAGGGAGCTCGGGGCCGATCCGCTCGTCGTCGTCGCGGCGCCCGCGACTGCTGACGCGTTCGACGGTCTCGAGGTGGCCGTGCAGGAGGTGCCGCGCGGGACGGGCGACGCCGTTCGCTGCGCTCGGCGCGCACTCGAGGGCCGGGCCGAGAACGTGCTCGTCCTCTCCGGCGATACACCGCTTCTCACGCCCGGCCTCCTGCGCGATCTGGTGGAGACCCATGGACGCGAGGGCGCGTGGGCGACCGTCCTCTCGTTCGAGCCCGAGGACACGAGGCAGTACGGACGGGTGATCCGGAGCGACGACGGAGGGCTCGCGGCCATCGTCGAGGACGGCGACGCGACTCCGGAGCAGCGCGCGGTGCGCGAGGTCAACTCGTCCATCTACGTCTTCCGAGCCGATAGGTTATGGCCCGTGCTCGACCGGCTCTCGCCGCACAACGCGCAGGGCGAGCTGTATCTGACGGACTCGGTCGCGCTCCTCGTCTCGGAGGGAGGCCGCGTTGCAGTCCACAAGGGAGGAGATCCAGTGGAGACCGAGGGTGTGAACACGCGCGCGGAGCTGGCGGCGGCGGGCGCGGCCCTTCGCGACCGGGTCAACGAGGCGCACATGCTGGCCGGTGTCACGATCGTCGACCCACAGACAACCTGGATCGACGCCGAGGCCGTGCTCGAGCCGGACGCCGTGATCCACCCGTTCACCGTGATCCGCGGTAGCTCGCGCGTGGCCGCAGGGGCTGAAGTGGGACCGCACGCCGTGCTCGTGGACGCGGTTGTCGGCGAGCGCGCCCTGGTCGGGCCGTTCTGTTACCTTCGCCCGGGCACGGTGCTCGAGGCGGGCGCCAAGGCCGGCACTTTCGTGGAGATCAAGAACTCCCTCATCGGTGAGCGGACAAAGGTGCCCCATCTCTCGTACGTCGGCGACGCGGACGTCGGTGCGGACACGAACATCGCGGCCGGGAACATCACGGTGAACCTCGACCACGTGACGGGGAAGAAGGAGCGCACCGTTATCGGGCGTAACGTCAGGACCGGCGTCGACAATGCCTTTGTCGCCCCCGTGTCGATCGGCGACGACGCATGGATTGCAGCCGGCTCCGTGATCACCGAGGATGTGCCTCCGGGCGCACTCGCGATTGCGCGAGCCAAGCAGGTGAACAAGGAAGGACGCGGTGGAAAGCGGAACGATTGAGCAGACCCTGCCTGGGCTCGACGCGGACATCCCGCGTGTCGAGATGACGACCGGGCACGCCATCCCGCTCACCCCGCAGAAGCGGCTGATGGTGTTCGCGGGTCGCTCGCATCCGGAGCTCGCCGCGAAGATCGCCGAGCAGCTCGGCGTCGAGCTCGGCGAGATCGAGCTCACGACGTTCGCGAACGGCGAGACCTACTGCCGCTACTGCGAATCGATTCGCGGGGCGGACGTGTTCGTCGTCCAGACCGGCTGCCGCCCCGTCGACCAGAACATCATGGAGCTGCTCTTCATGATCCAGGCCGCGAGGCTCGCGTCGGCCAAGCGCATCACCGCGGTCGTCCCTTGGTTTCCCTACTCGCGACAGGACCGGAAGGCCAAGCCCCGCGAGCCGATCTCGAGCCGGCTTCTCGCCGACATGCTGCAAGCCTCCGGAGTCGACCGACTGCTCACCATGGACCTGCACGCGGGACAGATCCAGGGCTTCTTCACGATCCCGGTCGATCACATGACCGCGCTGCCGCTGTTCGCCCAACACTTCCGGGATCTCGGGCTCACGGGCGAGCGCGTCGTCTCCGTGGCGCCGGACGCGGGTCGTGCGAAGCATGCGGTGCGGTTCGCAGAGATGATCGACGCGGAGTTCGCAATCATGAACAAGACACGCCCGTCGCGCGACGTCGCCTCCGTCACCGAGATCACCGGCCGGGTAGCGGGAAAGGTTGCGATCGTCGGAGACGACAACATCTCGACCGGAAACACCCTGCTCCAAGGCGCCCGTGCGCTGCGCGAAGCCGGCGCGGAAGCGGTTTGGGTGTTCGCGACGCACGGCCTATTCGCCGCGGACGCTCTCGAACGCTTTGCCGCCGCTGATCTCGCGGGCATCGTCGTGACGGACACGGTGCCGGTCGATCCGCTTCGCCGGCCCGAGCGGATGACGGTGCTCACGGTCTCCGGGCTGCTTGCCGAGACGATCATGAACGTCTTCGCCGACGAGTCCGTGTCAGCGATCTTCGGAGGCGAGAACCAGCTCTTCTAGTAGCGCGAGACCGGAATCCGCTCTGGTGATCCTGGGTGAACCTCCCGGTTCCCCCAGACCCCCTCCACTGGTCCGCTCCGCGGACAAGGCGCTGCGCGCCTTCCCTGAAGGAGGCCGCTTTCGCGGCCGCTGCGCTAGCGTTTCGCAGCAACGCTCGCTGATCGCACGCGTCGCTACAATCCGCGGCCGTGTCCGGAGACAGGCTGAAGCTGGAGGTGCAGGAGCGCGAGGATCTCGGCTCGCGTCGCTCACGCCGCCTGCGCGCACAAGGGCTCATCCCGGGTGTGCTGTACGGCAAAGGGCACTCGCGCGCGATCGTCGTCTCCGAGCGGGAGCTCCGCACCGCGATGACCGGCCCTTCCGGCTTGCACGCGATCCTCGATGTCGTCCTCGAGGGTCAGAAGACCGTGCACCCGTCGATCCTCGCTGACTACGAGCAGGATCCGATCCGCGGAACGATCTCGCACATCGACCTCCGCGAGGTTCGGCTCGACCAGGCGATTAACGCGATCGTCACCGTGCAGCTCGTCGGCGAGTCCGTTGGGGTCAAGGCGGGCGGAGTCCTCTCGCTCGTCACGCGTGAGCTCCACGTCGAAGCACTCCCGGCCAACGTCCCCGAGCACATCGACCTCGACATCAGCGCTCTGGAGGTCGGCGACGTTCTCCGACTCGCGGACATTCCGCCGATCGAAGGGGTCACGTTCCTCGACGATCCGCACGAGACGGTCATCGCGACCGTGTCGATGCCGCGCGGCTACGCGGAGCTCGAGGAGGCGGAGGCCGCGGCGGCCGAAGAGGCTGCTGCGGAGGGTGCTCCGGAAGCGGAGGTCGCCGAAGCCGGCGAGCCCTCCGACTCCAGCTCCGAGGAATAGCGGTGCGCCTGTTTCGTCGAGGCGAGGCTGCCTCGACGCTCGACCTGCTGATCGCCGGGCTCGGCAATCCCGGCCCTCGCCACGAGCGCGATCGTCACAACGCTGGTTGGATGGTCGTCGACGAGCTCGCGCGACGCCGCGGCGCGTCGTTTCGGTCGAAGTTCAACGGCCGCCTGTGCGAGACGAGGATGGGCGAGTCGCGGGTCGCATTGCTCGAGCCCGAGACGTACATGAACGAGTCCGGCCGCTCGCTCTCGGCGGCGGCCCGGTACTTCAAGGTCGCGCCCGAGGACGTTCTTGTCGTGCATGACGACGTCGACCTCGAGGTCGGCCGCCTGCAGGCCCGGCTTGGTGGCGGGCTCGCCGGCCACAACGGGCTTCGCTCGATCGCTCAGTCACTCGGCACGCCGGAGTTCCTTCGCCTGCGGATCGGCGTCGGGCGACCCGGGCGCGGCGACCCACGCGAGGTGGCCGACTACGTGCTCGCGCCGTTCGAGCTCCACGAGGATCGGGAGGGGATCGTCTCGCGCGCGGCCGATGCCGTCGAGACACTCGTGTCGGAGGGTCTCAGCGTGGCGCAGCAGCGGTTCAACTGACCCGCGCAGGGGATTGACACGGTTTCTCGACGCTTGCGTGACCCACTCGGCACAACTTCCTCGATACCGTTGACAGAGGGCACGGGGGTGCCCCTGGGGGTGGTTGTGGTGTTGGTCAAGACGGCCGGAGCCCCCCGATCTCCGGGCGCATGCGCGGATCCGTCGCCACCCGAGGCGACGCTACGATGACCCCGCGGGACGCCGTTCCCGCCAGCCGTATGGACCCGCTCACCCCCGCACTCTCCGGGCTCGTCGCCGAGCTGGCATCCAGCGAGCGCTTTCGGGCGTTCCTGGACGACTTTCCCGTCGCGGCCCGCGTCTCGGAGCCCGCGCTCCCACTCGTCCTCGCCACGCTCCACGCGACGCTCGAGCGGCGGCTCCTGTGCCTGCTCGCCGAGGACGAGGAGGCGCGCGACGCGGCCGAGGCGGTCGGGTGGTACGTGGATCCGGCCCGAGTTGCTCTGCTCCCGAGTCGCGGCGTCGCCGTCGGCTCCGGCCTCGAGCCGCCGGCGCATCTCGTGGGGGAGCGCGCGCGTGCCCTCGCCGTGCTCGCCGAGGGCGGGATCGTCTGCGCGTCCGCCCGGGCGCTCGCCGAGGGAATGCCGCCCGAGGCGGCGCGGCCCACGGCCCTGCGAATCGCTCGCGGTGACGAGCCGGGCATCGACGGCCTTGTCGAGGCGCTCACGCTCGCCGGGTACGAGCGCGTCGAGCGCGCCGAGGAACGCGGACAGATCGCGGTTCGCGGAGGTCTCGTGGACGTGTTCCCGAGCACGGGGCGCGAACCACTCAGGATCGAGCTCTTCGGTGACGAGATCGAGCAGGTTCGGGCGTTCTCGCCGTTCACGCAGCGTGCGCTCCATCCGGTCGACGAGGCGGTGATCTACCCGGCGCGTGAGCGGCGCGCCGACCTGGGAGACCTCGAGGGCGAGAGCGGCAGCGAGCCGCGCGACGACCGAGTCCCGGTGGTCGACCGTGCTCCCGACGTCGTGTGGCAGCCGGACGACGTCCGACGCGTCTGGGAGGAGGAAGGCCTCGAGGCCGCGCCGCTCTCTGGTTCTGCCGAGCTCGACCCGCTCCCACGGGCGCAGGCGCACGCGTTCGAGGCCCAGCGGCCTGCGATCGCCGCGCGCGGGCTCGCCGAGGCCGAGAACGAGCTCGCGGGCATGCTGCGCCAGGGCAGGCGCGTCGTCGTCGCCTTCCCCCACCGCGGCGAGGCGCTTCGGACGCAGCGCTTGCTTCGCAAGGTCGATGCCGTGCTCCACGAGGAGGACGATCTCCCGCGCGAGCCGTCGCTCCGGTTCGTGGTCAGCCCGGCCCGTCGTGGCTTCGTCTGGCGCGATCTCGGCCTCGCTCTCCTCCCGGACAGTCAGGTCTTCCGCAAGCGACCGCCGCGGGCCGATGCCCGGCTCGGGCGTGCGCTCCAGTCGTTCGCGGATCTACGGACGGGCGACTACGTCGTCCACGAGGACCACGGCGTGGGCCGGCTTCTGGGCTTCGAGACCAAGGAGGTGGCCGGAGTCACGCGTGACTATCTCTTCCTCGCCTTCAAGGGAGAGGACCGGCTGTACGTCCCACATGAGCAGCTTCCCAAGGTCTCGCGCTACATCGGGGCGGACGCGAGGGCGCCGTCCCTCTCGAAGCTCGGGGGCAAGGCATGGCAGAACTTGAAGAGCCGTGCCCGCGCCTCGGTGCGAGAGCTCGCCGGTGAGCTCCTCTCCCTCTACGCGCGGCGACAGCAAGCGCCCGGCGTTTCGCTCGACATGAGCGACGACTGGCTCGAGCGGCTCGAGAGCTCGTTCCCGTACCGGGAGACCGACGACCAGCTGCAGGCGATCGAGGCCGTGAAGGAGGACCTCGAGGCGCCGCGGCCGATGGATCGGCTGGTCTGCGGCGACGTCGGCTTCGGCAAGACGGAGGTCGCGGTGCGAGCGGCCTTCGCCGCCGCCCTGAACGACCGACAGACGCTCGTCCTCTGCCCGACGACGATCCTCGCCGAGCAGCACTGGAACACGTTCCGGGAGCGCTACCGCGACTTCCCGGTGCGGGTGGAGATGGTGTCGCGCTTCCGCACCAAGGCGGATCAGGCGCGGATCCTCGACGAGTTCCGCGAGGGGAAGGTCGAGATCCTCATCGGCACGCACCGGATCCTCTCCCGTGACGTGATCGCGAAGAGCCTCGGCCTCGTCGTCCTCGATGAAGAGCAGCGGTTCGGCGTGGCGCAGAAGGAGCTCTTGCGTTCGCTCCGCCTCGAGGTCGACGTGCTCGCACTCTCGGCAACGCCGATTCCACGCACGTTGCACATGTCGCTCTCCGGGCTCCGTGACATCTCGATCATCGAGACGCCGCCGACCGGGCGACGCCCCGTGCGGACGACCGTGGGCGAGTACGACGACGAGCTCGTGAGGACCGCACTCGAGCGCGAGCACGCGCGCGGCGGGCAGGCTTTCTACCTCCACAACCGCGTCGAGTCGATCGACGAGGCCGCCGCAAAGCTCCAGCAGCTCTGCCCCGATCTCCGGTTTCTCGTTGCGCACGGTCAGATGTCCGAGCGCGAGCTCGAAGAGCGCATGCACGCCTTCGTCGCCGGTGACGCGGACGTGCTGGTCTCGACGACGATCATCGAGTCGGGCATCGACATCCCCCAGGCGAACACGCTCGTCGTCGAGCGGGCCGACGCGCTCGGGCTCGCGCAGCTGTACCAGATTCGTGGGCGAGTGGGCCGCTCGGACGTCCTCGCGTACGCGTACCTCTTCTACCCGGAGGCCTCGGAGCTGTCTCCGGAGGCGAGGGCGCGCCTCGCGACGCTTGCCGACCACACCGAGCTCGGAGCGGGATTCCAGATCGCCATGCGCGATCTGGAGATCCGCGGAGCGGGGGACCTGCTCGGTTCCGAGCAGTCGGGGCATGTCGCCGCCCTCGGCTTCGAGCTCTACGTCGAGATGCTCGAGGAGGCGGTCGCAGAGCTTTCCGGGCGGAGGCGAGTCGACGTCAGGCCGGTCCGGGTCGACGCACGTGTGGACGCATACGTCCCCGCGGCCTACGTCGCCGCGGAGGCGCTCAAGATCGATCTCCATCGTAGGATCGCGCTCGTCGAGGACGAGGACGAGCTCCGTGAGCTCGTCGCGTCGACCGAGGACCGCTACGGGCCGTTGCCCGAGCCGGTCGAGAACCTGCTCGCGATCCAGGAGGCCAAGCTGAAGCTCGCACGGCTCGGGGCGGACTACCTCGTGTACCGCGGCGGCCGGGCTACGGTCGGCCCACTGACGCTGGGCTCCGTGGAGGTGCGTTCGCTCGTCGAGTCGGCCCCGACCGCGATCTACTCGACGCAGAAGCGCGAGGTCTCGCTTCGCGTCGAGAGCTTCAAGGATGCGCTCGGGCTGCCCGATGCTATTGTCCACGCCCGTCTGGCCGCGTGAGTCGTGGCCTTTTTTCGTGCCGCGCGAACCGATGACGTCTCGACTTTCGAACAGACCACAACGTCTGGCTAACACCACGTCGGCTATAAGGGACGGGCTTCGATGAGGGTCTCACGTATTTCACTCGCCGTCCTGGGGGCGACCGTCGCTCTCGTCGCGTCCGCCTGCGGCGGCGGCAGCGGCAGCGTTCCGGCCGGCTCGATCGCGGTGGTCGATGGCACCGAGGTCACGAGGGAAGAGCTCGACATGCTTCTCGACCAGGCGAAGAGAGGCTACGAGGCTCAGAAGCAGGAGTTCCCGAAGGTGGGCACTCCCGAGTACCAGAGCGTCCAGACGCAATACGTCGCGTACCTCGTCCAGCGCGAGGAGTTCCGGCAAGCCGCCGACGACCTCGGGATCGACGTGACCGAGAAGGACATCGACAAGGCGGAAGACGAGGTCGTCCAGAGCCGCTTCGATGGGAACGAGAAGGAGTACGAGAAGGCGCTGACGGCGCAGGGGCTCTCGAAGGACGACTTCAGACGAACGCTCGAGACCTCGGTGCTGACGCAGAAGATCTTCGACGAGGTGACGAAGGACGCGAAGGTCTCCGACGAGGACGTGCTCGCGTACTACACCCAGAACCAGTCGCAGTACGGAACGCCCGAGTCACGCGACGTCAGGCATATCCTCATCTCCGAGAAGGGCACGGACGGGAAGGTCGACTTCGAGAAGAGCAAGGCGAAGGCCGACCAGATCTACGCCGAGCTCCAGGGTGGAGCGGACTTCGCCGAGCTCGCGAAGCAGAGCTCCGACGACCCCGGCAGCAAGGACTCGGGCGGCAAGCTCACGATCTCGCGCGGCCAGACGGTGCCAGAGTTCGACAAGACGTCATTCGAGCTCGAGAAGGGGGAGGTCTCGCGTCCGGTGAAGACGCAGTACGGCTACCACGTGATCGAGGCCCTCTCTCCCGTGCGACCGGCAAAGACGACGTCGCTCGATCAGGTCAAGGCATCGATCCGCACGACGCTCCTTCAGCAGAAGAGGAACGAGGTCGTCAGCAAGTGGGCCGAGGACCTCCGGAAGGACTACGAGGACAAGGTGAGCTACGCGGCCGGCTACGAGCCGCCCGAGCTCCCCGAGGCACCGACCGAGACCCAGTAGGGTCTCGAGGGATGGCCCTCGCCGAGTCGCTCCTCGACCTCCAGGAGTTGACCCGGCGTCTGCGCCGTGAGTGCCCCTGGGACCGGGAGCAGACTGCGCGGACGATCGTTCCGCACACGGTCGAGGAGGCCTACGAGGTCGCCGATGCGGCCGTCGCCGGTGACGACGCCGCGCTTCACGGCGAGCTCGGCGATCTGCTCTTCCAGGTCTATTTCCTCTCGCTCCTCCTCGAGGAGCGAGGAGCGGGCGATCTCGAGACGGTGGCTCGTGATGCGCACGCGAAGCTCGTTCGGCGCCATCCGCACGTCTTCGGTGACGGCGACGCGAAGACGGCCAGGCGCGTGCGTGAGCGCTGGGACGAGCTGAAGACGGAGCAGGAAGGACGAGAGGGGATCTTCCACGACGTACCCGACTCGCTTCCGGCGCTCCTTCAGGCGCGCAAGGTGCAGCGAAGGGCAGCGGTGGTCGGATACGACTGGCCCGATCTCGCCGGCCCGCTGGCGAAGGCTCGGGAGGAGATCGACGAGCTCGCCTCGGCTGCAGACGTGGCGGGCGAGCCGCTCCCCGAAACGGAGGCGGCCCCCTCCGTGTTCCACGAGATCGGCGATGTGCTCTTCACCGTCGTCAACGTCGCACGCCGGGTGAACGTGGATCCGGAGCTCGCTCTCAGAGCGACGACCCGCCGCTTCACCGCGCGCGTCGAGCTGGCTGCGGAGCTGGCGGAGGCAGCGGGAGAGGACTGGCGGAACCTCGACCTCGAGGCGCAGGACGAGTACTACGAGCGCGCGAAGGAGAGGCTCGCATGAGCGCGATCGCCCACGTTCACGCCCGGCAGCTTCTCGACTCGCGGGGCAACCCGACCCTCGAGGTCGACGTCCGGCTTGCCTCCGGCGCCTTCGGTCGAGCCGCCGTGCCGTCCGGCGCCTCCACGGGCGAGCACGAGGCGGTCGAGCTCCGCGACGGCGATGCCCAGGCGTTCCTCGGGAAGGGCGTCTTGAAGGCGGTGGGGAACGTCAACGGGGAGATCGCGGCTGCGCTCGCGGGGGCCGACGCCGACGACCAACGGGCGCTCGACCGCCTGCTCATCGAGCTCGACGGCACGAAGAACAAGAGCCGGCTCGGGGCCAACGCGATTCTCGGCTGCTCGCTCGCGGCCGCGAAGGCCGCCGCCGCCGACTCGGGAGTTCCCCTCTACCGCTGGATCGGGGGAGCGGACGCCCGCACCCTGCCCGTGCCGCTGATGAACGTCATCAACGGCGGCGCACACGCGCAGAATCGCCTCGATCTGCAGGAGTTCATGGTCGTCCCCGCGGGAGCGTCCACCTTCTCCGAGGCGCTGCGGCTCGGAGTTGAGGTGTTCCATTGTCTGAAGGCGGTGCTGCACGAGCGCGGGCTCGCGACCGGCGTGGGCGACGAGGGCGGGTTCGCCCCGGATCTCGAGTCGACCGAGCAGGCGATCGAGGCGATCCTCGAGGCCGCCGAGCGAGCCGGACATCGCGAGCGGGTCGCGATCGCGCTCGACCCCGCGGCCAGCGAGGTCTTCCGCGACGGCTCGTATGAGCTTCCGGGCGAAGGCCGGACTCTCGACGCGCGCGAGATGGTCGACTTCTACGCCTCGCTCGCCGACCGCTACCCGCTCGTCTCGATCGAGGACGGGCTCGACGAGAACGCGTGGAGTGACTGGAAGGCGCTCACGGACTCGCTCGGCGATCGGGTCCAGCTGATCGGAGACGACCTCTTCGTGACGAACGTCGAGTTCCTTCGGCGCGGCATCGCGGAGGGCGTGGCGAACGCGATCCTCGTCAAGGTGAACCAGATCGGCACGCTCACCGAGTCTCTCGACGTGATCGACCTCGCCCGTGCGGCCGGATACGCGACCGTGATCTCCCACCGCTCGGGCGAGACGGAGGACACGACGATCGCCGACCTCGCCGTCGCCGTCAACGCCGGCCAGATCAAGACCGGCGCACCGTCGCGGACGGATCGCGTGGCGAAGTACAACCAGCTTCTTCGCATCGAGGAGGAGCTCGGGGACGATGCGGTCTATCCCGGCTGGGCCGCCTTCCAGCGCGGGCGGTAATTTGCCCCCCATGGTCCCGCACGACCGCAGAACGAAGATCGTCGCCACGATCGGCCCCGCGTCGAGCGACGAGGAGACGCTCGGCCGCCTGGTGGAGGCCGGGATGGACGGCGTCAGGCTCAACTTCTCCCATGGCACCCACGACCTGCACCGAGAGAGCGCGCGCCGGGTGCGCGCGGTGCAGGCAAGTGTCGGGCGACCGCTGGCGCTGATCGCCGATCTGCAGGGGCCGAAGCTCCGGATCGGCGACCTCGACGCACCCGTCGAGCTCGAGTCCGGCGACGCGATCGTCGTGGCGGGCGAGGACTCGATGCGCGAGGGCGATCTCCCCGTCGCACCTGACGTCCTCGGCTCGGTGCTCGAGCCCGACGACTACGTCCTCGTCGACGACGGTCTCGTGCGGCTTCGTGTGGAGCGGGTCGAAGGAGCGCGGGCGTTCTGCCGGGTCGTCACGGGCGGTGTCGTCGAGCCCCACAAAGGAGTAAACGTCCCCGGTGTTCCCCTGCCCGTGCCCTCGCTGACCAAGAAGGACCTCGCCGATCTCGAGTTCGCGCTGGGGCTGGGGGTCGACTACGTCGCCCAGTCGTTCGTCCGCTCGCACACGGACGTCGCTGCGTTGCGGGCCAAGATCCAGGCCGCGGGGTCGCAGGCGTGGGTGATCGCGAAGATCGAGCTCAGGGAGGCGGTGACGGCACTCGAGGCCATCCTCGAGGAGGCCGATGCCGTGATGATCGCCCGAGGAGATCTCGGCGTGGAGATAGGCGCGGCCGAGGTTCCGCTCCTCCAGAAGCGGATCATCCTCGGCGCGCTCGAGCGCGGAAAGCCGGCGATCACGGCGACCCAGATGCTCGAGACGATGGTGCACCGCCCGGAGCCGACACGGGCCGAGGCCTCGGACGTCGCGAACGCGATCCTCGACGGAACTTCCGCTCTGATGCTCTCCGCGGAGACGGCAATCGGCGAGTACCCCGTCGAGGCGGTTGCGACGATGGCGAGCATCGCGCGCGCGGTCGAGCCGAGCCTCGGCTATCGCCATCAGCTGCCAACGGCTGCGGAGAAGCCGACTGTCGGTCGCGCGATGTCGAACGCAGCATGTGACCTGGCCGAAGCGCTGGCGGCGAAGGCGATCCTCGTGCCGACGTTCACCGGACGCACGGCGTCGGCCGTTGCGCGACTTCGTCCGCGCAGGCCCGTCGTCGCACTGACACATGTGGCGACGTCGCTTCAGCACATGGCCATCGAGTGGGGCGTGACGCCCCTCGAGATCCCCGAGTCGACTGACGTGGACGACCTCTGGCGGCAATCGATCGGGGCGGCGCGCGAGGCGGGAGTCGTCGAAGCGGGCGACCGCGTCGTCCTCACCGCCGGGACCGCGGTCAACATCCCGGGCTCCACGAACGTGATCAAGGTGGACGTGGCCTAGAGAGACGCGAAGTCACACGTGGTACTCGGCACGAAGGGATTCTTGAAGGGTCGAGGGCGCGAGTGTGGAACGTGGCGTCGTGGCGGGGAGAGCGACGCAGAAGGCTCCTGCGAGGAGGAAGAAGGCGCAACCGCGGGTCGCCCGGAGGCGGCTGCGCGTCCTGTGGCTCGTCGCCATCGTCGGGATCACCGTCTACCTCTACTACCGTCCTCTTGCGTCATATCTCGAGACCCGCAACGACCTTGCTGGGCGTCGCGCCGAGGTCGAGACGCTGCGCATTGCGCGCGCCGGGCTCGAGCTGCGGCTCGTGAACTCGACCAGCCTCGAGGCAACCGAGCGCGAGGCCAGGAGGATCGGCTACGTGAACCCGGGTGAACAGCTCTTCGTCGTCAAGGGCATTCCGGCCTGGCGGCAGGCGCGGAGCGCGTCTCGGGACGATCGTTCCTCGTAGTCTCCCGGGAATGGACGACCGAGCCGTCGTCGCGCGCCAGCTCGGACGACAGCCACGCGCATTCTCGAGAACAGTCGTGCGCTGCCCGTACGGCATGCCTGCGGTCACCGAGCAGTCTCCCTACGACGCAAGCGGCGAGCCGTTTCCGACGACGTACTACCTCACGTGTCCCCACCTCGTCGCGGCGATCGCGCGCCTCGAGGCGGCGGGCGGCGTCGAGCGCTGGAGCCAAGCGGCGGCACAGGATCCGAGCCTCGCGGCATCGCTTGCGAGCGCCACCGAGGACCAGCGCCGCGTGCGGCGCGAGCTCGCGGGCTCGAGTGCCGAGGCTGACGGCGGCACTTCCCTCGATCTGGGCATCGGGGGCTCGAGCACACCGGCGCATCTCAAGTGCCTGCATGCCCATGCGGCCTATGCGCTGGCCCGCCCCGGCTACCTGCTCGGCGAACGGATCCTGTCCGAGGTGGAGCCGCGCTGGCCGACTGCCGGGTGCTGCTCGGAGGCTCTCCGAGAGCTCAACTAAAGGCTTGATGCTAGAGGGAGCGCAGCGGCCGCGAAGCGGCCGCCTTCAGGGATGTCGGCGCGACCGGGATCCGCGCGAGCGGATTCCGGTCTTGCGCGAGCCCGTTAGTCTCCCGCCTCGTGACGGCCGACGTCGTGAGCGCCAAGCTCGAGTGGGAGGATGCCTATCGCAGGCTCTCCGAGGACGCCCTCGAGCCCGGGCGAGCGGAGGGACTTCGACTCCAGCTCGAGGCCGTGACGAGCGAGCTCCGTCGGCGGGTGGGAGGGACGTTCACGCTCCGCGAGCTCGCGGACGAGTACGCCCGCGCGGACATCTGGGCGCGTGAAGCGGTTGGCGAGCAAGGAACCCCGGGCTGGCCCCGCACCCTGTCCCTCGTGGAGGGCGCGGCCTTCCATCTCTACTCCCGAGGCGCCGTGGACTACGCGCCGTGAGACGCCCTGTGTCAACCCCGGCCTTCATGCGCGTTCCTCGGACGTGGCTCGCGGTGCCAGGCCGGAGGGAGAAGAACAGTGTGGGGGACAGGATTAATCCTGTCCCCCACGCAGTTTCCTGTACGGGCCCGGAGAGCCTGGTGCCGCGAGCGGCGTCAGGCCGCGGCGGAGGCCGGCTCTGCCGGCC
>DATDOS010000177.1:0-17710 GCA_035293125.1 Gaiellaceae bacterium | reverse complement strand
GGCTTGAACCCGAACTTGGTGGCGATCACCACTTGCCCACGGAAGGGACCGAGTGCTTCCCCAAGGAGTTCTTCGTTGATGAACGGGCCGTACGCCTCAGCCGTATCAAAGAAGGTAACGCCGCGTTCGACGGCCGTGCGTATAAGTGAGATCATCTGGTGCTTCTCTTGGGGCAGGCCGTAGGAAGCACTCATTCCCATACAGCCGAGCCCGATTGCCGAGACTTCCAGGCCGCTATTGCCGAGTTCGCGTGTCTGCATTCCTTGATGTCCTATCTTTGAGCCGGAGGGCTTAACGAGTCTACTCCGCGTTTCCGCCGCCGTCGAACGGCCTCGAGATTTGCGGAGCACCCTGTGGGTGAGCCGCCCGGCCAGCCGAGGCTAGCATCGCATGAAATGGCTAACCCGGGCTGGCCGGGTCGGCTCTATCGAGTTGTTAGGCAGCCTGTTGACTCTTGGCTGCACACGGGAGCGGGCATTGCCTATGGGAATGGCAAGGTCCCCTGGTTGTGGGGGATGGGAGCTTCCCCACGGAGTTGAGTGTAGATAGGCCAGGCGCCGATATGAACCGTCATTGGTGACCGTGATCTGGGCGCATGGCCTCGGGTTCTGCGGCCGCATGTGCATGCTGTGAGAGCTCGATGGACCTTGAAGCGACAAGCAGCAAGGCTAGGGCGATGAGGGAACCGAGAAGAACCACAAGGGCCATGTAGTTCGCTAAGCTCGACACTAGGAAGAGCAGGCCGGAAACGAAGGCCATGGCTGAGAACGTCCGATGGGGAAGAAAGAGGCGTGCAACAAGGAGGGCGCAGATGATCATGGCCGGGACGAGAAACATGAGCATCGGCCATGGGCTGAGAATGATGTAGCCAGGGAATCTCAGCGGCGTTGAGAGAATAAGGGCCAGGCAAAGGACTAGTGCCACCAGCGAGATGTAGGTCACGATGCGCCACGTTCGCATGTGGAGCCTCCTTCAGGCTGCCTAACGGCCTCGAGATGAGCCGCCCGGCCAGCCAAGGCTAGTATCGCACGAAATGGCCAATCCTGGCTGGCCGGGTCGGCTCCATCGAGTTGTTAGGCGGCTCCGATTACGCGCCCAGGTGCGCGTTGGACCTCGCTGCCGATATCCAGGTCGCGTGAAAGAGGACCGTTGCGCGGCGGAGCTACGCGCCGGGGGGTTGGTACCGAACTTGTTTAGCCTTGCGGAGGGCATCCATTGTTTCGTCCACCGTCAGGAGAACTGTCGTCTCTAGCGAGCTAAGCGCACCGCCGCCGCTAATTGCCAAAGCGACTGCAGCCATGGATACGTTGTCGGGGGCCTCCCATAGAGTGTAGCCATCGTGCGGGCCGAAGGCGTACCAGAACCCATGGAGCTTGCCACCGACCGATTCGATGTACGTCTGAGCGGCCTTTCGGCGGTCCTCTGGGTTGCCGATCAGCCTGGCCCAGGTCTCCGGCGTGTAGCTGAACTTCGTTAGATAGAGCGGCATGGTCACTCCCTCTCGCTCGCCGACCTGCGCGAGTCTCCGTTAGGCGCCGAGTATGACGCGCCGGGGACGCACATGCGCACGTCGAGGCTGGTTACCTCCTCCGCCATCACGTCCTCCTCGGTCACGCCACACCGCACACGTTCACCGCAGCCCGCGCGTAGACCTCGGCCGTCTGCACGAGCCCGTCGATCGCCAGGTTCTCGCCCTTGACCGTGTCGAGGAGCCCCGACGACGCCCCGTAGTTGACGGTCGCGATGCCGTAGCGAGTCAAGACCGAGGCATCGGAGAACCAGCGCGTGACGTCCCGCTCCGGCGGCGCTCCGAACACCTCGGCATGAGCGGAGTCAAGGGCTCCGACGAGCACGTGGTCCTCGGCGATCTCGGCACCCGGCGCCGTGACGTACACCTCCCCCTCGATCCCGTGATCGGGGAAGCGCTCTCGCAGCGATCGTACGAGGTCGAGCACCTCGCCCCGGGCCGCCGCCATCTCCTTGGTCGGCGGCACTCGGACGTCGAGGAAGAGGTCGGTGCGATGCGGCGTCCGCGAGACGCGCCAGCCGAAGCCACCTTCGATCGCGCCCACGTTCACGATCGCCTTCGCACCGCGGTAGGCGTTCGAGGGATCGTCCTCCCACGTCGGGATCCACTCGAGAACGGCGTCGAGCACCTCACGCATGCGCACGATCGAGTTCTGGTCTCGCTTCCCCTCGCTGAACGCGGTGTGGATGAACGGGCCCTGCGTCGAGATCCGCGCCCAGAGCGAGCCGAAGTGCCCGAGCACGACCTTGGACTCGGTGGGCTCGCCGAGGATGCACATGTCCGCCACGCCTCCGTGGGAGACGAGGTAGCGCGACCCTGCGGCATAGCCGCGGTACTCCGCGCCGACGGCGTCGCCGTACTGTGTCTTCTCGATCTCGCCGCAGACCGCCGCGATCATGAGGTCGCCGCGGAGCTGAATGCCGGCGTCACCGAGGGCGCGCAACGCCTCGACGTAACACGCGAGAGCGCCCTTCATGTTCGAGATCCCAAGCCCGTACAGCCGCCCGTCCTCGACGAACGCACTCGGCTGGAAGCCCGGCACGTGCCGCAGCCACGGCTCCCTCCCCGAGTACGAGGTGTCGACGTGCCCGTTGAACATGAGGCTCGGCCCGCCGCCCGTGCCCTCGCGGATCCCGAGGACGTTCGCGCGGCCATCTTCCACCTGCTGCCACTGCACGTGCAGCCCCAGGTCGAGGAACGTCTCGCGCATGAGCTCCGCCATAGCCTGCTCGTCGCCGGTGAAGCTCGGCGTGCCGATCGCCTGCGAGGCCCACTCGACGAGCCGATCCTGATCGATGCGGAGTGTCGTCGCCATCACCTGTAGGGGCGAGATATATCTCGCCCCTACGTCTCGTGCCGGACGTGCGGAAGCACTTTCTCGCCGAAGAGCCGGATCTGGTCGTGCCGCCGGTCGCCCCACAGCTCGAGCATGACGTGCGTGCACCCCGCCGCGCGGTACTCCTCGATCGCCTCGATGCAGTCGGAGGGAGTCCCCGCGATCGCCTGGCAGCGGTCGAGGAGCGAGTCGGTCACCTTCGCCTTCGCCGCCAGCCGCCCACCCCGCTCCATCGCCTCCGCGACCGGGGCGAGCTCCTCCATCTCGATCCCGGCGAGCTCGAGCAGCGTGTCGGCGGAACCTCTGATGTTCTGGAACTTGTTCGCCAGGTACATGCCCGCGATCTCGCGGGCGCCGTCCCGGCCTGCATCGCGATCCGACTCGTGGATCGACGCGACCACGGTGCAGCCGATGTCGATGTCCGCGGCGACGTTGTCGCGCGTGTAGCGGACGAAAGCCGGCGTCGTGATCGAGGGCGTCAGGCAGCCGTCCGCG
The DNA here is from genome assembly GCA_035293125.1 of Gaiellaceae bacterium. Taxonomy (GTDB): domain Bacteria; phylum Actinomycetota; class Thermoleophilia; order Gaiellales; family Gaiellaceae; genus GMQP-bins7. The sequence continues at coordinate 14,351 of DATDOS010000177.1, read as the reverse complement.
ATCTCGCCGGCGAGCGCCTGCATCTTCGGCGCGGTCGCGGCGACGTAGACGGGCGGGACGCCACGGGGCGAATCCGCTTCCGGACTGAGCGCGGGCACGGACGCACTCCACGTGTCGCCCTCGTACTCGAACGCACCGCCGCCGAGCACGCCGCGCACGATCGCCACTGCGTCGCGCATGGGCGCGAGCGTCTTCGACGTCTGCGAGCGGATGTTGTTGAGGAAGATCTTCGAGGTCCCGAAGCCGAGCAGGAACCTGCCCGGCCCAGCCGCCTCCTGCACGACCCGCGCGTCCATCGCCACCTGCACGGGGTGGCGGGTGAACGGGGAGATGATCCCCCAGCCGACCGTCAGCTGCCTCGTCTCGCGCGCCATGAGCGCCGAGACGACGGTGGACGAGCGCGCCTCCATGCCGTGCTTCCGCCACCACGGGTAGGCCTCGGCGAGCCAGATGGTGTCCATGCCCGCCTCGTCCATGACGCGAGCCGACTCGAGCATCTCCTCGAGCGGCTCCATCGTCAGCTGCATGACGCCGATGTGGAAGGGCGGGCTCACGGGGTGAACTCCTCACGCCCGCCCGTCTTCTCCACTGCCACGACCTCGCGGATCATCTCCATCGCCACCGACGCGCGAGGGTACCCCACATAGACCGCAAGAAGCGTGGTCATCGCCTCCAGCTCGTCCGCGGTGAGACCGTGATCGAGCGCCCAGCGCACGTGGAGGCGCAGCCGTTCCTCCACCGCGCCTTGCGTTACGAGAGCCGTGAGCACGACGAGGCTCCGGTCGCGCAGCGATAGGACATCGTCGACCCAGGCACCGCCCGCGGCGTTGATCGCCTCCGTCGCCATCCGCTCCCCGACGATGCGCTGAAGCTCCTCGACGGCCTCGCTCTCGGGTAGCCGAAACTGACTCGCGTAGGCTGCGCGGCCACGCGCGGCGCGGTCGCCCTCAGCCATGGATCTCGGCGTAGAAGCACTCGATCGCGAACCCGATCCACTCGGGCGCGTCCCACGTGGGGTGGTCGGCTCGGATCTCGGGCTCGAGCTCCGCCTTCACCTCCTCCACCGTGCCCGATGCTCCACCTACCCGGGCGCGAACGTCCCGGAGATACGAGCGCACCTGCCCGATCAGCTCCGGCCCCGTTACCTCGCCGTGGCCGGGAACGACAACGACCGGCTCGAGCTCCTCGAGCCGGTCGAGCACCTCGATCCACCTGCTGCCGTTGACGTCGGCATCGTGCGGGGGGAACCACGGGACAATCGGGAAGATGCGGTGCTCGAGCAGGTCGCCTCCGAAGAGAACACGCTGCTCCGGCAGGAAGACCACCTGGTCGCCGCGCGTATGCGCCAACCCGAAGTGCAACAACTCCACCGCGAGGCCGCCGAGGTCGAGCGACGCGCGGTCGTCGTAGAGCTCGTCGGCCGCCACGAATTCGACGCCCTCGAGCTGCCCTGCCACGGCATCGCCGAACGTCCGGAACATGTCCAGGTATGCCTGGCCCTTCTCGTCGAACTCCTCCTGTTGCGACCGGTTGTAGACGATCCTGACGCCGGCGTCGGCGAACACCTTCGCGCCGTAGCCGTGCTCGGGATGGAAATGGGTGATGGTGAGCACGAGCGGCTTGTCCGTCAGCGAGCGCGCCTTCTGCAGGACACGCTGCCCGTTCATCAGCCCCATGCCCGTGTCGACCACGAGCGCCTCGCGCTGCCCCACGACTATCCCGACGTTGGGCACGAGCGGGACTCGCCCGTCGGGGATCACGTGTACGTTCTGCGCGACCTCCTCGGGCTCCGCGTCGGAGATGACAGGCGGTGGTGCACTCTGCGGCTCCGTTGTGTCGGTCATCGATCCTCCTTCGGTTGTCGGACGGCGGGGAGTGGGTGTCCGGTCATCGCGGCGAGCACGCGGGCGGGCGTCATGACATCCGGCGTGAGCTCGCCCGTAACCGCTCCGCGCTCGAAGACGACGACACGGTCGGAGAGCTCGGCCAGCTCCTCCGCGTCCGTCGAGACGAGCAGCACTCCCACGCCGGCGTCGCTGAGTGTACGGATCTGAGCGTGAATCTCAGGCCTGGTCGCGACGTCGACGCCTGCCGTCGGGTCGTCGAGCAAGAGCAGGCGCGGGTTCGAGCCGATCGAGCGTGCGACGAGCGCCTTCTGCTGGTTTCCGCCCGAGAGCGAGGTGATCGGAGCTTCGGTATGCGCCCGTAGCGCCACGCGGTCGAGCAACGTCGCTACCGCAGACTTCTCCGCACGGGAATTGACGAGGCCGAAGCGCGCATAGCGCGAAAGCGACGGCAGCGCGACGTTGTGACGGACCGTATGGCTCGGGAACGTGCCGAGGCTTCGGTCCCCGGGAAGGAAACCGACGCCGGATTCGACGGCGAACAGGGTGTTCGCCGACCGGAGTCGACGACCGCCGAGAGTGATGGAACCGTCCGTGAAGGGAGCAGCTCCGCACACGGTGAGCAGAAGCTCACGCGCGCCGGAACCGGCGAGGCCGGCGAGGCCGACGATCTCGCCTGCTCCGACGGCGAGCGACACGTCACGGAGCCGTGGACCCCAGACGGAGCGCGCCTCGAGCACGACTTCGCGGGGAGAGCGTTCCTCCCGCACGACGCGCGGTTCCGAGACGCGGTCGGGGGCCAGCAGATCGACGAGCGTCAGGTGAGTCGCGCGCTCGAGATCCGCGATGATCCGCCCGTCCCGGAGAACCGTCACCGAGTCGCACACTGCCTCGATCTCCCGCAGGTGGTGCGACACGTACAGCACGGACACCCGCCGTGCCGCGAGACTGCGAACCGTCTCGAGAAGGAGCGCCGCCTCGTGCGGCGAGACCGTGGCAGTAGGCTCGTCGAAGATGACGAGACGCGCGCTGAACGAGAGGGCGCGCGCGATCATCACGAGCCTCTGCTCGATGAGCGGCAGCTGGCCGACCGGCGCACTCAGCGGGACGTCGAGCGACACGGACGCGAGCGCATCCTTGGCCCTGCGTCGCGCCTCGCGCTTCCGCACCCATCCAAACGGGCGCCGCGGCTCGTGTCCCAGCATGATGTTCTCCGCCACGGTCAGTGTTGGCGCCACGGTCAACTCCTGTGGAACCGACGCGATCCCGGCACGCAGCGAGTCCACCGGACGGCCCAGCGGCAGCGATCGGCCGTCCACGAGCACTGACCCGCCCGTCGGGCGAACCATTCCCGTCAGGCACTTGACGAGCGTCGACTTGCCAGCGCCGTTGACGCCGACCAGCCCGTGCACCTGGCCCGCGCACGCGACGACCGACGCACGGTCGAGGGCCAGGACACCGCCGTAGCGCTTGGTGAGCTCCACAGCCTCGAGCCAGGTGGGAGCACTACCGGCCAATCGTTCCCCCTCGGCGCACCGAGACGCTGGCCACGGCCAGAAGCAGCACGACCCCCTGGACCAGCGCGGCCACCCACGACGGCTGGTTCATCATCGTCAGCCCCGTCGTCACCGTCGCGAGCAGCAGCACGCCGATGTAGCTCCCCACGATGTTGAAGCGACGTCCGCCGCCGAGCGAGAGACCCAGGAACGCGGCGGCGTACGCCGGCAGGAGGTAGCCGGTACCGAGGTTCGGGTAGTACTGAGTTGCCGACGACGTCACGAGCACCGCGGCGATTCCGGCGGCGAGACCGGCCAGCATGAAAGCGATCACGCGCACGCGCTCGACAGGCACGCCCGAGAGGCGCGCCGCGGCGGAATTGTCGCCCACCGCTGCGGCATGGCGTCCGAAAACGGTCGTGCGGAGAAGCAGGAGGAAGGCGAGCACCACCCCCGCCGCGATGATCGCCCGGAGCGGGATCGTCCACACTCGCGTCGTCGCGATCTGGACGTAGGACGACGAGAGACCTTCGAAGATCGCGGTCTTCGTGATCGCAAGCTCGACCGCGGCGGCGATCGACCCCACCGCGAGCGTCGCGATGAATGAGGGGATGCGAACGTAGGCGACCGCGATCCCGCTTGCGACACCGGCAACTGCGGCCGCGCCCAGCGCGACGGCGACGGCCGCGCCCACCCCCCAGCCATGGAAGGCCATCACCGAGACCCCAGCAGCGCCGGCGAGGCCGGCCACGAATCCCACGGAAAGATCGAACTCCCCGATGACGAGAATCACCGTCACACCGGCGGCGAGCACGCACAACACCGACGAGTCGTCGAGGATGGCCCTGGCATTGTCCCACGTCAGAAACGAGTTCGGCCGCGCGACGGCGAAGAAGACGAATGCACCGAGGAACGCCAGCACGAGGCTCCAGCGCTCTGCGACCTCGCGGGCCGAGGAACGGATCCGCATACCGTGGCGAAGGAGTCCTAGCGGTCGCCCAGGCGCGGCGCTCACACCGGAAAGTCTCCCTGCTCGAACGCGCCGGTGGGGGCGGCGGCGCGGCACCACCCCCACCACCCGCCGTGACTCAAGAGGCCGGCAGGATGTAGAGCTTTGCCCACCTCTTCTTGAACTGCGCGAGTATGGGCGCCGTTGGGTACGGGTACCCCTTCGCGGCGTTGGTCCTGTCGACGATCCTCTGCTTGTAGGCGAACACCGGCGGCATCCGCTTCGCGATCGGATTCTTCGTCGCGAAGAAGGCTGCGAGCTCGTCCACAGCGACGATGCCGCCCTTCTGGTAGTCGGACACCTCGAGCACCGCGAGGCCGCCCTTCGCACTCGAGATCGATGACGGGATGCCATGGAGAGCGTAGACCTTGATGCTCTTCCCCGACGATCGGATTGCGGGAATCGCACCGGTCGGCGCGAAGTCGCAACAGCCCCAAATCGCGTCGATGCCGGGGTTTGCCCGGATCATGTCGCCGACCGCCTTCTGGACGTCCGGCACGCTGTTCTGAACGTCCGTGTCGTGCCGGGCGACGATCTTCCAACCGGCTCTTTTCGCCGCTGCGACCATGAGGTCGCCGGCAATCTTCGCGTTTAGGAACTGGGGTAGCTCGATCAGTCCGATCTCCGAGCCACGCGGCAGATCCTTCTTCATTCGAGCGAACAAGAGACCGAATTCCTTCGCCGGGCTGAGGAAGTACTCGCCTGCGAAGAGTGGTGATGAGTGCGCCTGGGTATGCGTGTCGATGACCGGGATGCCCTTCGCCTTCGCAGCACGCAACCCGCTCGCGATGACCGCCGGTTCGATCGTCGTGAGGACGATCGCGTCGACGTTCGAGTTGACGAGACTCGTCATCCCGGAAGCCATCTTGGCCGGGTCGCCCAGCGGGTCGACCTGAATCGTCTTCCACCCGAGCGCCTTCGCCGCAGCGACCGTCGCGTCGGTGCCGAGCTTGATGATCTCGGCTGCGTTGATCGGCCCCATCACGCCGATCGTCTTCTTCGGAAGCCTGACTTTGCTCTGCGCTGGTTCGGAGCTGGCGCCACCAGCCGCGCCCGCTGCGATCACACCGAGGACGGCGAGCGCGAGCACCACCGCGAGGAACCGCCCTCCAAGCCTCTTGCCCATGATCCGCCCCTTTCTCTTGGATGTCGCGTTCTTCCTGGGTCGGACGCGATCATAGAACAGCGGAAAAAGTGGATCAACTTGTCACGATGTTCGACGTCTCGACGAGCGACAGTGGCGGCCCCGGCGCCGTCCAGCGAACGCGAGCAGGGCGTTCGACCCGTCCGTCCGACGTGGCTTCCAGTACGACGCCGTTCGCGTCCGCCACCCTTAGCAGTACGTCGAAACGGTGGTCCGGCTCGGCGTCGAGCACCATCCCGATCGCCATGTCGATCAGGTGGAGCTCGTACAACCGCCGCGTCCGCACTGCGTCCCCTGCTTTGAGGGCTCGCAGCAGCTCGCGGTCGATCGCCAGGAAGTCCTCGAACACGCGTGGGCGAGACATATACGCCTGCTGGTGGCGGAAGAGGTGCCGGTGCACACGAACAACGAGATCGGCGATGAACGGGCTCGAGTAGTCGACAGCCGCGACCATATGAAAATCACGGTGCGCGACCTGGAACTCCGGCGCGTGATCGCCCGCCGCCTCCATGCGCTCCAGCTGCTCGTGCATCCGACCGAGCTCCGCGGGCGTCAATCGTCCGGCAAGGGCGCCGACGAGCGGGGGCTCGACGAGCAGGCGAACGGCATAGAGCTCTTCGGCGTAGGAGACGGCCGCAGGCGCGACCCGGACGCCGCGGTTCGGCGTCGAGATGACCAGACCATCCGCTTCGAGCCGGTGTAGCGCCTGACGAACGGACATCCGTCCGGCGCCGAGCCTGTCTGCCAGCTCCGCGTGCGTGAGGCGCTCGTTCGGCGCGTAAGCGCCTTCGACGATGAGATCGCGAAGGCGCGTGTACGCGCCTTCGACCGCGTCACCGGCACGGCCGGTTGCACTGCGCGCCATGCCCGCGACTCTACTCGGGCGAATGTGGATTGAGCCCTAGTCGGCTCCGGTCCCGGCGCGTGCTGCTTCGATCACCCGCTGCTCGAGCGCGGTGAGCACCAGCGAGACCTGCTGGCTCACGATCGGCTGCAGCACGCGCTGCCCCATTGCCCCGACCGGGCCCGCGATCTTGACGTCCGCCTCCCAGGCCATCGAAGTCCCTCCGCTGGCCTCGGAGAGCGTGAAGGACGTCGTCATGTCCAAGAGAGCGCCGACGCCCTGCCCCTTCGCCCGCATCGACGCGAACTCGGGCGCCCGCTCCTCGAGCTTCTCGAAGTTCATCGTCATCTTGAGACCGCCGAGTCCGAGCTGCACCTTGACCTTGGCGGTCCAGTGGCGCTCGTCGGTGATCTCGAAGCTCTCCACACCCGGCATGAGCTTCGCCATCTCGGACGGCTCGTTGATGACCCCCCAGACCGTCTCAGGCGGAGCGGAGAGCTCCTTCGTCCCGCTGACGATCATCTCGACACGACTTCCACGTTGGCCCTCGTTGCCTCGGGATCCTGGAGCATCGACCACACGCGGTGCGGCGGGTTGCAGCTGTCGTAGACGATCGCCTTCCCTGCGGCCGCGAGCGCATCCTGGATCGCGGCACAGATGCAGTGGATGCCGCCTCCGCCACCCTCGCCCATGCCCTTCGCGCCGAGCGGCGCAACAGGCGACGGTGACTCCATCGCACCGGTCTTGAGCGGGGGCATGTCCATCGCGTGGGGGACGTGGTAGTCGTAGAAGTTGGCCGTCAGGAGCGTGCCCTCCTCGTCGTAGACGAAGTCCTCGGAGAGCGCCGCCCCGATCGCGTGCGCGGTTGCCCCATGCACCTGCCCCTCGACGATCTGCGGGTTGATCCTGACCCCACAGTCGTCGGCGGCGGCGTAGTCGACGATCTCGACCTCGCCGGTGTCCGGGTCGATCTCGACGACCGCCGCGTGGATCTGCGTGGCATACGTGAGCGTCAGCTGGCCGGTCTTCTTCTCCTTGTCGACCATGCCGAAGTACGGCCGGCACACGTAGCGGTGGTTGAGCGTGGGGTTGAAGTCCGGCGGGAGGAACGCGTTGTTCGCGTTGACGATGGCGCCGAGCGCCATGAACGGGAGCGCCGCCTCCTCGGGCCCGTCCTTGATCCGCGCCATGCCGTCCGCCAGCTCGATCGCCTCCTCGGGGGCCTGGAGGACGAAGGCGGCGAGCTGGATCATCTCGTCGCGGAGGAGCTCGGCTGCCCCCTTCACCGCGCCGAGCCCGGTGAACGCGAACTGGCTCGCATAGGTCCCGGAGAAGCCGGCATGCGAGTTGAAGAACGTGTCGTGCCCGCGGCGGACGTTCACCTGCTCTGGCGGACAGCCGAGGATGTCGGCGACGACCTGGGCCGACGTCGTCTCGTGGCCCTGCCCCTGCGGCACCGTGCCGAGCGTCACGACGACCTCTCCGAAGATGTCGAGCTTCACCGACGCCGCCTCGTTGTTCCCCGAGAACTGGAGGTCCGGGTTCAGGAGCGTCGACTGGCCGAAGTTGTTCGTGCCGGAGTCGAGCGTCGAGCCGATACCGAACCCGAGGAGCTTCCCGCGCGAGGCCGCCTCCTTCCGCCGCTCCTCGATCGAGCCGTAGTCGATGAGGTCGAGCGCAATATCGAGCGCGGCCGCGTAGTCGCCCGAGTCGTAGACGCAGCCGTTCGGCGTCTCGTACGGCATCTGCTCGGCCTTGACGTAGTTGCGCTTCCTGACCTCGACCGGGTCGAGCCCGAGCTCCGCGGCGACGATGTCGATGATCCGCTCGGTCAGCCAGAGGTGCTGCATGCGCGAGTAGCCGCGGTTCGGCGAAACGGGGGACTTGTTCGTGCAGACCTGCGTGAAGTCGACGCGGATGTTCCGCCAGCCGTACAGGCCGGGCGTCACCTGCGCCCAGATGATGCAGCCGAGCGGCTCGTAGCGCGGGAACGCACCGCAGTCGTCGAGCGCCTTCACCTTGAAGCCGGTCAGCGTCCCGTCGGCCTGAACGGCCACCTCGACGTCGAGGAACGTTCGCTCGTTCCCGTGCGCGTTCGCGGTGTGCTGGTCGGTACGCCACTCGGTCCACTGGACGGGCCGGGCGAGCTTCCGCGCCAGGAGGCAGAGGACGACGTATTGCGGATGCAGGCAGATCTTGTTGCCGAACCCGCCGCCGATGTCGTTCGTGACGAAGCGGAGCGTGTCGATCCCCGTGCGAAGCGCCGGCGCCATCCAGATCGCCCCTACTCCGGGCATCTGGTGGTTGCAGTGGATCGTCCACTGCCCCGTGCCCCGGTCGTACTCGACGAGCGCTCCCGCGCACTCGAGCGGCGTCGAGGAGAAGCGGTGGAAGTGGAGCCGGTCGATCTTGACGACGTGGTCGGCCTCGGCGAGCGCCTGGTCGACGTCGCCCCAGTCGAAGACGCCGGACCACACCACGTTCGAGCCCGCGTCATCGTGGAGCACCACCTCGTCCTTCAGCGACTCCTCCGCGTCGACGAGGACGGGCAGCGGGTCGTACTCGACCTCGACCAGGTCGGCGGCATCACGCGCGAGCTCGCGGGTCGCGGCGCAGACTGCAGCCACCGGCTCGCCCATGTGTCGCACCCTGCCGACCGCCAGCGCGTAGTCCTTGATATTCCCACCCGGCTCGACCGACATCTCGAAGAAGGGGTCGGTGTGGATCGCGACCTCGTCACCCGTGATCGTCCCGTACACGCCGTCGAGCTCGAGCGCCTTCGAGACGTCGATGGAGACGATCCGCGCGTGCGCGTACGGCGAGCGGACGAAGTGGACGTATCCCATCCCGTGGCGGCGAATGTCGTCGAAGAAGGTGCCGAGGCCCTGGACGAGCCGTTTGTCCTCGCGCCGCAGGATGGACTGGCCGACGTAACCGCGCTTGAGGGTCGTCGTCGGCTGCTCGGTGACGGTGGTCATGCTCCACCCCCTCCTGCCGCAACCACGGCCTCGACGATGTTCACGTAACCCGTACAGCGGCAGATGTTGCCCTGAAGCGCGTACCGGACCTCGTCCTCGGTCGGGTGCGGGTTCCGCTCGAGGAGGGCCGCCGCGCTCATCAGCATTCCGGGCGTGCAGTAGCCGCACTGAAGGGCGTGATGTGCGTTGAACGCCTGCTGGAGCACGGTCAGCTCGCCGTCGCCGGCCAGCCCCTCGACCGTTCCGATCTTCGCTCCGTCGGCCTGGACGGCGAGCATCATGCAACTCTTCACCGGCGCGCCGTCGAGATGGACGGTGCAGGCGCCGCAGTTCCCCGTGTCGCACCCGATGTGCGTCCCGGTGAGCCCCAGGTCGTCGCGAATGAAGTGGACGAGCAGGCGCCGCGCCGGAACCTCCATCTCGATCTGCTCGCCGTTGAGCTCCAGCGAGATGGCGCGGCTGCGTGCGGGAGCGCCCATCACGCTCCCTTCCTCCGCATGGCCGCCTGCAGCACGGCGCGGACGGCCGAGACCTCGGCGAGATGGCGCCTGAAGTCCGCGGAGCCGTGCACGTCGGAAGGAGGATCGAGCGACACGCCCAGGCCGTCGGCCGCCGCCCGGACGGACTCCTCGGAGAAGTCGCTGCCCGCAAGGCTCTCCTCCATCGCGGTCGCCCGTACAGGCGTCGCGCCGACGCAGCCGAGGGCGATTCGCGCCTCATCTGTCGAGATCGTCGCAGCGGCGTTGACGATGTACGTCCCGTGCTTCCCGATCGTCAGGCCGGCGAAGCCGTCGCCGGCGCCGCTCGAGGGAGGCACGCCGATCTTCGTCAGGAGCTCTCCCTCACCGACGGCGGTCATGTACACGCCGATGAAGAACTCGCCTGCGGGCACCGTGCGCTCGCCGCTCGCCCCGCGAATGGTGAAGGTGGCGTCGAGGGCCATGAGGAGCGGCGGGAGGTGGTTCGTCGGATCGCTGACGCAGACGTTCCCGCCGACCGTGCCTCGGTTTCTCACCTGCACGTCGGCGATCGTCGCGGCCACCTCGGCCAGGATCGGCCGCGCGACCTCGACCTCCGAGGAGGCGACGAGCTGGGCGTAGGTGACCATCGCTCCGATCTCGAGCAACCCGTCCGACGAGAAGCCGATCGACCGCAGGTCCTCGAGATCCCCGAGATCGACGAGAACGTCCGGAGCGGCAGCCCGCGCCTTCATCACGTTGACGATCGTCTGCCCGCCCGCGAGTGGCCGCGCCCCGTCGTACGAGCCGAGGAGCGTGATCGCCTCCTCGACGGTCGCCGGACGTGCGTACTCGACCTCGCGCAGGAGCATGGAGGGATTCAGTCACACGACGCCGTGACATGTCAAGCGAGAGGTGTAGTGGTAACGTCGCCGGGCGATGGCGACCTTCGACGCGGTCTTCGTGGGCGCCGGAATCAACTCGCTCGCCGGCGCCGCTCTGCTCTCGAAGGCCGGCTGGAATGTGTGTGTCCTGGAGCGCACGGATCAACTCGGGGGCTGCATCAGGACCTCATCGGACCTCACCACGCCCGGGTTCACGCACGAGGTGCTCGCCTCCTGGCACCCCCTCTTCACCGGTTCGGCAGCGTACGCAGAGCTGAAGAGCGATCTCGACGCGCGCGGGCTCGAATACCTCAACACGGAGCTCCCGACCGGATCGGCGTTCCCCGACGGCTCGAGCGTCTTCCTGACGACCTCGCTCGAGGGCAACATGGCCGAGCTGGAACGTCATGCGGCGGGAGACGGTGCGGCCTGGGAGACGATGTTCAACGGCTTCATGGCCAACGCCGACCTCTCGTTCGGCGTCCTCGGCACGGAGCTCTGGTCTCCCGCGGGTCTCGGGCTCGGGCGGCAGGCGCTTCGGCGCTTCGGGCGGAAGGGCCTGCTCGCGTACGTCGGGACGATGCTCTCGAGTTGCCGCGACTGGCTCGGCGACACCTTCGAGTCGGACGCCGCGCACGGCCTGCTCGCTCCGTGGGTGCTGCACACGGGACTCGGGCCCGACCAGGCGACCTCGGGCTTCATGACCCAGGTGATCGCGTGCGCGCTGCAGCTCGGGGGCATGCCGGTTCCGAAGGGGGGCGGCGTCGTGCTCGTCGACGGGCTCGCGGGCATCGTCCGAGATGCGGGCGGAGAGATCCGCACGGGAGCCGACGTCGAGCGCGTCCTCGTCTCGGGTGGCAAAGCCACGGCAGTCCGGCTTGCGGGTGGAGAGACGATCCGCGCCGAGCGTGCCGTCGTCGCGGGCGTCACTCCCACCCAGCTCTACGGTCGGCTCCTCGGGAAGGGAGACGCCCCGGAGCAGGTCGCACGGGCCGCGAGCCGCTTCCGCTACGGGCGCGGCGAGATGCAGATCCACATCGCGATGAGCGAGCCTCCCGACTGGTACGGCGACGAGCGGCTGGCGCGCACCGCGATCGTGCACGTCACACCGGGCCTCGACGGCGTCTCGCGGGCCGTGAACGAAGCCGAGCGGGGCCTGCTCCCCGCCGAGGCGACGATCGTTTGCGGGCAGCCGATGGCGGTCGACCCTTCCCGCGCTCCCGAGGGCTCGTGGATCATCTGGGTCCAACTCCAGGAGCTCCCGGCCGGACGCGTCAAGGGAGACGCGGCGGGCGAGATCGACGTCGGCGACGGCACCTGGACCGAGTCGCTCCGCGAGGCCTACGCCGACCGGATCGCCGCCCGCCTCGGCCGCCACATCCAGAACCTGGAGCGCGCGACGACAAGACGCGTGGCGCTCTCCCCCGCAGACATCGCCGCGCTGAACGTCAACCTCGTCGGAGGGGACATCTACGGCGGCTCGTGCTCTCTCGACCAGAACTTCGTCTTCCGTCCGCTCCCGCAGGTGCCCGGGCACCGAACGCCGGTCGACGGTCTGTGGCACATCGGCGCGTCGACGCACCCGGGTCCGGGCCTCGGCGCGGGCTCGGGCTACCTCGTCTACAAGGAGCTGACGAAGGCGCCTTTGCCACGCCGGCTCTTCGCGAAGGTGCCCGTCGTCGGTCGATGAGGTTCTCCCTTTCGGAGATCTCCACTGTCGGTGCTTCCTTCGAGGAGGACGTCGCTGCGTACGCGGCTGCGGGTTTCGACGGGATCGGCATCTGGGAGTTCAAGCTCCCCGGGGACGACGCTGCGAACGTGGCGCTCCTGCACGAAGCGGGGCTCGCCGTTGCCAACTGCGTCCCGACCGTGCCCTCGATCCTCCCGCTCCGCCTGCCCGGAATGGAAGGGCCGCCCGATCCCCGGGAACGCGTCGACATGCTCTGCGCGAGCATGAGCCGGCTTGCGGCGTACGAACCGGAGTCCGTGCTCGTGGTCACGGGCCCGCTCGCCGACGCGGGCTCCCGGCAGATCGTGATCGACGGCCTGCGCGAGGTGGCCGCAGCGGCCGACGTCGCCGGGGTCAGGCTGGGACTCGAGCCGATCCACCCCTCGCAGCGCGACACCGTCTCGTTCGTCAACTCGATCGCCGATGCGCTCGCGCTGCTCGGCGAAGCGGGCCTCGACGGCGTCGGAGTCATGGCCGACACCTACAACCTGTGGGAGGAGACGGCGGCTGCGCTCGCAGCGAGCGCGTCCCGCGTGACCGGCCTGCACGTCGCCGACGTTCCCATGGAGCCGCGTCGCACCGACCGCGTGCTTCCCGGTGAGGGCGGCTCGCACTCGGCCGAGCTCGTCCACTCGCTTACGGGCGCCGGCTGGGACGGGTTTCTCGACGTGGAGATCTTCTCGACCCCGGATCTCTTCTGGTCGCTTCCGGTCGGCGAGGCCGCGCGGCGCGCCTACGCAGCAGCGCGCAGCTTGCTTCAGACCGTGCCGTAGAGCGCGAGCACGATCCGGACGAACTCCTTCGTCTCGTTGAAAAGTCCTCGCTCACGCACGGCCCGCGCCCCTTGGTACCAGCCCGCCAGCGCCAGCCGTACGTTCCCGCTGAACTGATCGAGCTGCCAGCGGAGGTAGCGGACACCGGCCCGCACGTTGCCTTCGTACGTACGCGGCGTTCGGGTACCGAGCAGCACCGTGTCGACGAACTCCCAGGTCTCGGGCAGGAGCTGCATGACCCCGATCGCCCCCACGCTCGAGACGACGTCCTGCTGAAAGCCCGACTCCATCCAGGCGAGCGCGCGGGCGAGCTTCGGATCGACGCCGTAGATACGAGACCAGTGGTCGATCGCTCCGCGAACCGAGTCTCGGCTCGCCGGCGGCCCGGACGTCGCCAGGCTGCGAACCCGAGCGCCGGCCGGCAGCACAAGCCGCTGGCCGGGCACGATCACGTTGGTCAGCGGAATCCCATTCCGGCGGGCGAGTCGCCACGGGCTCACGTGATAGCGGGCGGCGATCGAGAAGAAGCTCTCGCCCGGGTCCACCACGTGCCAGGAGGTCGGGCGGCGGCTCGCGAGAGCGCGATACGTGTGTGGGCCGGCGATCCCGTCCGGATCGAGTCCTCGGCGACGCTGGTACCGACGCAGCGCAGCCGCCGTGCTCCTCGTGAAGCGCCCGTCGACAGCGGGCGCGCCGAGCCCGTAGCGGCGTAACCGGAACTCGAGCACGGCCACGTCCCAGCCGACGGCGCCGGGGCCAAGCTCGCGCTGACCGAGGAGTGGGCGACCGCGGATGCCGAGTGCTCGCCTCGTCGCACGGCCAAGCTGACCCGTCGGACGAATCCCGTTCTGACGCTGGAACGAGACGAGCGCGTTTGTCGTCAGCTGGCCGCGGACACCGTCGATCGGACCGGCGTCGAACCCATGCGCACGGAGCCCGATCTGGAGCGCGGCGATGCGAGCGCTGGCCGCGAGCCCCTCTGGAGCGAGCACCAGGACGCCGATGGACAGCGCAACGCCAACGACGGCGAAGCGACGCATGGACAGCCCTTCGCGCTCAGCTCCGCCGGTCCTCCCCCGAGAGCCGTTCAGGGGCGCGGCTACAATCTCGCGGCTGCCTTCCCCGGTAGCTCAATTGGCAGAGCATCCGGCTGTTAACCGGAGGGTTGTTGGTTCGAGTCCAACCCGGGGAG
>DATDOS010000176.1:0-2867 GCA_035293125.1 Gaiellaceae bacterium | reverse complement strand
TCGAGCTTCGCGTCGTCCCGGGCCCAGCTCACGCCGGCGCTCCGGACACCACGGGCTCCGCGAGTCGCCGCCGGGCAAGTCCGATCGCGACGAGACCTGCCGCGAGCGGGATCGCCCCTGCCAGGAACAGCGTCCAGCGCGCTCCGAGAGCGACAACGAGGAGCCCGCCCCCGACGAGCGCGACGAGCTCGGCTCCGTTTCGGAGCGCGTTGTAGGCAGCGTATGCGCGACCGTGCAGGCTCTCGGGGACCCGTTCGTGCATCAGCGTGCGAACGAGGACGTTCTTCGTGCCGTGAGCGAGGCCGCCGACGAAGTACATGGCGAACGCGAAGGCGGGCACCAGCCAGAGCGTAGGCGCAGCGAGACCGAATCCCTGGACGACGATCGCGACCAGCGCACTCATGGCGAGCATCCCGGTCGCGATGCGGCGTGAGAGGAACGTCGCACCGAGCGCCATCCCGAGCGTCCAGGAGGTGACAAGAGCCCCGTACCCGACATCTCCGATGTCGAGGTAGTCGGTCGCGAAGAACACCTCTGCCGTCGCCGAGGCGGTCATGAACAGAAGGGAGACGAACGCGACGGTCATCACGACGGCGAGGACCCGATCCTGCACGAGGAAGGCCGCGCCCGCCCACGCCCGCTTCTGACGCGCCTCGGGCTCGGTCCGGCGCTCGATCCGTGGTGCCCGCACGATCGCCGCCGCCGCGGCGACGACCGCGAACGTGGCCGCGTTGACGAGCATCGCGGCGCGCATGCCTCCGGCCGCCGCGAGCGCCCCGCCGGCGAGCGGGCCCACGGTGAACCCGACGTACCGGGCGGTCTCGACTCGACCGTTCGCGACCGCGAGCCTTGCTTCCCCGGCGACAACCGGTACGAGCGCGAACTCGGCGGGCTGCGCAAGAGCGAACCCCACCCCGAGCAGCGTCCCCAGGACGAGGATCGCCGCGGTCCCGCTCACGAACGCAAGCGCGACCGCGACCATCGCCTGCGCGAGCGACACGACGAGCAGGACCCGCCGCGTGTCGTACCGGTCCGTGAGCAGCCCTGCCGGGCCTGCGAGCAGCACCGCCGGCGACCAGACGGCGACGAAGAGGAGCGCGACGACGATCCCGGAGTCCGTCGTCTCCTCGAGTTGGAGCGCGAGCGGGACGAGCGCAAGCCAGTCCCCGAGCGCCGAGAGCCCCACGGCTCCGACGAGGATGGTCAGATCGCGGCTCATTGCGCGTGCTCCCAGACGACGCGGCCGTCGCGCGTGACGATGCGGCCGATCCCGCCCCTCGGGTAGTGCCCACACGCGACGAGCACGTCTCGATCGACGAGACGCTCGAGCAGGGCGCGTCGTGTGTCGGCACACACAACGGGATCGCCGTCGGCGACGTAGATCCACGCCGGCTCGTCGAGCAGCGCGGGATGCACGGCGACGTCGGCGATCAGGTCGAGCCGTTCTCCAAGCGAGGTCACGCGAAGGCCCAGATGTCCGGGATAGTGGCCCGGTGCAAGAAACGCCTTGACCCCCGGGGCGACCTCCTCGTCTCCGCCCATCGCCTCGAAGCGGTCGGCGAGCGACTCGATGCAGCGCTGGACGTACGGCCGGTCTGCCTGGGTGCGTGCGAAGGCGAGGCCGTCGGGATGGACGAGGTATCTCGCGCGCGGGAAGAAGACCTCGCCGTCGCGGTCCGTGTTCCAGCCGACGTGGTCGATGTGCAGGTGAGTGAAGATCACGATGTCGATCTCGTCACGACCGACGCCGAGCTCTTCCAGCCCCCGCGGCAACCCGCCCTCGTCCTCGGCACCCCACTCCCAGAGGCCGGGTGGCCCGACCCCGGTGTCGACCAGGATCGTCTCGTCGCCGGTCCGGATCAGGTAGCTCGTGCACGGCAATCGCCAGCGCTCGCCTGCGAAGAGCTCGGGATAGAGCTCGCGATACGGATCCCAGGCGTTCAGCGGCGTTTCGGGGTAGAGGACGGCTAGGTCGCCGAGCTCCCCGACCGCGTCGAGGATCGGGATGACCTCGATCGCGCCGACTACCACCGCACCCGCGGTGGCGCCGGCTCCCCGTGCGCCTCCTGCCACGAGATCACCGGGTTCCGCAGGACGCCGATGCGCTCGATCTCCGCTTCCATCACGTCACCCGGCTTCAGGTAGAGCGAGGCCGCGTCGGGCGAGAAGCCCGCGACCCCGGACACGGTTCCCGTGGAGAGCACGTCTCCCGCCGAGTACCCGAGCGCCGAGTAGTGGCTCACGATCTCCGGGATCGTCACGCTCATGCGACCGGAGTGCGAGGTCTGGCGCACCTCTCCGTTGACGCGGAGCTCCATCGCGAGGTCGTGCGGGTCGGGGATCCTGTCAGCGGTGACGATCCAGGGCCCGAGCGGGCAGAACGTGTCGATCGCCTTGCAGAAGGAGAACACGCCCGAGCGCATCTCGCGCCGCTGGATGTCGCGCGCGGTGATGTCGTTGAAGATGACGTAGCCCGCGATGTAATCGCGCGCCTCCTCCGGCGAGAACCACTTGCCGGCCTTCCCGATCACGACCGCGAGCTCGAGCTCGTAGTCGAGCTCCTCGGTCAGGTGCTCCGGGTAGACGACAGGCTCGTCCGGGCCAACGATCGCGTCGACGTTCTGGAAGAAGACGATCCACGGCGCGATCTCGTGCGTCCAGCCGACCTGCTTCGACTCCTCCTCGTGCTCGCGAAGATTGCCCGCGGTGTGGAAGAGCTTCTTCGGGACGATCGGGGCCCGGAGCCGAGTCTCCGCCAGGGGAACGCGCTCACCCGTCCCGTCCGCCCCACCGCGCTCGAAGTACTCGCGCATGCTCGGAACGTCGAGGACGGCGATCTCCTCGCCCTCGAGGACGCCCACGCGCCC
>DATDOS010000175.1:0-2090 GCA_035293125.1 Gaiellaceae bacterium | reverse complement strand
CGCGTCGACCACGGCCTCGGCGACGTAGTGGCCGAGCTCCTGCTGGACGTAGACCCGGAACCAGCCGTCAGCATCACGAAGCACGATCGCGGTTACGCGGGCGAAGGGGCCCGCGGCGGGGAGCTTCTCGAGATCGAGATCTGTGAGCCGACGCATGGCGTGCTCGCTCTCGATCGCCATCCCGGCGAGCGCCCCCGTGGCGTCGTAGGCGAGGACGCCGTCGGCGCTCAGCCGTTCGGCCGCGTCTGCCGGATCCTGATCGGTGAAGAGGAAGCCGCGCCGCGGCGAGAGCCGGACGAGCTCTTCGCCCGCGGCGGGCGCAACCCGGTCGAGATCGCCTCGGATCTCCACGACACCGTCCAGCGAGAGGTCGCGTACCGCCGCCGGATCGACGCCCTGGAGCGCGCGGCGTAGCGGGGACATCAGCATGCCGGGCTCGCAGCGCGAGGGCGACAGAAACGATCGGCTCACGAACGCATCCGCTCCCCGGCCGGGTCGAAGAAGGCGCCGTGCGTGACGCGCGCCCCGCGCAGAAGCCGGTCGACGCGAATCTCGACGCGCGTGCCGCTCTCGGCTCGATCCGTCGGCACCCACGCCAGTCCGATTACCCCGCCAACCGCCTCGCTTCGCCGCGCGCTCGTCACGCGCCCGGCGGGCAGGCCCTCGATGACGATCTGGGCGCCCTCGGCCGGGAGGACGTCCTCCTCCATCGTGAAGCCGACCAGACGCTCCTTCTCCTCCCGCTGCGCGAAGTGCTCGAGCGCGTACTTGCCGACGAAGTCGTCCTTGTCCAGCTTCGGCAGCCAGGACATCCCTGCGGAGAAGAGGTTCGACTCCGAGTCCGTGTCCTGCCCGACGATGACATGGCCCTTCTCGAGCCGGAGGATGCGCTGGGGCTCGAGACCGAACGGGCTGGCCCCCTCGGCGACGAGCCTGCCCCACAGGTACTCGCCCGCGGGACTCGGGAAGTGCAGCTCGTACCCCAGCTCTCCGACGAAGCCGATCCGCAACGCGAGCGTTGGGATCCCGGCGACCTCGATCTCCCGGGCGTCGAGGTACTTGAACGCCTCCGCGGAGACGTCGGCCTCGGTCAGGCGCTGGAGCGCGTCGCGCGACTGAGGCCCCGCGAGGTTGACAGCCGCGATCGCCCCGGTGACGTTCACGATCTCCGCCTCGTAGCCCCAGACCGCGTTCCACCACTCGAACCAGGCGGTCACCGCGTCGGCGCCCGTCGAGGTCGTCGTCACGTAGTAGAGGTCGTCGGCGAGCCGCGCGATCGTGCCGTCGTCCATGATCCGTCCGCCGTCCGAGGTCAGGACGCCGTAGCGAATGCGGCCCGGCTTCATGTCGCCGAAGCGGTTCGGGTAGAGGCGCTCGAGCAGGGTGACAGCCTCGGGGCCCTCGACGAAGAGCTTGCCCAGGGTGGAGACGTCGATCACGCCGAGAGACTCGTGCACCGCGCGGACCTCGTCCTCCGGCTTCTCGCCGTACGCGTACGGACGCTTCCAGGGGCCGGCCCACATGATCTTGGCGCCCGCCTCCGCATGGCTCCAGTGCATCGAGGTGCGGCGCGTCGGCGTGTGCTCGCGGCCGGCGAGGAGGCCCAGCTCGACCGGAGCCCAGGGCGGGCGGGCCGTCGTCGTCCCGATCGCGGCCTCGTACATCCGGTTCTGCTGCGCGTACAGCCGGATGCTCGGCAGGTGGCAGAGCTTCCCCTGGCAGGGGCCCATCGTCGTCGTCGTGTACCGCTTGGCGAGCTCGATCGAGTCGAAGCCCTCTGCGATCGCCCGCTTCATGTCCTTCGTCGTCACGTCCTCGCAGACGCAGACGAAGCACTTCCCCTTGCCTCCGTAGGCCGGCTCGGGATCGATCTTCGCGAGGCCCTCTCCGGTAACGCTGCCGACCGCCTCGACCCCGGCAGGCAGCTCCGTGGGGACGAAGACCCCGAGGTCGGGCTCGTACTCGATGCGCGCTCCGGCCTGCGCGAGGAGGGAGTACGCGGGCTGGCGGCCTCCGGAGGCGACGAGGAGATCGCAGTCGACGCTCTCGCCGTCGAGGACGAGTCTTCGCACCCGGCCCTTGCCACCCTG
>DATDOS010000174.1:0-3849 GCA_035293125.1 Gaiellaceae bacterium | reverse complement strand
CGGCTCGAGGAGATCATCGCCGAGCACACCGGCCAGCCGCTCGCGAAGGTCGCGAGCGACCTCGAGCGCGACCACTACATGAGCTCCGAGGAGGCCTTGGCCTACGGGGTCATCGACCGAGTGATCTCGCGCCGCTGAAGCCGACGCGCGAAACCCGCGACCTCTGGCGTGACAGGCAAGAAGAAGTCGACGGACACGGGGCGGTCAGGCGCTCTCGCCAGCCGTGGGTTTCCTAGAATCCGCAGATGGCGGGCGAGAGGAGCGAGCGAGCTCCGGCGCAGACCCTCGAGCAGCGGCTGCGGGCCTTGCGGCAAGCGAACGAGATCCGCAGCCGCCGAGCAGCCTTGAAGAAGGAGCTCGCCTCCGGTCGAGTGCGGATCGCCGATGTTCTGGCGCAGCCGCCCGCCTACGCGAAGACGGCCAAGGTTCAGGATCTCCTGCTCGCAGTGCCAAAGGTCGGTCCTGCGAGGGCCGCTCGCTTCCTCAGCCGCTGCCGGATCGCGCCCGCGAAGACGGTTGGCGGTATGACGGAACGCCAGCGCGGTGAGCTGATCGAACTCTTCCGCCGCTGAGATCCGAACGCACACGGCAGAGCTCCTTCGACTCCCTCCGGAGCCAGCCTCATCGTCTCTCGACCCGACTTGCGGAGTCTCCCCTGTGGATAAGGCTGTGGAGTCTCGCGCGAAAGCTGGCCTTTTGCGGACGACGGCTGGCAGGGCGCTTCACCGTATCGCGCTTCATCCCGACTCCACGATGCTGGCGCGATTGTCTGAGGCGCTCGTGAGAGCACGAGCAGTACCGCCCGCGGCGTAGGTGCGGGAACGCACTACCTATCGGAGACTAAGAACGCCTTACGGCGCGCCGGTATCGTGCTTCGTTGCGCCCGGCTTCTTTCCGAGCCTCAACCACTTGCGGATCTTTGCGACGAGGCTGGCCATAGGACGAGTCTACGCCGTTTCGCCAGTCGGTTCGCTAAACCCTCCTGGCTCAGCAGGATCAGCGCCATCGAGGGAGCGTGTCGCCGTCCCGCCAAACTGCGACAGCGAAGCACCCCGCGCCGCTTGGGGGCGGTGCGGCTGGTGCCGTGCTGGCTGTCAGTTGACCGGCGTGAGCGGTGCCTCACCGCTCAGCACGGCGATCGCGTTGCGGGCGGCGAGCACGCCCATGGCGGTGCGTGTCTCGACGGTCGCCGAGCCGAGGTGGGGGATCAGCACCGCGTTCTCGCACTCGAGCAGGCCGGCGTGCACCTCCGGCTCATGCTCGAACACATCCAGGCCTGCGCCCGCG
Organism: Gaiellaceae bacterium; assembly: GCA_035293125.1. Classification (GTDB taxonomy): domain Bacteria; phylum Actinomycetota; class Thermoleophilia; order Gaiellales; family Gaiellaceae; genus GMQP-bins7. The sequence goes on along the minus strand of DATDOS010000174.1, from coordinate 2,562 downwards.
ATGATGCCGTGCTTCAGCGCGTCCGCCAGCGCCGTCTCGTCAACGACCGGGCCGCGAGTCGTGTTGACGAGGAAGGCGGTCGGCTTCATCTTCCGTAGCCGCTCGGCTGTTACCAAGTGGCGCGTATCGGGCGAGAGTGGGCAGTGGAGAGACACGACGTCGCTTGTAGCGAGCAGCTCATCGAGCGAGAGGTAGCGGGCGCCGAGCTCCCGCTCGAGCGCCGCGTCGGTTCGGCGCGGGCCGGTGTAGACGATCTCCATCCCGAACGCCTTACTGCGGCGCGCGGTGGCGGCGCCGATTTGGCCGAGGCCGACGATCCCGAGCGTCTTTCGCTGGATGCCGGAGCCGAGCATGAAGAACATGTTCCAGCTCCACGGGGTCCGTGCGCGGATCAGGCGCTCGCCCTCGCCCAATCGACGCGTGACCATCAGGATCAGCGCGAACGCAATGTCGGCGGTGGCCTCGGTCAGCACGCCGGGTGTATTCGTCACGCGCACCTCCTTGGCGCTGCAGGCCGGGACGTCGACGTTGTCGTAGCCGACCGCCACGTTCGCGACCACTTGCAGCTGCGGACCGGCGCTGTCCAGGAAGGCGTCGTCGACGCGGTCGTGCAGCAGCGTCACGACGGCGTCCGCGCCGGCGATCGCCTCGTGCAGCTCGTCGCGGGTGAGCGGCCGGTCCTCCGGGTTGAGCCACGTGTCACCGGCTGCGCGCAGCAGGTCGAGCGCCGGCTCCGGGATCCGGCGTGTGACAACAATCCGGTGGCCCATCAGACAGCGACGCGCTCGAGCAGCTCGCGCATAGCCCCGATCGCGGCGCGGATGTTGTCCTGCGAGTTGGCGTAGGAGACCCGCATGTAGCCCCCGCCGTACGCGCCGAAGGCCGTGCCGGCGAGCATCGCGACGCCGGCTTCCTCGAGCAACTGGTCCTGTAGCTCGCGCGCGCCGAGGCCGGTGCCGGAGATGTTCGGGAACGCGTAGAAGGCGCCGCTCGGGCGCACGCACGACACGCCCGGCAGCTCGTTCAGGCCGGTGACGACGAGGTCGCGGCGGACGCGGAACTCGTCGATCATCGCCCGCACCTCGTCCATCGGGCCGGTCAGCGCCGCCACCCCCGCCAGCTGGTACGCCGGCGGCGTACACGAGTGACAGTTGATGAACAGGCGCGTGATCGGCTCGACGAGCTCCTGCGGAAGGGCGGCGTAGCCGAGCCGCCAGCCAGTCATCGCGAACGTCTTTGAGAAACCGTCGAGCACAATCGTCCGCTCAAGGAGATCTCCGTGGCCAGCGATTGAGTCGTGCTCGCCGTCGTACACCATCTCCGAGTAGACCTCGTCGGAGAGGATGTAGCAGCCGTGCTCGGCGAGCAGCTTTGCCAGCTCGACGTTGACCTCGCGGGGGACGACGCTACCGGTCGGGTTCGCGGGCGAGTTGAGGATGATCAGCTTCGTCCGCGGCGAGAGCCGGTCGGCGACGTCAGTGGCGGCAAAGGTGAAGCCGCTCTCCTCGGTCAGCGGCAGCGGCACCGGAGTGGCGCCAGCCCATTTGATCACCGACTCGTAGATCGGGAAACCGGGGTTCGGGTAGATCACCTCGTCGCCGGGGTCGCAGGTGGCGAGCACGCCGAAAAACAAGAACGGCTTCGCGCCCGGCGCAACCAGCACACGCGCGGGGTCGACCTGGAGGCCGCGGCTGCGGGAGAGATAGTCGGCGCAGGCCTCGCGCAGCACCGGCAGTCCCGGTGCCGGGCAGTAGTGCGTGAATCCGTCCCGCAGAGCCTTGACGCCCGCCTCGACCACATGCGGCGGCGTGTCGAAATCGGGCTCGCCGATCTGTAGATGGATGATCTCGCGGCCCTGTGCCTCCAGGGCCTTGGCGCGGGCGAGCACCTCGAACGCGGTCTCGGTGCCCAGCCGGGCGATGCTCGAAGCGAGGCTCATCGATGCGCTCCGGGGTCTCGAAGGTTCAAGCGACAAAGCTGCCGTGTGAGCGGCAACCGCCTACCAACGCGGTGCTCGAGCATAGCTTTGATCCGGGCGGGCAGCTGCGGGTCGAGCAGGAGTTGCAACCGCTCGTAGGCAGCCACCTGACCTGTCCAGCAACCGGACCGATACCCCAAACACTCTTGACGCCTCTTTCGGGTCTCCGAGCAGGTACGCGAGCTCGTGGGCGCGATCCAGCGGCCGTCGCTCGCACGCTCGATTGCCGACATCCAGGAGATCGTTCGCACCGCCGCGCGCAACCTCACCCTGAGCGCTTCCGCCGGCACGTCCTCTGCGGTGGCTTCGAACGCGAGGTGGAGACACGTCCCGCTGCTCACATGGGACCCAGATCGCGGTAGCGTCAGTTTCGTGTCGGGCTTTTGACGCCGGCGTCGAGCGCGTGCGCGACATGCTGGCGTCGTGAGACTGCGGCTCAGCGAGGCTGCGGAACGATCCGGATGTACGGCTTGGGCGCGTCCCACTCTCCGAACAACTCCTTCGCCTCGTCGTTCGAGACCGATCCGGCGATGATCACGTCGTCTCCCTGCTGCCAGTTCACCGGCGTCGAGACCCTGTGCGTG
>DATDOS010000173.1:0-6408 GCA_035293125.1 Gaiellaceae bacterium | reverse complement strand
GCATCTGCTCGACGAGGATCGCAAGCTGGAGCTCGCCGCGACCCTGCACCTCCCACGCGTCGGGCCGCTCGGTCGGGAGCACACGCAGCGAGACATTGCCAACGAGCTCCGCGCGCAGGCGTCCTTCGACCATGCTCGCAGTCACTTTGTCGCCGTCCGTACCGGCGAGCGGCGATGTGTTGATGCCGATCGTCACCGACAACGACGGCTCGTCGACGGTGATCACCGGCAGCGGCCGCGGATCCTCCAGGTCGGCGAGCGTCTCGCCGATCGTCACCTCGGGAATCCCCGCGACGGCGATGATGTCGCCCGGTCCCGCCTGATCGGTGTCCACGCGGTCGAGCGCCTCGGTCACGTACAGCTCCGTGACCTTCGCGCGGTCGATCGTGCCGTCGGAGCGGCACCAGGCGACCTCTTGCGCGCGCCGGATCGTCCCCTGGAGCACCCGGCAGAGGGCGAGGCGGCCCACGTAGGGCGACGCGTCGAGATTGGTGACGAGCGCCTGGAGCGGATGGCCTTCCTCATAGGCCGGCGCCGGGATGCGCCCGAGGACGAGATCGAGCAGGGGCTGGAGGTTCGGCTCGAGCGCGTCCGGCTCGGGTTCGAGCGACGCCCGGCCCGCCTTCGCGTTGCAGTACACGATCGGGAACTCGATCTGGCTCTCGTCCGCGTCGAGGTCGAGGAAGAGCTCGTAGACCTCGTTGACGACCGCGCCGATCCGCGCGTCGGGTCGGTCGACCTTGTTGACGACGAGGACCACGGGCAGCCGCGCCTCGAGCGCCTTGCGGAGGACGAAGCGCGTCTGCGGGAGCGGCCCCTCGCTTGCGTCGACGAGCAGGAGCACGCCGTCGACCATCGTCAGCCCGCGCTCCACCTCGCCGCCGAAGTCGGCGTGGCCGGGAGTGTCGACGATGTTGATCTTGGTCCCGGCGTACCGGACCGCGGTGTTCTTGGCCAGGATCGTGATGCCCTTCTCGCGCTCGAGGTCCATCGTGTCGAGGACGCGCTCGGCGACCTCCTGGTTCTCCCGGAAGGCGCCCGATTCCCAGAGGAGGGCATCGACGAGCGTCGTCTTGCCGTGGTCGACGTGCGCGACGATCGCGACGTTGCGGATCTCGGAGCGGACGGACACCGACCGAGGGTACAGGCCCGATTCGCGCGACCCCCTACGACTCGCTCGACGCGGCCCAGATGTTGATGTCGCTCTCGGTCGCGTGGCGGTCGATCTCCGCGAGCTCGTCGTCCGAGAAGTCGAGGCGGTCGAGCGCGGCGACGTTGTCCTCGAGCTGGGCGACGCTCGACGCGCCGATGAGCGCCGACGTGACCCGCGAGTCGCGGAGGTCGAGCTCGATCCAGCGGTTCAGCATCGAGCTCGCGAGCAGGTACTTGCGGGACGCGCGGTCTCGGTACGGGCCGGGCCACGTGTCGTAGCCGGCATTGGTCCAGACGACGAGCTCGTCGCGGAAGAGCCGGAGGTCCTGCCGCAGCAGGCGACCGAAGTTCTGACGCCACCTCCTACCGCACGACGAGCACGCTGCAGTGTGCGTGGTGGAGCACCTTCGTGCTCACCGAGCCGAGCAGCCAGCGCTCCCCCGTGCTCAGGCCGCGCGTGCCCATGACGATGAGATCGGCGTGTGCCTTTTCGGCCTCGTCCAGAATCGCCGTCGCGGGGTCCCCGCGTCGTTCCACCAGCGTGGTCGCAATGCCGTGCTCAGCGAGCGCGGTCTCCGCCTCGACGAGCTGGTGGTGCCGCTCCTCCTCCTGCTCGGGCGAGGGCAGAGTCCCGGCGTATCCGAAGAGAGGAAGTCCCTCCGCCGAGCTGACGACCGTCACGGTTCCGCCCTCGTGATGGAGTTCGGCCACAGCTTCGAGCGCGCGCTTGGCCCCTTCGGAGCCGTCATACGCGAGCAAGACGTTCTTCATGTCGCCGCCTTTCGCTTGCCGACTCCACAACTGTGAGCCGTCGTTCGGGCCACCGCATCCGTAGGAACAACCTCGTTCGATCCCTCTTGCGCAATGCGGGGATCCACTGACTGCTATTGCGCCGAAGCCCCGACGCCACCCAGCACCAACGTTCCTAGGCTCCAAGAGACCTCTATCCGGGAGAACGTGTGCACACGAAGCTGCTGGGCCGCGAGAGCCACGTCGTCGACGCTCAGGTGCTCGAGCGGGCCGTCGATCGGCTGCGGGAAGCGAGGGTTGCTCTGCCGACGTTCGGCCAGCTTGCGAACCCCGGCCTCGTTCCGCCCAGTGTGCGTGAGACGCTCGCCGGGGTCGGAGCCGACGCTGCCGATCCGCTGAACCTGTTCCGAGTGCACTGGTACAACGCCGCGAACCGGGTCGACGTCGTCGACGTCCCCGATCACCTCGTGCTGCCCCGCGAGCTAACGGGCGTCGACGCCAGGATCGTCGTGGCGCTCGGTGATCGGTTCCCCCTGATCCGGGCGCACAAGGTCCTGGCTGCCTACGGGTGCCTGGCTCCGCGGCTCGTCAGTGGGCAGTTCGACCCGACCCGCCAGCGCGCGGTATGGCCCTCGACGGGCAACTACTGCCGCGGCGGGGTTGCAATCTCCCGGCTGCTGGGATGCCGCGGCGTCGCGGTGCTCCCCGAGGGTATGAGCCGCGAGCGCTTCGACTGGCTCGCGCAGTGGGTGGCCGACCCAGGTGACATCGTGCGAACGCCGGGCACCGAGAGCAACGTCAAGGAGATCTACGACAGGTGCAAGGAGCTCTCGACCGACCCGGACAACGTCATCCTCAACCAGTTCGCAGAGTTCGGGAACTACCTCGTCCACTACCTCGCCACCGGGGCGGCGCTCGAGCGGGTCTTCGAGTCGCTTCGCGAGCAGGAGCCCAGGCTCGAGCTCCGGGCGTTCGTGTCCGCGACAGGCTCGGCGGGGACGATCGCGGCCGGCGACTTCCTGAAGGAGCGGTTTGGCTCGCTCATCGTCGCCTGCGAGGCGCTCGAGTGCCCGACCTTGCTCTACAACGGCTTCGGCTCACACAACATCCAGGGCATCGGGGACAAGCACGTCCCGCTGATCCACAACGTCATGAACACGGACGTCGCCCTGGCGGTGTCCGACCGGGCGACCGACCGCCTCGGGGTCCTGTTCGGTACCGAGGTCGGACGAAGCCACCTGAGCAGACGCGGCGTGACGGACGGCGTCATCGAAGGCCTGCCCTCGCTGGGGCTCTCGAGCATCTGCAACGTGCTCGGCGCCGTCAAGACGGCCAAGTACTACGGCCTCGGGCCCGGCGACGTGGTCGTCACGATCGCCACCGACGGTGCCGCGCTGTACGACAGCGAGCGCGAGATCGCGCTTTCCCGGTACTTCCCCGACGGGTTCGACGAGCTGGCGGCGGCGGAGGTGTTCGGCGAGCATCTGCTCGGGACGACCACAGATCACTTCCTGGAGCTGGGACGCGTGGAGCGCGAGCGCATCTTCAACCTGGGCTACTTCACCTGGGTCGAGCAGCAGGGCGTCTCGGTCGAGGATTTCCAAGCGCGGCGAGATCCCGGCTTCTGGGCGGGCGTGCGCGAGGTCGTCCCGGCCTGGGACGACCTGATCGGCGACGTCAACGCTCGGACCGGCGTTCTGGAGGCTCTGTGAGACCGGACGCCTCCCGACTCGTATGCGCCGGGTGCGGCGCGGAACCGGACTGGTCCGATCCGTACCCGTTTCGGTGCCGCAATGCGGGGAGAGACGACGACGTCGACCACGTCCTCCGGCGCGAGCTCGACCTCTCGGCTATCCGCTTTCCGGCGAGCGACGCCGAGCCGAACCCCTTCATTCGCTACCGCACCTTGCTCCACGCGTACCACGTCGCGCTGCGCGGCGGGCTGTCGGACGATTCGTTCTGCGCACTCGTGAGGCAGCTCGACGAGAGGGTGGCGGAAGTCGACGGGCACGGGTTCTCGGTGACCCCGTTCTCCCGCAGCGCTGACCTCAGCGACGCGCTCGCGTTCTCGGACACCGGGGGTGTCTGGGTGAAGGACGAGACGGGAAACGTCTCGGGCTCCCACAAGGCGCGCCATCTCTTCGGGGTGCTCGTCTACCTCGAGGTCGCCGAGCGCCTGGGCCTCACGGAGAGGGACGAGCGTCCCGAGCTCGCGATCGCGAGCTGCGGCAACGCCGCCCTGGCGGCGGCCGTGATCGCGGCCGCCGGCGGGCGCACGCTTCGCGTGTTCGTCTCGGCCGACGCCGATCCGGTCGTTCTCGGCCGCCTGGAGGAGCTCGGTGCTCGCATGACCGTGTGCCACCGTGACGGGTCTCCGGGGGATCCGACGTACCGTCGGCTCCTGCGCGCAATCGACGAGGGTGCCGTGCCCTTCACGTGTCAGGGCAACCTGAACGGGCTGGCGGTCGAGGGAGGCGAGACGCTCGGGTGGGAGCTCGTCTCCTCCGGCGCGACCGTCGACCGGCTCGTCGTGCAGGTCGGCGGGGGCGCGCTCGCGAGCTCCTGCATCCATGCCTTCGGGGAGGGCGTCGAGCTCGGCGCGTTCACTACGTCGCCACGCATCGACACGGTGCAGACCGAGGGTGCGTGGCCGCTGAAGCGAGCGTTCGACGCCGTGGGGACGCGAGGCGAGCCGGAGCACGCGCTCCGCTTTGCCTCGCACCACCGCTCGGCATTCATGTGGCCCTGGGAAGAGGAGCCGCGGAGCATCGCCCACGGGATCCTCGACGACGAGACGTACGACTGGCTGGCCGTGGTCGAGGGGATGCTCGCCACCGGCGGCCACCCGCTCGTCGTCGACGAGGAGACGCTCGAGCAGGCCAACGCGCTCGCCCGCGGGGCGACCGGCATCGGGGTCGATCACACGGGCTCGGCAGGTCTCGCCGGTCTGCTCGAGCTGCGAGCGACAGGCCAGGTCGCCGACGACGAGCACGTCGCAGTGCTGTTCACCGGAGTCGTGAGAACCGCCCCGCCACGAAGGAGGAACCGAGATGAGGAGTTTCCTCGGACGAGACATTCTGTCGCTGAAAGGCTTTGAGCGCGCCGAGTTCGAGCGCGTGTTCGAGGTCTGCGACGAGCTCGCTCCGATCGCAAGGAGCCGGCGAAACGCGGACCTGCTCGCGGACAAGACGCTGCTGACGGCCTTCTACCAGCCAAGCACGCGCACACGGCTGGCCACCGAGGCCGCGATGCACCGTCTCGGAGGCCACGTTCTCGGTTTCTCGGACGCGAAGATGACGCGGGCCGGGGACTTCTACCAGGAGTCGATCAAGGACACGGTTCACATGCTCGAGTACTACGGCGATGTCATCGCCATGCGCCACTTCGAGCAGGGCGCCCCCGCCGAGGCGGCCAAGTGGGCGTCGGTGCCCGTCATCAACTGCGGCGACGGCTGGGGCGAGCATCCCACTCAGGTCCTGACCGACCTCTACACGACGAAGAAGGAGCTCGGCACGCTCGACGGGCTCACGTTCCTCCTGGTCGGCGACATGCGGATGCGGACGATGCACTCGATCCTCTACGCGATGTCGCAGTTCGACCTCCGGGCGTATGTCGTCGGCCCTCCCGAGATGTCGCTGCTGCCGGAGTTCAAGAGCGAGCTCGAGGAGCTCAACGTCCGCTACACGGAAGCTCCCTCGGTGGCAGAGGTCATCGCCGACTCCGACGTCGTCTACATGGAGCCGGTCGTCCAACCCGACTACACGAAGTCCCGCGACGAGCGGGGTGAAGCGGTCGGCACGACGCCCGACGCGTACCGGGTGACGCGAGAGCTGCTGCGCGACAAGGCCAAGCCGGGCTCGATCGTCCTCCACAGCCTGCCCCGGATGGACGAGCTGCCCGAGGACGTCGATGCGACGCGCCACGCGCGATACTGGCAGGAGGCGTTCAACGGCGTGGTGACGCGAATGGCGCTTCTGGCACTCGTCCTCGGCGCGATGGAGTGAGGGTGGACTTCACGCTCAACGGCGAGCCGGTCAGCGCCGATCCCGGCGAGGAGCGGAGCATGCTCGAGCTGCTCCGCGAGGACTTCGGCCTGCGGTCGGTCAAGGACGGATGCGCGCCGGAGGGCTCGTGCGGCGCGTGCACGGTCGTCGTCGACGGGCACGCCGTCGTCTCGTGTGCGCAGAAGGCCAGCCGTGTCGAGGGCAAGCACGTCGTCACCCCGGAGGGGCTCTCGGACGACGAGCGGAGGCTCTGGGCCGAGTCCTTTGTCTCCGCTGGTGCGTCCCAGTGTGGCTTCTGCTCGCCGGGAATCGTGATGAAGGCGGAGGCGCTACTCCAGAAGAAGCCCGCTCCCTCGCGAGAGGAGGTCGCGCACGCTCTCCTCGGCAACCTCTGCCGCTGCACCGGCTACACGAAGATCCTCGACGCGGTGGAGCTCGTCGCTGCCGCGCGCCGAGGTGAGCCGCGGCCCGAAGTGAACGGCGATGCGCGGGTGGGATCGCG
>DATDOS010000172.1:0-2159 GCA_035293125.1 Gaiellaceae bacterium | reverse complement strand
CTCGAGCGGCGCCCCACCGAGGTTCTGCGGAAGGCGGTCAAGGGGATGCTCCCGAAGAACAAGCTCGCGGCCGCGCAGCTTCTCAAGCTCAAGATCTACGCGGGCTCGGAGCACCCGCATGCTGCCCAGGCCCCGAAGCCGCTGGAGCTCACGTGACCGAGATCGCTCAGTACCTCGGGACGGGCAAGCGGAAGACGTCGATCGCACGTGTGATCCTGCGTCCAGGCGACGGCAAGACGTGGATCAACGGTCGCACGCTCGAGGAGTACTTCCCGCGGGCTCTGCACCGCAAGATGGTCCTCGGCCCCCTCGAGGTGGCGGAGGCGACTTCGACGTACGACCTGCGGGTCCGGGTGCACGGCGGAGGTATCTCCGGGCAGGCCGGGGCGGTCAGGCACGGCATCGCCAGAGCGCTCGTCGAGGCGGATCCCGAGATTCGCATTCCGCTCAAGCGCCAGGGCTTCCTCACCCGGGACGCCCGCATCGTCGAGCGGAAGAAGGCCGGCCTGCACAAGGCGCGCAAGGCGCCGCAGTTCAGCAAGCGCTAGCGTCGCGCGGCATGGCGCGCCGCTACTTCGGAACAGACGGAGTCCGCGGAGTCGTCGGGGAGGACCTGACGCCCGATCTCGTCGAGCGGCTCGGCAAGGCCGCAACGCTGTGGTCCGGTGGTGGCCTCGTCCTGGTGGGACGCGACACGCGTGCATCCGGGCCCGAGCTCGAGGAGGCACTCGCCCGCGGCGTTTCGGCGGCGGGGGGCGCGGCACTGCTCGCTGGGGTCCTACCGACCCCAGCGGTTGCGCTCCTTGCCGAGGACCTCGGAGCGGTCATCTCGGCCTCTCACAACCCGCCCGAGTACAACGGCGTCAAGCTCTTCGGGGGCGACGGAGGCAAGCTCTCAGACGAGGACGAGGAGGCGATCGAGGTGCTCCTCGACACACCGGCTCAGGGCGGCGGCTCCATCGAGCACGTGGACGGTGCCGGCGAGCGTTACCTCGGTCAGATCGTCGACCGATTCGGCTCCGATCTCACAGGCCTGCGCATCGGGGTCGACTGCGCCAACGGTGCGTTCTCCGCTCTCGCCCCGCGGGCGTTCGAGCAGCTCGGGGCCGAGGTGCACGCAATCGGCGTCGAGCCCGATGGAACCAACATCAACGTCGGCTGCGGCGCCACGGATCTGTCGGCTCTGCAACAGGCTGTTACGAGCAGGGCTCTCGATCTCGGGGTCGCGTTCGACGGCGACGGCGACCGGATGCTCGCGGTCGACGAGCGCGGCGAGCCCCTCGACGGCGATCAGATCCTGGCGATCCTGGCGCTCGCGCTCGGCGTCGACGTCGTGGCCGTCACGGTCATGGCCAACCTCGGCTTCCACTGCCTGATGGCAGAGCACCGGGTGCGGGTGGTGACCACTCCCGTCGGGGATCGCTACGTCCTCGAAGCCCTGCGCGAGGAGGGCGGGCTCCTCGGCGGCGAGCAGTCCGGGCATGTGATCTGGCTCGGCAACCACGTCGCGGGAGACGGGCTCGCGGCTGCACTCCTCCTCTGCCGGGCCCTCGGCGAGCGCACGCTGAGCGAGGCCGCTGCGGTGATGCCCCGCTACCCGCAGGTGAAGGCGAACATCCGCGTGAAGCGCCGCGACGTGTCACAGTCCGTCCTCGACGAGGCTGATCGCGTCAATACCGAGCTCGCGGGACGCGGCCGCGTCCTCGTCCGCCCGTCGGGAACCGAGCCGGTCGTGCGCGTCCTGGCCGAGGCCGAAAATGCGGAAGATGCAGAGAGAATCTGTGCTAGCATCGCCGCGCTCGTCGAACGAGAGCTCGGCTAAGCCCGACGGAGGGCGCCGCCGGGCTCTTTCGTGTTTAGTGAGACAAGCCATGTTCACAACAGACACAGCGGCCGCGAAGCGGACGCCTTCAGGGGTTTTCGCGCAACCGGCATCCGCGCTAGCGGATGGCGGTCTTGCGCACTAGACCGTGTGCGGAATCATCGGATACGTCGGATCTCGTGAGTGCAAGCCGCTGCTCCTCCAGGGGCTCGAGCGGCTCGAATACCGCGGCTACGACTCGTCCGGTCTTGCCCTCCTCGAGAGCGACGGGCTCGACTACGTCCGCGCGGTCGGCGTGCTCGAGAACCTGAAGGCCCGCGCGAGCACGAACGCCTCG
>DATDOS010000171.1:0-34252 GCA_035293125.1 Gaiellaceae bacterium | reverse complement strand
TACCGCTGGTGGATCGAGCGCTTCAGGCGCTCGCTGCAGCTCTTCGACGTGACTCGGCTCGACCACTTTCGGGGCTTCGTCGCGGCCTGGGCAGTCCGCTACGGCAATCGCACGGCGAAGCACGGTCGTTGGCGACGCGGGCCCGGAAAGACACTGTTCGACGCGATCTCGGAGGAGCTTGGCGCACTCCCCGTGATCGCGGAGGACCTCGGCCACATCACCCCACCGGTCCACCGCCTTCGTGAGGAGCTCGGCGTGCCCGGGATGCACGTCCTCCAGTGGGCGTTCGGCGACGATAAACGACATCCCGACGCGCTCCCGAACCAGCGGGAGTACGCCGTCGTCTACACCGGCACGCACGACAACGACACGACCGCCGGCTGGTGGGAGTGGGCCCCGAGCCGCGTCCGCGAGCGTGTGGACGACGCGCGGTCGAAGGCCGGCATCGCCGCGACCGACCCGTCCTGGGTGCTGATCGAGCTCACTTTCTCCTCTCCCTCCCGCCTCGCGATCGTCCAGGCGCAGGACGTCCTCGGACTCGGCAGTGAGGCCCGGATGAACACGCCGTCGACCGTCGGAGGGAACTGGCAGTGGCGCCTCGAGCCGGGTCAGCTTACCGCCGAGCACGCCGCGCGCTTGCGCGACGCGAGCACGCGGTGGCGACGACTCGGCCGCGGCGGCGTGCCGAAACGGCCCGGCGGACGAGGCTAGGCAGAGGCTCCGTCGAGGAGCTGCCCCTTCTCGACCACCGCGATCCCGGCGTCACTCAACGTGAAGCGGGCGGCGTCCTCGGCCGGGGCGAGGCCGATCCGGTAGCCGGCCGGCACGACGACGTTCTTGTCGATCACACACCTGTGCAGTTGCGCTCCGGGGCCGACGCGCGCCCCCGGGAAGAGGATCGAGTCGACGACGCGGGCGCCGCTGCCGACGTGGCTGCCCGGCCCGACGATCGACCGCTCGATGTGCGCACCGGAGATGATCGAGCCCTGGCAGAGCAGACTGGCGTCGACCACTGCCGGCTCTCCGCCGCCCCCGCGGGAGACCTTCGCCGGAGGCAGCGGCGGCTGATGGGTGAGCACCGGCCACGCGTCGTTGTAGAGGTTGAACTCCGGAACCAGGGCGATCAGGTCCATGTTCGCCTCGTAGTACGCGTCCAGCGTCCCCACGTCGCGCCAGTACCCGCGTTCGCGCTCGCCCTGCCCGGGGACGTCGTTCGTGGAGAAGTCGTAGACCTTGGCGACGCCGGCCTCTGTCAGGGCGGGGATCACGTCGCCGCCGACGTCGGTGCGCCGCTGGTCCGCGCCCGCCGGTGTCACGGCGTCGATCAGCGTCTGCGTCTCGAACACGTAGTTCCCCATCGACGCCAGGCAGCGGGTGGGGTCACCGGGCATCGGCGGTGGGGCGTCGACCTTCTCGTGGAAGCGGACGATGCGTCCTTCGCCGTCCGCCTCGATCACCCCGAACGCGCGCGACTGCTCGAGCGGGACCGGGATCGCCGCTACGGTCACCCCCGCGCCGGACGCGACGTGCTGCTCGACCATCGGGCGCGGATCCATGCGGTAGATGTGGTCGGCCCCGAACACGCAGACGTGGTCCGGCCGCTCGTCACCGATCAGGTTGAGGTTCTGGTAGATGGCGTCGGCTGAGCCCAGGAACCAGTACGGGCCGCGCCGCATCTGCGCGGGCACGGGCGTCACGTAGTTCCCGAGCATCGTCGAGAAGCGCCACGTCTGCGAGATGTGCCGGTCCAGCGAATGGCTCTTGTACTGGGTGAGGACGACGATCTTGAGGTACCCGGCGTTCGCGAAGTTCGAGAGCGCGAAGTCGATCAGCCGGTACGAGCCGCCGAAGGGGACGGCCGGCTTCGCCCGGTCGTTCGTGAGTGGCAGCAGGCGCTTGCCCTCCCCGCCGGCCAGGATGACAACGAGGATGCGGGGCTCAGTCGCCATCTCACCCGAGGGTATCGCCGCCTGATGAGTGATGCCATGAGATCGCCTCCTCCGGGGTGCGAGCTGGCCGCTCGGGGGCGCGAGATCGTGGCATCAATCATCTGACTCGTGGCGTGTGCCCGCCGATCGTCGCCGGCACCAGGCCTCTACCGACCTGCGAGCCGTTGGTACAGCTCCACGTGGCGCGCCGCAGGCTCCGCCCACGACCAGTCCGCCGTCATCCCCCGAGTCTGGGCTGCAGCGCGGATCGCCGGGTCGGCCCACCCCCGCACCGCGCGTGCGAGTGTTTCCCGAAGCGCCGACGACTCCGAGACGGTGGCACGCCAGCCCGTGCCGCGCTCCGGGTCCTCGTCGAGATCGACGACCGTGTCGTGCAACCCACCGACATCGGTGACCACCGGCAGCGTTCCGTAGCGCATTGCCTGCATCTGCGCGAGACCGCACGGTTCGAAGCGGCTCGGCATGAGCAGGAGATCGCCGCCCGCGAGCATCAGGTGGGAGAGCGGCTCGTCGTAGCCCTCGACGAAGGCGATGGAGGTGCGGTGCCGGGCGGCGGCGTCGTGGAGCGCCCGGGTCAGCCACGCGTCACCCGAGCCGAGGATCCCGACCTGGAGCCCGAGCTCTGCCAGCCCCGGAACGAGCGGGAGCAGCAGGTCGACGCCTTTCTGCTCGACGAGGCGGGTGACCGCGACGACGAGTGGGCCCGGCTGCTCGGGCAGATCGAGGCGGGCGAGCAGGGCCGAGCGCGAAAGCGCCTTCCCCGCATGGTCAAGAGGGCCGAACGGTGCGGGGATGTGCGGGTCGCGCGACGGGTCCCAGACGTCGACGTCGATGCCGTTGCGGATCCCCACGAGCGCCTCCGCCCGCTCGCGCAGCAACGCGTCCAGCCCGGCTCCCGTCTCCGGGCGGAGTACCTCTTCCCGGTACGTGGGGCTGACGACGACGATGGCGTCAGCGAGGGCGATCCCGCCTGCGAGCGGGTTGCACCCGCCGTCTCGTGCATAGGCGGCTCCTCGCGGCCCCAGGCGCTCGAGCCATTCGACCCCCGTCTGGCCCTGGTAGGCGAGGTTGTGCACTGTCAGCACCAGGGGAAGCTCCCCGTCGATGCCCGCGGCTGCCGCTGCCGTGTGCCAGTCGTTCAGGTGCACGACGTCCGGCCGAGTGGCGCGGGCGAGCGCGGCGACGGCGGCGGAGAACCCGAGGAAGCGTGCGTCGTTGTCGGGCCAGCCGGCTCCACCCGCGTCGAGGTACGGGTGCGGCCGCTGCATCCCCGGCACCGTGACGAGCGTGAGCGGGCCACACGTGGGGTGCTCGCCGCGGCGTGCCCCGGCCGGGCGCACCCACGGGAGGACGTCCAGCTCGATCGGCTCCTCGCCGGCCAGCTCGACCCCGCCGTAGTCGGGAAGCACGATCTCCACGTCGATTCCCTGCGACCGCAGCTCACGCGCGAGTCCCGCCGCCGCCTGCGCAAGGCCGCCGACGGCCGCGACCGGGGCCAGCTCAGCGGTGGCGAAGAGGACGCGCATAGCGACTCAACGCTGCCAGTCTTGGGGAGCCCGCCGGCTCACGCAACCGCACGCCGGAGCAGGACGAGGGAGCGCGCCTCGACCGCGGCCTCGCCGCGGGCCGGATAGGTCGCGGCCTGAGCGTCGGGATCAGTCGTCTGCAGCTCGACCTCCCACGCCGCTCCGAACCGCCGTGGTGGCAGCGTGAACGTCACCGGCTCCGAACGGGCGTTCAGCAAGAGAAGAAACGAGTCGTCGACGACGGGCTCGCCCTCAGGCGTCCTGGACCCGATCTCCTGTCCGTTCAGGAAGAGACCGACGATCTGCACGTCGGCGCTCTCCCAGTCGCGCCGGTTCATCTGCCGGCCGTCGGGGCGGAACCACCACGCATCCGGGAGCGCGGAATCAGCCGAGCGGCCGTTCAGGAAGCGGGCGCGCCGGAACACGGGATGCCGCCGCCGGAGCTCGACGAGCCGCCGCGTGAACGCGAGCAGCCGTTCTCTCGAGGAGTCGAGCTCCCAGTCGAACCACGAGAGCTCGCTGTCCTGGCACCAGGCGTTGTTGTTTCCGCGCTGCGTGCGGCCCATCTCGTCGCCTCCGAGCAGCATCGGGACGCCGTGGGAGAGGAGCAGCGTGGCGAGAAAGTTGCGCTGCTGGCGCTCGCGGAGCGCGCCCACGTCCGGGTCGTCGGTCGGGCCCTCCACGCCGCAGTTCCACGAGCGATTGACGTCGGACCCGTCGCGGTTGTGCTCCAGGTTCAGCTCGTTGTGCTTCTCGTCGTAGGAGACGAGGTCGGCGAGCGTGAACCCGTCGTGGCAGGTGACGTAGTTGATGGAGGCAGACGGGTGCCGCCCATCCGCCTGGTAGAGGTCGCTCGACCCCGTGAAGCGGCGCGCGAAGGACGCCACGTTCCCGTGGTCGCACCAGAGGTCGCGCATCGTATCCCGGTACTGGTCGTTCCACTCCGCCCACAGCACGGGGAAGTTCCCGACCTGGTATCCGCCCGGACCGACGTCCCACGGCTCGGCGATGAGCTTTACCTGGGAGAGGACCGGATCCTGGTGGATGACGTCGAAGAAGGTCGCGAGCCGGTCGACGTCGTAGAGCTCGCGCGCGAGGGCGGATGCCAGGTCGAAGCGGAACCCGTCGACGTGGCAGTCGCTGACCCAGTAGCGGAGCGAGTCCGCGATCAGGCGCAGGACGCTCGGGTGCACGGGGTTGAGCGAGTTGCCCGTGCCTGTGAAGTCCACGTAGTACCGCGGATCCTCGGGCTCGAGGCGGTAGTAGGAGGAGTTGTCGATGCCCTTGAAGGCGAGCATCGGGCCCAGGTGGTTCCCCTCCGCGGTGTGGTTGTAGACGACGTCGAGGATCACCTCGACGCCGGCGCGGTGGAGCGCCTTCACCAGCCCCTTGAACTCCCGTACCTGCTCGCCCCGGGTGCCGGTCGCCGCGTAGAGGGCGTGCGGTGCGAAGTACCCGATCGAGGAGTAGCCCCAGTAGTTCGAGAGGCCGCGTTCGTGCAGGAAGTGCTCGTCGGCGATGTGATGAATCGGCATCAGCTCGACCGCCGTCACTCCGAGCGACGTCAAGTGCTCGATGGCCGCATCCGACGCGAGCCCGGCAAACGTTCCTCGCAGTTCCTCAGGAACGCCGGGGCACTTCTTCGTGAAGCCCTTCACGTGCAGCTCGTAGATGATCGTGTCGGCCCAGGGCGTCTCCAGGCGCTCGTCGCCCTCCCAGTCGAAGGCTGGATCGACGACCACGCCGTTCGGAACGGCGTCCGCATCGTCCTCGCCGTCAGGCTCGAGGTCGGCGTCGGGGGCGCCCGTCGGCACGTAGGGGAGCGTGTTCGCCGCCGCCGGCTCGACCCGCCCGTCGATCGCCTTCGCGTACGGGTCGATCAGGAGCTTGGCCGGGTTGAAGCGGTGCCCGCGCTCGGGTGCCCAGGGCCCGTGCACGCGATAGCCGTACCGCTGGCCGGGCCCGACGCCGGGGAGGTAGCCGTGCCAGTTGTGCGCCGTGCGCTCCTGCAACTCGACCCGGGTCTCGCGACCCTCGTCGTCGAACAGGCAGAGCCCGAC
This sequence comes from Gaiellaceae bacterium, assembly GCA_035293125.1. GTDB lineage: Bacteria > Actinomycetota > Thermoleophilia > Gaiellales > Gaiellaceae > GMQP-bins7. Next base: position 28,717 of record DATDOS010000171.1, on the reverse strand, counting down.
ACGCTCGGCGTTCTCGGAGAAGAGCGAGAAGTTCGTGCCGCGTCCGTCCCACGTCGGCCCGAGAGGGAAGGGCCTACCGGGCCACGGAGTCGTCATCGATCCTCCGGGACGAGCCACACCACCCCGAGCGGCGGCAGCGTCACCTCGCCGGAGTAAGGATGGTCGTGCCACGGCGTCTCGTCCGAGACCACCCGGTCGCGGTTGCCGATGCCCGACCCGCCGTACTCGGTTGCATCCGTGTTCAGCACCTCGCGCCAGACACCGGGAAGGGGAAGGGCGACCCTGTACGCCGGTCGGGGGACCGGCGAGAGGTTGCAGACACAGGCGAGCGGCCGCCCCGTGCGCGGGAAGCGTGCGAAGGCGAGCACGTTCGCATCGGCGTCGTGGAGCTCGAGCCAGCGGAAGCCCTCCGGATCGCCGTCCAGCTCGTGGAGCGCCGGCTCGGTCCGGTAGAGGCGGTTCAGGTCGCGGACGAGACGCTGCACCCCGCGGTGCTCGGAGTGCTCGAGCAGATGCCAGTCGACGCTGCCCTGGGCGTCCCACTCGCGCTCCTGCGCCAGCTCGTCGCCCATGAACAGGAGCTTCTTCCCAGGATGTGCCCACATGTAGCCGTAGAGGGCGCGGACGTTCGCGAGCTTCTGCGCGCGATCGCCCGGCATCTTCGCCATGAGCGATCCCTTCCCGTGCACGACCTCGTCGTGCGAGAGGGGGAGCACGTAGTTCTCGCTGAAGGCGTAGACGAGGCTGAACGTGAGCTCGTCGTGGTGGTGGCGGCGGTGGACCGGGTCGCGGGCGAAGTACGAGAGCGTGTCGTTCATCCACCCCATGTTCCACTTGAAGCCGAAGCCGAGACCGCCCAGGTGGACCGGTCGCGAGACTCCGGGCCAGGCTGTCGACTCCTCGGCGACCATCAGCACGCCGGGCACGCGGGCATGGACCACCTCGTTCAGCTCGCGCAGGAACGCCACCGCTTCGAGATCCTCGCGTCCTCCGAAGGCGTTCGGCGTCCACTCTCCCGCCGCCCGCGAGTAGTCGAGGTAGAGCATCGAGGCGACCGCATCCACGCGCAGGCCGTCGGCGTGGTACTCCCGCAGCCAGAAGAGCGCGTTGGCGACGAGGAAGTTGCGCACCTCGGCCCGGCCGTGGTTGAAGACGAGCGTCCCCCAGTCGGGATGCTCGCCGCGCCGCGGATCCGCGTGCTCGAAGAGTGGCGTGCCGTCGAAGCGGGCGAGCGCCCAGTCGTCCTTCGGGAAGTGGGCGGGCACCCAGTCGAGAATCACGCCGAGTCCCGCCCCGTGGAGCCGGTCCACGAGCGCCCGGAAGCCGTCGGGCGCCCCGAAGCGGGCCGTCGGGGCGTAGAACCCCGTCGGCTGGTACCCCCAGGAGCCGGAGAAGGGGTGCTCCATGACGGGCATCAGCTCGACGTGCGTGAAGCCGAGCCCGGTCACGTACTCGGCGAGCTCCTCCCCGAGCTCGTCGTACGTGAGCGTGCGATTCCCCTCGAGCGGGTTCAATCGCCAGGAGCCGAGGTGCACCTCGTACACGCTCAACGGCTCCTGCCACGGGTCGCTCGCCGCCCGTCGCTCGAGCCACGCTGGGTCACGCCAGACGTGCTGCGAGCGAAACACGACTGACGCGGTCTTGGGCGGCGCCTCGGCGGCGAACGCGAACGGGTCGGCCTTGAGGAGGATCGAGCCGTCGGCGGTGCGGATCTCGAACTTGTACCGGGCACCGGGCTCGACGCCGGGCAGGAAGAGCTCCCAGATGCCGGAGCCGCCGAGCGAGCGCAGCGGATGGACACGCCCGTCCCAGTCGTTGAAGTCGCCCACGACGGAGACCGAGCGGGCGTTCGGGGCCCACACCGCGAACGAGACGCCGTCGCTGCCGTCCACGTGAATCGGGTGCGCTCCCAGCCGCTCGTACAGCTCCTCGTGCCGGCCTTCCGCGGTGAGGTGGAGGTCGAGCTCGCCGAGCGTCGGCAGGAACGCGTACGGGTCGCGAACAGTCACGGTGCTTCCCCCGGGGTACGAGACCTCGAGCACGTAGCGGAGCGGAAGCGACGCACCCGGTAACCGCGCGGCGAAGACTCCATCGCGGTGGAGCCGGCGAAGCCTGACCGGCTCGAGAGACTCGGGGACGGCCACGATCCGCTCGGCTCCGGGCCGGAACGCCCGCACGACGACGCCGCCGCGAGTCGGGTGAGCGCCGAGCACGCTGTGCGGGTCGTGATGGTCGCGAGCGACGAGCCGCTCGATCTCGTCGGCGACCCTCACGGCCGGGGCGGGCTCGGCCGGTGCTCCTCGACGGCCGTCATCTGCGCGGCTGAAGAATCAGAACGGACGATGTCGAGACCGATCCGTCGCTCGAGCGAACCGCTGCCACGACCGAGATGCGCTCTCCCCGCTTGTAGTGCCGTGGGTCGAGATAGATGCTGTACGGGGCTCCGTCGTCGGCCCCGAGTCGCCGCCACTTCGTGCTCTTGGCTCGGCGAACCGCGAACGTGACGCTGAGTGGATCCACCGTCGTCGGCGCGCCCGTCAGGCGCACGAGGTTCGTGAACCGATCCGGTGCCGCCCGAAGCGTCACCCGCGCGGCCCCACGACGAGGGAGCTCGGAGTCCGCGCGGTAGAGGACCGCCGAGAGCGGAGGAAGCCGGAGCGTGGCGCGGCCGTTCGCCCCCGTGGACACGCCGGTGCCGGGCCCGAAGAGCGGCGTCCAGGCGGAGGACGTGGTCGCCGTCTGCACCGTGACCGTCGCGGGCTCGTCGGTCGCGTTGAAGGCTGCCAGGTACTCGCGGCGGGCCCCAGGGTCGATCCGGCTGACGACGAGGGCCCCCTGGAGCGCGTAGCGGACGAACGACGCGCCGGTCGAGAGCGCCGGGTGAGCATCGCGAAGCGCCCCGAGAGCACGAAGATGCGCGGCAACCGGATGGGTGGTGAGATCGAACGACGAGCCGGTGCCAATCGGCGGCGATCCGACTCGCGTCTCCGCCTGCCACTCCGTGACCTTCGTCGGGAAGAGGTCCTGCCGGGCGGCCTTGTCACCTCCGCGACCGATGATCCCGACCTCGTCTCCGTAGTAGACGACCGGCGCGCCGCGCAGCAGATAGAGGAGGCTGTGGCCGAGGAGATCCCGGCTCAGCAGCTCGGCTCCTTCGCCGCCGCCCTGCTCGGAGATCTTCAGCGCCGCCCGCCCGACGTCGTGGTTGCCGAGGAACGTCGCAGGCGTTGGTGCGGCCCCGTCCGACCCCCGGAAGTAGTCGTCGTCGCCGAGACGCGTGGCGATGCCCTTCGCGCCGGCTGATCCCCCGGCGAAGCGCATGAGCGCGTCCTGGAGCGGGAAATCGATCACGTTGGGGACGGCGCGATCGCGTACGAACGAGGAGAGCTCCGCGGCGTCCGTCTCGAAGACCTCCCCGAAGATCTCGAAGTCGCGGACGCCGGCCGCGAGGGCGGCAGCCCGGATCCTCGGCACCCAGGCGCGGAAGAACGCGCTGTCCACGTGCTTGGCCGTGTCCACCCGGAAGCCGTCGATCTTGTACCGGCGGATCCAGTCGGCCCACACCTGGGCCAGGCCGGACACGACGAAGGGCTGCTCCGTGAAGATGTCATCGAGTCCGAAGAAGTCGCCCTGCTCGAAGCAGATGGGCGAGCAGCTCGAGAACTCGATGTTCCCGCGGTTGTGGTACCGGACGACGTCGTTCAGCCACGCCGGGCTCTTCAGCTTTCGGTTCTGCGGCAGCACGATCGCCTCGCGCGGCTGGTAGCGAGCCGACAGGCACGGGAACGTCTTGCCGCCGGCGTAGCGCTGGGCGGAGTACGGCTTGCCCTTGCAGTCGCGGTACGGCACCTCGTCGGGCCCGCGGAAGGTCGAGCCGCCCGAGAGGAGGATCACGTCCGCCGTGTGGTTCACGACGATGTCGAGGTAGACCTTCAGCCCCAGCGAGTGCGCGCAGTCGGCGAACGCCGCGAAGTCCTCGTTGGTCCCCAGGTGCGGGTCGACCTTCGTGAAGTCGAGGCCCCAGTAGCCGTGGTAGGCGGCGCTGTCGCCCTGCACCCATTGCTGGACGACGACCGGCGCGATCCAGATCGCCGTGAAGCCGAGATCCTTCAGGCGGGCAAGGCCGGTTCGGGTGTCGGTGCACGTCCCCGTGAGCCCCTTCAGGTCGCCGCCGTGGTACCAGCCGATGTCCGCCGGGTCGAAGCCGGTGACGGAGCGGCCTCCCGTCACGCCTCCGAGATCGTTCGCGGTGTCCCCGTTCGCGTAACGGTCGGGCATCACGAAGTAGATGCGCTGGGAGGCGAACGCCGAGTAGGTCGGACCCTTCGCGAGCGCCTCGAGCTCCACTCCGGACGGAGGGCGCACGGCGTCGGACGCTGCGGTAGCGACGCCGCCTGCGATTGCTAACGCAATCGCGGCGATCGCCGCGATTGCGCGGCTAGCGAAGCGCAGCGCCCGTCTCCCGGTCGAAGAAGTGGAGGCCGGCCGTGTCCAGTGCGACGGGGATCGTGTCCGCGATCCGCAGGTCGATCCGGGGCGGGAAGTGCGCGATGAGGTTCGGGCGCGCGACGACTGCGCTCTCCGCGCCTTCGGTCGTCGGAACCTCGTCCGCGCCGAGCGGCCGGATCTCCTCGGCGTCGATCCGGAAGTAGGCCATCAGGCCAGAGCCGAGAGCCTCGACGAGCTCGACCTTGCCGTCGACGGTCGGGAAATCGGGTCGCGCCGATACCGGGTGAACGTCCTCGGCGCGGATCCCCACGACCACGCCGCGACCGTCGGCGCCCCGCACGGCGGCGTAGCGCTGCAGGGAGACGGGTGCGACCGAGAGCGTCGTCGAGCCGAGCGTGACGGTCACGTCGTCGCCTCTCGTGTGAACCGTCCCCTCGAAGAGGTTCATCGGCGGAGTACCGATGAAGCCGGCGACGAACAGGTTCCACGGCTCGTCGTACAGCTGCTGCGGGCGGTCGACCTGCTGGAGCACTCCCATGCTCATGACCGCGACGCGGTCGCCCATGGTCATCGCTTCGACCTGGTCGTGGGTGACGTAGATCGTCGTCGTGCCGAGGTCGTGCTGGAGCTTCGCGATCTCCGCCCGCATCTGGACGCGCAGCTTCGCGTCCAGGTTCGAAAGGGGCTCGTCCATGAGGAAGACCTGAGGCTCACGCACGATCGCGCGGCCCATGGCGACGCGCTGGCGCTGGCCGCCGGAGAGCTCCCTCGGCTTGCGCGCGAGGTAGGGCGTCAGATCGAGCAACTTCCCCGCCCAGGCGATCCGCTCGTTGACGACGTCCTTCGGCATCTTCCGGATCCGCAGCCCGAAGGCGATGTTGTCCGCGACCGAGAGGTGAGGGTAGAGCGCGTAGTTCTGGAACACCATCGCGATGTCGCGATCCTTCGGCGAGAGGTTGTTCACGACCCGCTCGCCGATCGTGATCGTGCCGTCCGTGATCTCCTCGAGCCCGGCGATCATGCGCAGCGCTGTCGTCTTGCCGCACCCGGACGGGCCGACGAGGACGAGGAACTCGCCGTCCTGCACGTAGAGCGAGAGGTCCTGGACGGCGTGAACTCCCCCTTCGTAGACCTTGTCGACCTCTTTCAGCTGCACGTCAGCCATCTCGTCTCTCCTCCCGGTTCCTCATGCAGCTCTCCAGGCGTGGAATGCCGGCCCGCCCGCAGGCAGGACGGCGTCGCCGCCGCTGATCCTCACGTCGTCGCCCCACAGGGTCTCGAGCTCCGTTCCCCCGAGCGCCGAGAGCGGGACCCGCACCGGCTCGTGCGCGTCTCGCGCGGCCAAGCAGAGAACCGCCTCGCCGGGCGCCTCGCGCACGTACGCGATCGCATCCGCGGAGACGTGCGCGTATCGGATGCCGCCGCTCGAGAGCGCCCGGCTCGACCGGCGCAGCGCGACGAGCCCACGGTACGCCTCGAGGAGCTCGTGATCCCACGACTCGGGCCGCGACCAGGGAATCGTGCGGCGTGCGTCCTCGCCCCACTCCCCCTCGAGACCGATCTCCCCGCCGGCGAAGACCATGGGCACACCTGGGGTCGTCATCTGCATCCCGACCCCGACGACCTGGCGTTCGCGCGAGCCGGCGATCGTGCGGAACCGCGCCGTGTCGTGGCTGTCGAGGATCGTCCACGAGTGGAGCACGCACGACCAGGGCATGCCAGCGCGGAAGCGCCGCATCGTCGCAACCGCAGACTCGCCCGAAAGCAACGGCACGCCCACCGGCAGGCCGAAGAACTCGCGTGCAGATTCCCGGGGGAGCACCGGGCCCCGGAGCCACGCCCACACGGGCCTCGTGAAGCCGGCGTACGCCATCGTCCCGTGCCAGGCCCCCGGCTGGAGGGCGGAGCGCACGTCGTGCGCGTGCTCGGCGATGACGAGGGCGTCCGGTCGTGCCGTGACCGCGGCGCCGCGCACCTCGCTCGCGACCTCGGCGCCGAGATCGACGGCGTCTCGCTTCCCCGTCATGTTCGCGACGTCGATCCTCCACCCGTCGAGCGAGAAGGGCGGGCGCAGCCAGCGCTGCACGACGGACTCCTCGCCGTCGAAGAATCTCCGTTCCAACTCGGCCGAGCGGTGGTCGAGCTTCGGGAGCGACGCGACGCCGAGCCAGCTCTCGTACCCGTTCTTGCGCCGGCCGTCGAAGAAGAAGAACTCCCGCTCGAGCGCATGCTCGTCCGTGCTCGCCCGCACGAACCAGTCGTGACCCTTTCCGACGTGGTTCGTCGTCAGGTCGCCGAGCACGCGGATCCCACGCTCGTGGGCGGCCCGGGCGAGTGAAGCGAGCGCCTCGTCGCCGCCGAGCACCGGGTCCACCTCCTCGAACGTGGTCGCGTCGTAGCGATGCGTGCTCCCCGCCGGGAAGAACGGGGTCATGTAGAGCACGTTCGCCCCGAGAGAGGCGATGTGGTCGAGATGGTGCTCGATCCCCATGAGGTCGCCGCCATACCACTCGCGTCGCGTCGTCGGCCCGCGTCCGGTCGGGCGCACGTCCCACTCGCGAGGAAGCGCCCACTCCGGAGGCTCGACCCCGAGCCTCGTCGAGGCGAAGCGGTCGGGGAAGACCTGGTAGACGACCGACTCCAGGTGCCAGTCCGGGCCGCCCGGGTCCGGCGTGGCGACGAAGTCGTCGGCGTCGGGCACGTCGAAGGGCTGGACCCCGACGCCGTTCAGCCACGCGTAGCCGAAGTCGCCGCCCGACAGGAGCCAGCGGTAGGGCGTCGCGGGATTCCAGACCGGGAACGACGCGCGCCACCAGGCGTCGGAGTCAGTCGTGTGGTCTACGTTTGCGACAGCGACCGTCGGCTCGCCGTCGTGGACGTAGCGCACGGCGACCTCGTCGACGGCGACCCCCCGCGGAACGCGGAGGAGCACGGTCGTCTTGTCGCCGAGGTCTGCCGGGCGCTCGGGGACATACAGCTCCGACCCGTCGTGGTGCGGGAGCACGAGGAGCTCGGCCATGTGCCTAACCCTTCACCGCGCCGCGCGTGAGGCCCTCGGCGATGAACCGCTGCAGGAAGAAGAAGAGGATGACCACGGGAATCGCGGCGAGCACGACGCCGGCGCAGAACGTCCCCCACTGCTGCGCGTACTTGTCCTGGATGAACGAGTACAGGCCGACCGACATCGGGAACTTGTCGTTCGAGTCGAGTAGGACGCTCGCGATGACGAACTCGTTGATCGTCCCGATGTACGAGAGGAGCGCGACGACGGCCAGAACGGGGGTCGCGAGCGGGAGGATGATCGCCCAGAACACCTGGGCCGGGGTGGCGCCGTCCACGCGGGCCGACTCGTCGAGCGAGTCCGGGATCGAGTCGAGAAACCCCTTCATCAACCAGGTGTTGACGCCGAGGGCACCGCCCAGGTAGACGAGGATCACTCCTGCGCGCGTGTCGAGGCCGATCGACGGGAAGACGTTGCCGACCCGCAGCATGACGAGGTAGATGGCGACCACCGCGAGGAAGGTCGGGAACATCTGGATGAGGAGGAGCGACATCATCCCCATCCGCCGGCCCTTGAACCGATACCTGGCGAAGGCGTAGGCGGCGAGCGCTCCGAAGAACACCGAGATGATCGCAGTCGCCCCGGAGATGAAGAGCATGTTGACGTACCAGTTCTTGTAGGGGATGTCGAGGCCCTCTTCGCTCGTGCCGACCTCGCCCGGAGTACCGCTCAGGATCGCCCTGAAGTTGTCGAGCGTGACCTCGTCCGGGATGAGACCCGATCCGGAGAGCGAGTCGACCGGGTTGAACGCGGCGGACACGACGTACAGGATCGGGAAGAGCGCGAACGCGATGGCGATGAGGGCGATGAGATAGCGCCACCAGTTGGCAGCGAAGCCGCGCCCCCAACGCCGCCGGGCCTCGGCGACCCGAGGGGCGGCGACTGCCTCGGCCTGGTCGAGCGTCGTCATCGGCCGATCCTCGGTCGATGACGTGTGGAGGGGTGTGGGGAACCGGAAGGTTCCCCACGTCTCCAAGAAGAAGGGGGCACGCGGGGGAAACATGGTTTCCTCCGCGAACGCGAGGCGCAGGCGAGCGTTGTCATCTGATGGTCTCCAGGCTCTTGGTGCGCCAGAACGAGAATGCGGAGATGCCGGCGACGATGAAGAAGATGAAGATCGAGACGGTGGCCGCGAGCCCGTACTGCGCGCCCTGGCCGGTCGAGAACGCGAGCTTGTACGTGTAGCTGATGAGGATGTCGGTCGAGCCGGCGACAGCCTGCTCCACCCCGTACGGCCCGCCGCCGGTCAGGAAGTAGATGTTGTTGAAGACGTTGAAGTTGAACGCGAAGGACGCGATCAGGAGCGGGGCCGTCACGACGAGGAGCAACGGGAGCGTCACCTTGCGGAAGACCTGCAGCGGGCCGGCGCCGTCTACACGCGCGGCCTCCGTCAACTCCTCGGGCACGGCCTGGAGCGCGGCCGTGCAGACCAGGAACCAGTAGGGGAAGCCGAGCCAGACGTTGACGAGGATGCAGGACACCTTCGCCCAGGTGGGGTCGAAGAGCCACGGGATGCTGGTGCCGAGCGTCTGGTTGATGACCCCGAACTCGTCGTTCAGGAGGCCCGCCCAGACGAGCACGACGAGGAACGCTGGGATGGCGAACGGGAGGACGAGGAGCGAGCGCTGGATCCGCCGGAGCTTCAGGTCGGGCTTGTTCAGGACTATCGCGAGGAAGAGGCCGATCGCGAACTGGATGAAGACCGAGAGCGCGGCGTACGCGAAGGTCCAGATGAACACCCGGACGAACGGATCGCGGACGAGCGGGTCGGTCAGGACGGTCGAGAAGTTCTCGAAGCCGACGTGCGTCCGCCAGCCGGGCTCGAGCGCGTCACCGGAGGCCGACTCGTACGAGCCGTGGTCGTTGTCGCTGTACACGACGCCCGTCCCGATGCTCGTGAACGTGTCCGCCTCGGGGTCGTACGCGAGCGTCGGCTGCATCTCCACCGCGACGCTCAGCCCTTCCGCGCGGACGAAGGTGTCCTCCCCCGTGGGGATCACGAGCGCGTTGAGCTCGGTGTCGATCCCGGCGAGGTCGGCACCCTGCACGACCTCGTAGCCGTCTGCAGCGGTGATCGTGCCCGCCTCGACGGTCGCGGTCTCGGGCGGGAGGGGCTCTAGGCCGTCCGCCGAGCCGACGTAGAGGTCGGCCGTGGCGTCGTCCACGAGCAGCAGCACGAGCTCGCCGTCCTTCATGGCCGGAGCCGCGGTGTACGTCGCGCCGTCCGCCGGCGCGGCGAGCGAGACCTCCTGGATTGCGACGATCGCCTCGTCCTTCGACAGGTTGTGCCCCGTTGACCAGTTGGTGAACGCGATGTTGGCGTTCGAGATGATCGGGATGACGACGAAGGCGACGAGGAAGACGGTGCCCGGAAGGAGGTACTTGAGCGGGATGAGCCGCCGATCGGGAACCAGGAAGACGACGTCGATCAAGATCGTCGCGGCTGCGATCGCGAGGGCGGCGATCCACTTCTCGTCGGCGACGAGGACGCCGATCGCCCAGACCGTGAGGGCGTTCGTCGCCGCGAGCAGGAGCAGCTTGATGGCGAAGCCGACCGGTCCCGAGAAGAACCCGACCGCCCGGGCGATCCACGAGGCGCCCGGAACGGCCGGTTGCGGTGCAGCGGCGGTGAGGGGGGCGCTGGTCACCTGGCGGCGGCTCCTACACTAGAGAGTGGGCGCGGGTCTCGCCGCGCCCACTCTCCGGTGTCGATCAGCCGATCTTCTGGGCGATGCTCTTCTGGGCTCCGATGAAGGACTTGCGGGCCGTAATCGCCCCTGCACCCTTCGTCGAGCGCACCCATGCTGCGCCGAGGTCACCCCAGACGCTTGCCATCTGCGGGATGTTAGGCATCGGCACGCCGCCTGCGGAGGCAGCGCCAAACGACTTCAGGTCCGCGTCCTTGACCAGCTTGCCCGCGGCCGTGTTCGCCGGGAAGCGGCCGTTCGCCGCTGCCAGGGCGAGCTGGGAGTTGGGCTGCATCATGTAGCTCGCGACGAGGTCCTTCGCGAGGCTCTCGACGCCGTGCGCGACCGAGAACTTCGTGACCATGAAGCCCTGGACGCCGAGGAACGGTGCGGAGATGATGCCCGGAACGATCTGCGGGAACGCCGAGATCTTGTACGGGACGCCCGACTTCTTGATGTCGCTGACGAACCACGGGCCGGTGATGTAGTACGCCACCTTGCCCTTCGTGAAGAGGTCACGTGCGGTGTCCCAGGCGACCTGGGAGCGGATGAGCCCTTCCTTGTTCCACTTGTCGATCAGCGCCGCGTTCTTCAGGAACTTCGGGTTGGCAACGCCGATGTCGGATGGGTCGAGGTTGCCCGCCTTGTTCGTGCCGAAGATGTAGCCGCCGAGCCCCGAGAAGAACGGGTACATGTGGTAGGCGTCGCCACCGGCGCCCTGCTGGACGGCGATCCCGACCTGCGCCTTCGTCTTCTTCTTGGCCGCGAGCGCCTGCTTCTCCATGTCTGCGAACGACGTCGGAACCTTCGCGAGCTTCGTGTTCGTGATGAGCGCGATGTTCTCGAGGGCGACAGGCGCGCCGTAGAGCTTCTTGATCGCGGTGCCGTACGAGAACGCGTTGAGCGAATACGCCGGGAACTGCTTCTTGGTCGCAGGCGACGGCGAGAGCGGAAGCACCGAGCCGTTCGCGGACAGCTCGCCGACCCAGTCATGGGCGCCGACGATGACGTCCGGCGCGGTCTCGGCGGCGACGGTCGCCAACTGCGAGCGGATGGAGCCGAAGTCCTTCTGGACGACCTGCACGGTGGCGCCCTTCGACGCCGCCCACGCGCTCGCGACCTGGGTGACCGCGGCGACGCGGTCGGCGTCGGTCCAGATCACCACCGTCGCAGCTTGGCTCGTCGCGGAGGTCCCGGACGAGACGGCAACGACGGCCGCGAACGCTGTCACGGCCAGTCCGGCCGCAACACGCAGCCTACGAGAACTGAACATTGGGATGCCCTCCTTGAGGGGGGAACGAAGTACGGCGCGGAATGAAAGGTGTTTCACCTTCATGAAACGACGCCGGGAGACTAATCCGATCATGCCCGCCGGTCAAGTGGAGAAACTACGTACCGATGGCGCTATGATCGGTCACGTTGCTATGACGATCGTTTCCTTTCTCTGAAATGTTCGCCGGCCCCCACCGTCCGGCCACCCATCACGCGAGCGATGGCCACTCTTAGAGACGTCGCCGAGCAGGCAGGAGTTAGCGTTGCCACGGCCTCGCGTGTCGTGAGCGGCTCGGCGGCGGTCCGCCCCGTGACGCGCGACCGTGTCGAGCGCGCCATGCGCGACCTGCTCTACGTGCCGCCGGGGCGAGGCGAGCCCGCCGGCGCGATCGGCCTCTTCGTCCCCGAATTCGGCAACCCGGTGTTCGCGGCGCTCGCCGAGGCGATGGAGAGGCATGCCGCGCGAGCTAGTCTCGCCACGATCCTCTGCAACACACACGGCTCCGCCCAACGGGAGCTCGGCTACGTGCACATGCTCCTCGAGCGGCGAGTCGAGGGGATGGTCTTCATCTCCGCCGAGATCACCGACGTCCGGGGAGAGCACTCGCACTACGCGCAGCTCCTGGAGCGGGGCGCCCGGCTCGTGTTCGTGAACGGTGGCTCCGCGAAGCTCGAGGTCACCTCCGTCGGCGTCGACGAGCGCGCAGCCGGACGGATTGCGACGGAGCATCTCATCCGGCTCGGCCACGAGCGGATCGGCTTCGTCGCCGGAAGTCCCTACGCCCTGCCGACACGGGAGAAGGCGCTCGGCCGCGGCGACGCACTGCGAGCCGCCGGGCTGTCCGACGGCCTCGTCGCCTACGGCGAGTTCAGCGTCCCGGGCGGTCGGACCGCGCTGCGCGAGCTGATGGAACGACCGGGCGACGAGCGGCCGACGGGCGTCATCTGCTCGAGCGACCTGATGGCCATCGGTGCGATGCAGGAGGCCCTCGCCCTCGGGCTGCGCGTACCGGATGACCTCTCCGTCGTGGGCTTCGACGGCATCGATGCTGCGACGTGGACGCAACCGCCGCTGACGACCGTCGTGCAGCCGATCGACGAGATCGCGCGAACGGCGGTCGCGGCGCTCCAGGCCCAGGAGGAGGAGCCGGCGGACCGACAGCCGAGCTACGTGTTCCGGCCCCGGCTCCGTGTCGGCGGGACGACGGCGCCGCCGAGCGCAGCGTCGACGTCGTAGAAGTCCTCGAACGGCTCGAACCCCGCCCCTTTGGCGGCCAGGAAGACCGTCAGGCCGGCCCGTGCGAAGACACGATCGGCCGCGAGCGAGACGCACCGGTCGGACACCCCGTCTCCGACGAAGACGAAGCGATCCAGCCCGCTGACGTCCGAGCGCTTGCACGGCTCCCCGCACACCGGACAGGGCTCCTCGGTGCGAAAGAGGGCGCGCCACCCTTCCGGTCGAGGATCGAGGCGATTGGCGACGACCTCGAGCTCGAGGCCCTCCCGCTCGAGCACCGGCTCGATCAGCTCGTGGAAGCCGCTCGAGACGATCAGCGGCCGATGGCTGCGCGCGAACTCCGCGAATCCGTCTCGCAGGCGAATGTTCCCTCGAGCCCACGCGACGACCTCCGGGAGCGGAGCCCGGATGCTCCTGAACTCGAGCTCGATCACTTGGTTGAGCGTCAGCTCGCGTCCGAGCCTCGCTTCAGCGGCGTCGTAGATCCTCTCGTCCCCGAACTCGAGCAGCACGAGGTGCAGCCCGTCGATCTTCGTGACGGTCCCGTCCCAGTCGACGACAACCTGCATGAGGTCAATCCCCCGCCACGATCTGAGTGAGCGCTCCGATGCCCGCGAGCTCGAGCGTCATCGAGCTCCCCGGCCCGAGCCCGTCGACGGTTCCGAGCGCCGGCCCGACGAGAAGGTCACCGGGCTTGAGGACGGTGCGGTCGGCGGCAAGGTGGCGGGCGAGCTCCCAGTCGAAGTCCCGGAACGCACCGCGCAGGCGCTCGCTCCCGTCGATCGCGACGGCGGCTTCGAGCCCGTCGGGATCGAGCTCGTCGGCGGTCACGACGACGGGGCCGAGCCCGAAGGCGAAGTCGCGGTCCTTTGGCGCCCGCAGGCCGACCGATCGCCATTCGGCGAAGGCCGTGAACCCTTCCACTCGTCCCTCTCGACCGATCACGGCGGCGATCCGGGGAAGGAGCACGAGCGGATCCTGATGGGACGGGATCTCGGCGTCAGGGCCGACGATCGCGGACGGATTCGCGAACTCGAACGAGCCCTGATCGGCGAAAATGCGCACGGCCGGCGGATGGAGAACCGGCGCGAGCAGACGCGTTTCGACGCGGAGGTAGATCGCGTGCTCGCGCGCCGACCCGCCGCCCGTGAAAAATGACTGCAGCGTCTGCGCGGCGAGGTGGATCACGTTGTCGCCGTCGATCCGTCCGACCCACCCGCGCTCCATCGGATGGTCAACCGGGTGGAACATGCAGAGCCTCATCCCACGCACCCGATCACGGGGCGGCCACGCAAACGGCGCGCCGAGACCTTGTGGCTCTGAGCCACAAGGTTCCTCTCGGCGGGAGCGCGCGCGAGAGATGCGGTAATCACGGCTCCGTGTGTACCACCACGTCGGCAATCGCAGGAACTGCGCGGCGCACGCGCTCCTCGACCGCGCTCGCCCGGCCGTGTGCGTCGGCCAGCGACTCCTGACCGCCGAGCGCCAGCGTCAGGAAGGCGACGATGCCGTCGTCGGTCCGCACGAACCGAAGCTCCCTGGGCGCGGCGCCGGTCTCCTCGACGACGACCGCTTCGATCGCGGCTGCATCGACGTCGATCTCCTCGCCGGCCGCGGCCTCGGAAAGCGGCTCGAGGTGAGTCCGAACCGACTCGACCTCCGCAACGCCGGTGAGGATCGCGTGCTCGACCTCCTCGGCAATGGCGTGCGCGCGGTCGAGAGCCAGCTCGCCCGGGAGCTTCAGGTGGAGCGACACCTCGAGACGCCCGTCCACCTCGAGCACACCGAGGTTGTGGATCTCCCGTACCCGCGGAACCGTCAGCGCAGCGGCAAGTGCACGTTCGCGGACGCCCGCGCCTGCGGCGCCGGGCTCGACGTGCACGACGACATCGATTCCCGGGAGCGCCTCTCGGAGGGCATCCTCGACTTGATCCGCGGCGGTATGACCCTGGCCGACCGCGGCACCTGGCGCGACGCCGATGACGACATCTGCAAAGTGCTCTCCCCCCGCGCGGCGAAGCCGCAACCGGCGCAACTCGACGGGTGGCTCGAGTCCCGCGATCGCTCGGCGTGCGACACGGGTGGCCTCGTCGGGAGACCGGTCCATGAGCACGTCGACGTTTCGCCTAGCCAGCCGCACCGCCGCCGCCACCACCAACGCCGAGACGAACAGCGCTGCGATCGAGTCGCCGGCGGGGAAGCCGAGCGCGGCAGCGCTGAGGCCGGCGAGGACAGCGAGCGTGCCGGCAAGGTCGCTTCCGAAATGGAGGGCGTTGGCGAGCAGCGCGTCACTCCGGTAACGGCGTGCTCCTCGGAGGGAGACGACAGTGCGGGACGCGTCGACGGCGATCACCAGGGCAACCGCCGCGAACGTCCACCAGGTCGCCTCGACCTGGAACTCGACGACACCGGTGAGGCGGGCGATGGCCGCGGCGGCGATGAAGACGCTGACCGCGACGAGGAAGGCAGACTCGCCGAGAGCCGCGAGGTTCTGCGCCTTGCCGTGCCCGTACGGGTGTCCGCGATCCGCCGGCCGCACCGCGACGGAAACCGCGAAGAAGGTGAGAAGCGCTGCGGCAAGGTCGGTTCCCGAGTGCGCAGCCTCCGCAAGGAGGCCGAGGCTCGAGCTCGCGAGCCCCGCGACGAGCTTGATCGCGATCAGGAGGCAAGCTGCTCCGACCGAGACGAGCGCGGTGCGCCGCTGCGGCGACATGGCGGAAGGCTAGAGCGCGCCGCTCTCGACGGCGAAGAGACGCCACTCGCCGGGCACGCCCTTGAGCTCGGCGGCGCCACGATCACGGAACTCGATTCCGGAGCCCGCGACGAGATCCTTGACCGTGCTGGACACCAGGACTTCCCCGGGCCCCGCCTCCGCGGCAACGCGGGCGCCGATGTTCACCGCGATGCCGCCGACCTTGTGATCGATGCGCTCGCACTCGCCCGTATGGAGACCCGCGCGCACTTCGATGCCGAGATCGCGCACGCCCTGGCTGATCGCGCACGCACAGCGGATTGCCCGAGCCGGCCCGTCGAACGAGGCGAAGAACCCGTCGCCTGCGGTGTCGAGCTCCGTTCCGCGGAACCGGACGAGCTGCCTGCGGATGAGCCCGTGATGCGCCTGGATGAGCTCCCGCCAGCGGGCGTCCCCGAGCTCCGCGGCCTGTGCGGTCGAGCCGACGATGTCAGTGAAGAGCACGGTCGCGAGCACGCGCTCGGGCTCGGCCTGCTCCCATGCGCGCTCGCCCCACACCTCCGTCAGGAAGCGCTCGATCTCCTCGAGGTACGAGTCGGGGTCGCCGGCGAACATGGCGTGGTCGGAGCCGGGAAGCTCGACATGCCTTGCTGCAGGGATGTGCTCGGCCAGGTAGCGCGACCCTCCCACGATGCTCGGGGCATCCCCACTGCGGTGAAGGACGAGCGTCGGAACTCGGATGACGGGCAGCACGTCTCGAACGTCGATCTCCATGTTCATGCGGTTCAAGGCTGCCGAGGCACCCGGGCTCGCACTCTGTCGAAGCATCGTGGCGAGGGCTCGCTTCCCCTCGTCGTCGGCACTC
This sequence comes from Gaiellaceae bacterium, assembly GCA_035293125.1. Lineage (GTDB taxonomy): Bacteria > Actinomycetota > Thermoleophilia > Gaiellales > Gaiellaceae > GMQP-bins7. Next base: position 12,454 of record DATDOS010000171.1, on the reverse strand, counting down.
GGCGCGAGGCGCTGAGCGACCCTGGCCGCGTACTCGTCGGGTTTGAGGCGCTCGCGTTGTGCCCGCTCCATGCCGTCCCGGTAGTCCTCCTCGCGGGTGCCCGCCGGATAGTCGGGGGCCCAGAGTGTGCGCGCGTACGAGCCGGCGAGGACGAGCGCCCAGGCGCGATCCGGGTAGGTAGCCGCGAAGAGAACGCTCATCGGGCCGCCCTCGGAGACGCCCAGAAGCGCGGCGCGCTCGGAGCCGACCGCGTCCATCACCGCCCTGACGTCGTCCATGCGGGTCTCGAGGGTGGGAGCGCCGGTCACAGGATCCGACATGCCGGTACCCCGCTTGTCGAAGCGAACGAGTCGAGAGAACGACGCAAGCTGACGGTTGAAGAAGGCCATGCCGGGCACCTGCCACGAGAGCTCGACGTGGGAGACCATCGGTGGGATGTGCACGAGATCGAACGGCCCGTCGCCGACGACCTGGTACGCGATCGAGACGTCGCCGCTTCGTGCGTAGCGGGTCTCGGGCAGCTCCATGGCGAGTCCCGCGGGCTCTAGAGATTCCCGCGAAGGGCCTGCTCGCGCTCGATCGCCTCGAAGAGCGCCTTGAAGTTCCCGATGCCGAAGCCGCGCGAGCCGTGACGCTCGATGACCTCGAAGAACAGCGTCGGGCGGTCCTGGACGATCTTCGTGAAGAGCTGGAGCAGGTAGCCCTCCTCGTCGCGGTCGGCGAGGATCCCCATCGAGCGGAGGTCGGCCCAGTTCTCCTCGATCTCGCCCACGCGCTCCTGGACGATGTCGTAGTAGGAGTCGGGAGTGGCGATGAAGAGGACGCCGTGCTCGCGCAGCGCGGCGACTGTCTTGACGATGTCGTTCGACTGCATCGCCACGTGCTGCACGCCGGGGCCGCCGTGGAACTCGAGGTACTCCTCGATCTGGCTCTTCCGCTTCCCCTCGGCGGGCTCGTTGATCGGGAACTTGATCTTCCCCTCGCCGCCCGTCATGACCTTCGACATCAGCGCCGAGTACTCGGTGTGGATGTCCTCGTCGGAGAAGTGCGTGAGCTGTGTGAACCCGAGCACGCGCTCGTAGAACCCGACCCACTCGTCCATCCGGCCGAGCTCGACGTTGCCGACGACGTGGTCGATGGAGATGAGCCCCACACCCGGCGACGGGCTTCCGTTCGGAGAGACGGACTGGTACCCGGGGAGATACGGCCCGCTGTACTCGGCGCGGTTGACGAAGGTGTGGATGTTGTCTCCGTACGTCGCGATCGCGGCCAGCTCGACCCTCCCCTGGTCGTCCTCGACCCTGTGCGGCTCGACGAGTCCGCGCGCACCCCGCTGGACCGCCTGCCGATACGCATTCGTGGCGTCGGGAACCGCGAGGGCGACGTCCTTGACGCTGTCTCCATGCGTCGCCGCCCAGCGGCAGATCTCGCTGTCGGCGCGGAGGCCGCTCGTGAGCACGAGGCGGATGTCCCCCTGCTCGAGCACGTAGGACGCGCGATCGCGGACACCCGTCTCCGGCCCAGCGTAGGCCGTGCGCGTGAAGCCGTAGGCGTTCTCGTAGAAGTACGCGGCCTGCTTCGCGTTCCCCACCCAGATCTCGATGTGGTCCCAGCCGTCGATCGGCATGAAGTCGTGGTCGCTCATGCGTCCGATTCTAGGTGGCGTGCGGAGCCGGCGCCCGCCGCCGGACGAAGAGGATCCCGACGCCGATCAGAACGCCGCCCACGACCTGAAGCCAGGACAGCGGCTCCGAGAGCAGGATCACCGCGAGGACCGCGGCGACGAAGGGCTGGAGGTTCGCTGCGAGCGTCGCCTTCGCGGGCCCGATCCGGTGGATCGAGCGGAACCAGAGGATGTTCGTCAGAACGAGCGGGCCGAGGGTCGCGAAGAGGAGAAGTGACCAGAGCTCCCAGCCGACCGACCAGTCCTGGTCCGCCGTCTGCTGAAGCCCGCTGAGCGCGAGCAGGATCCAGGTCGCCGGAATGACGATCGCACTCACGCGCGAGGGCGAGTAGGTCCTCATGAGCGGCGCAACCGTGACCGAGTACGCAGCCCAGGTCGCTCCGGTCGAGAGGCCGAGGAGGATTCCGACGCCCGAGGCGGAGACCTCGCTCCCGGCGCCGAGCGCGACGAGCCCGACGCCGACTGCCGAGATCGCTGCCGCGATCCAGAAGCGTTGCGACGGCCGCTCGGTGCCGAGGAGGAGCCCGAAGAGCGCGGTGAAGATGGGGATCGCTCCGAGAAGCAGCCCGATCGTCGAAGCCGTCGTCAGGTCGAGGGCGAAGACGAACGAGAGCTGGTTCAGCCATAAGGCCACCGCGGCGAGCGCCACGATCGGGAGATGCCGCCGCTGGATGCGCATCGTCCGCTCGGCGACGACCGTCAGCGCGACGAAGGTGAGCGCAGCGAGGCCGTAGCGCACGGTCGCGTACGGCAGCGGACCGAAGCCGTGCGTGAGGATGTACTTGGTCACGCTCAGGTTCAGCGCCCAGAGCAGGACCGTCGTCAGCAGCATCAGCTCCACGGTCGACGGCCTGCGCACGGTTCGGACGCTACCGAGCACGCAGTCCTGGCACCGAGGGTGTTACACGTTCGCGCCAATCTGTCCACCGCTAGCCCGGATCTTTCATCTGGCGTGATCGCGAGGCGCCCGTCCGGGTTGCCGGGACGCGCGGCGGACGGGTCGTGCAGGCCGAGGCCTGTGCGACCCGGATGCCGTGCGGAGCGCACCGGCCGGGTGCGACCCGCCCGGCGAAGCCGGGCTGGCCGAAGTCCGGACGGGGAGCGGCCCGGCAGGCCGGACGGGATGCAACGCCCGCGTCAGATGAAAGATCCGGGCTAGGCTTCCGGCCGCATGGCCGAGCCGACCTTCGATGACATCGACGCGCTCGTGGGCCCAGCCACTTCCCACTTCGCCTACCAGCTGCGGGCGCGTGTTCGAGAGCTCATCGAGGACCTGCCGGCCGAACACCCTGTGAGGCGGTACGGAGAAGAGAAGATGGACCTGCTCGACCGGCTCGGACACGCGTCTTCCCGGGCCGAGGACGGCGGGCGCGAGCCACTCACGCGAATCGGGTGGGAGACGATCCCGTCCTCTGCGCCCGCTTTCGACCCGCTACCGAAGCGCGAATGACGTTCGAGGGTGCGTCGATCCTCGTGACCGGTGGGTCGCGGGGTATCGGCAAGGCGATCGCGCTCCGCTTCGCCTCCCTCGGCGCCCGGCGAGTGGCAATCGGCTACATGCGCGGCGACCGCGCGGCCGAGGAGACGGCAGCGGAGCTCCGCGCGCTCGGCGCCGAGCCTGTCCTGGTGCGCGGAAACGTGGCATCCGCGCGCGTCGCCGAGGAGGCCGCGGGGCTCGGGCCGCTCGACGCCCTCGTTCACAGCGCCGCGACGGGCGTCATCCGTCCCGCGCTCGAGACCGACGACAAGCACTGGGACTGGACGCTCTCGGCGAACGCCCGAGCGCTCCTCTCGCTCACGCGCGCCGCCGCGCCGACGATGCCGCCCGGCTCGTCGATCGTCGGGCTGTCCAGCCTCGGATCGGTGCGGGTCCTCGAGAACTACGCCCTCGTCGGCGCCTCCAAGGCAGCGCTCGAGGCGATCGTCCGCTATCTCGCGGTGGAGCTGGCACCGCGAGGGATCCGCGTGAACGCCGTCTCGGCGGGTGTCGTCGAGACGGGCGCGCTCGAGTACTTCCCGAATCGTGAGGCGATGCTCGAGATGGGCAGGGCAAACCCCGTGGGCCGGATCGTCACGCCCGAGGACATCGCCGGCTGCGTGACGTTCCTCTGTTCTCCGGAGGCAGAGATGATCCGCGGCCAGACGCTCGTCATCGACGGCGGCTGGTCTCTCCTGGCTTCGCCGGCCTAGACAGCTCGAACGTCGGGACGTTAGGGTCTTCACGTGATCCTTCTCCCGCTCGTGGGACTTCTGTCGGGTCTTCTCATCGCGCGGCGCGCCGCGTACGTGGTCACTGCCGCGCTGGCGGCGATCGGCTTCTCGCTCGTAGCTCTGCTGACCGACGAGATAGCCGGCTGGGGCGATCTGTTCGTATGGGGCGACACCGCTATTGCCCTCGCCATGACCTGGGTCGGAATCAGAACCCGGCGTTGGTACGTGGCGAGGCGAGCGGGGGCCCAAGAGGCCTGACCAAGAGCCCGACCCGAGTTAGCCGCGACCCGGAACGACCCGCAGCACCGCTGCCTTCGCGAGCATCCCCGCGAGGGCCGGGTTCTCCTGCAACCGGCGGAGCGAGTACTCGTACCACCTGTCCCCGTACGGGACGTAGATGCGGAGGCGGTGACCCTGCTCGACGAGCTCCGCCGCCCGCTCCTCGCGAACGCCGAGGAGCATCTGGAACTCGTAGTCGCCTCGCGCCAGCCCTGCGACCCGCTGGAGCGAGCGCTCGATCAGCCACTCGTCGTGGGTGGCCATAGCGACGTAGCAACCCGATTCGAGCAAGGCGTCCAGTGCCAGCAGGAAGCTGTCCCTGATCTGCGGGCGCCCCGGAAACGCGATCGACGGAGGCTCGACGTAGATCCCCTTGCAGAGCCGAACGTTCGGGCGGAGATCGGCCAGGTCGCCGACGTCTGCGAGCGTCCGGCGCAGGTACGACTGCAGAGCGACGCCGACGTTGTCGCGACCGCGCTCACACAGCTCGCGGTAGAGCCGCAGCGTGTCGTCGGTGCACGCCGAGTGCTCCATGTCGATCCGCACGAAGATCCCACGCGCGGCCGCATCGGCGACGACGGTCGCGAGGAGCGACCGGCAGAGGTCGAGGTCGATCTCGAGCCCGAGCGCTGTCAGCTTCACCGAGACGTTCGCGTCGAGGTGGTCGCCCGCGATCGCGTCCAGTGCGGCGTGATACGCCAACGCGACTGCCTCCGCCTCTGCTGCACGCGTGACCTCCTCTCCGAGCACGTCGACAGTCGCAAGCTTCTGCTCCGCGTTCAGTTGCGCGACGGTTCGACGCGCGTCGTCGAGCGTGGCCCCTGCGATGTACGGCGCCGACAACCGCTGCACGACCGCTCGAGGCACAGCCGGGAGAAGGCGCACGATTGCCCGGTCCACGACTCGCACGGCATCACGATTCTACGAGCGCGTACGCAGCTGCTGTCAGTAGTTCGCCGCCGTCCGAATCGGCGCGAACGCCGATGCGGCAAGCCGTCCGGAAAGGGTCCATTTCGATTATGCGCAGGGTGTTGATCATGGGCGCGGGGGGACGTGACTTCCACGACTTCAACACCGTCTACCGTGAAGATGCGTCGGTGCGTGTCGTGGCCTTCACGGCCACCCAGATCCCCGGCATCGCCGACCGCGTGTATCCCCCGTCGCTCGCCGGCCCGCTCTACCCGGAAGGCATCCCGATCCGCCCGGAGGAGGAGCTCGTCGAGATCGTGCGCACCGAGAACGTCGACACCGTCGTTCTCTCCTACTCCGACCTTAGGCACGAAGACGTCATGCACAAGGCCTCACGGGTGCTCGCGACGGGTGCGGACTTCACGCTTCTCGGGCCACATGCGACGATGCTCGAGGCGTCGAAGCCTGTCGTCGCCGTCACCGCCGTTCGCACCGGCTGCGGCAAGAGCCCGACGAGCCGACGAATCGGCTCGGTGCTCCTCAGTTCGGGGCTGCGCGTCGGTCTCGTCCGCCACCCGATGCCGTACGGCGACCTAGAGGCCATGCGCGTCCAGCGCTTCACGAGCCTCGAGGAGATCGACGCGGCGCATCCGACGCTGGAGGAGCGCGAGGAGTACGAGGCTCCCGTCTCGATGGGCATGCCCGTCTTCGCCGGAGTCGACTACGCGGCCGTCCTCGAGCTCGCGCAGACGGAGTGCGACGTCCTCGTCTGGGACGGCGGAAACAACGATCTTCCGTTCGTTCGGCCGGACCTGCACATCGTCGTGACGGATCCACTTCGTGTCGGCGACGAGCTCACGTACCACCCCGGAGAGGCGAATCTCGTTCGCGCCGACGTCGTCGTGATCAACAAGGTCGACAGCGCCGAGCGCTCGGCCGTCGCAGGCGTCCTCGAGCACGTCGAGTCCGTCAACCCGTTCGCCACGGTGGTGATGGCTCGCTCGCCTGTCACGCTCGAGCCCGGCCCGTCCCTCGAGGGGAAGCGGGTGCTCGTCGTCGAGGACGGGCCCACGCTGACCCACGGCGGCATGGCGTTCGGAGCCGGCACCGTGGCCGCGTTGCAGGGGCGCGCCGCAGAGCTCGTCGACCCGCGCCCTTACGCACACGGGGCCATCGCGGACGTCTTCTCGGCGTATCCGCACATCGGGAGAGTGCTTCCCGCGATGGGCTACTCGGACGAGATGCTCCGCGAGCTCGAGGCGACCATCGACGCCGCCGAAGCCGACGTCGTCGTGGCGGGCACGCCGATCGACCTCGGGCGGCTGATCACGACGCGGCACCCGGTCCGGCGCGCACGGTACGAGCTGCAGGAGGTCGGGCGGCCGACGCTCGCCGACGCCCTCGCGCCGCTCGTGCGGTTGCTGCATCGACCCGCGAGCGCAGCCGAGCAGAGGTCATAACGGTCGAGGCGGCCCCCATCCCGAGGGACTTCCTGCGCGTCTCGGACCTGACCGCGGACTCACTCGCCACGCTCCTCGACCTGGCGGAGGCGATGAAGACCCGTCCGCACGGCTTCGTCGAGGCGCTGCGCGGCGACACGCTCGTGTGCTTCTTCGAGAAGCCCTCCACCCGGACACGGGTGTCCTTCGCGGCGGCCGCGGAACGGCTCGGAATGCTTCCACTCCTTCTTCGACCGGACGAGCTCCAGCTCGGACGTGGCGAGACGATCGCGGACACTGCTCGAACCCTGTCCGGCTACGCGGCGGCGATCGTCGTGCGGACGTTCTCGCAGGAGAGGGTCGAGGAGCTGGCAGCAGCCGCGACGGTCCCTGTGATCAACGCCCTCACGGACGAGCACCACCCGTGCCAGGCGCTCGCCGACCTGCTGACTCTGCGCGAGCGCTTCGGCCGGCTCGAAGGCGTCCGCGTTGCGTACGTCGGCGCCGGGAACAACGTCGCCACCTCGCTGCTCGAAGCCGGAGCGCTCATGGGCATCCACATCGTCGCTGCCTGTCCGGCCGGGTACGAGCCGGCCGTGGACGGCGCACACGTCGTGGACGATCCGCTGGAAGCCGTCGCCGGGGCCTACGCTGTCTACACGGACGTCTGGGTCTCGATGGGAGAAGAAGCGGAGCGGGACGTGCGGTTCGCCGCGCTCGAGCCGTTTCGGGTCGATGCAGAGCTCATGGCAGCGGCCCGGGCCGACGCCGTCTTCATGCACTGCCTTCCTGCGCACCGCGGCGAGGAGGTGACCGCCGAGGTCATCGACGGACCGCAGTCCGTCGTCTGGCAGCAGGCCGAGAACCGCCTCCCGACGGAAGAGGCGCTCGTCTACGCGCTGGTCGCTCGGCGCTGGGTGACATGACCCGGGCCGCGGTGAGAGTCGCTCAAAGACGCCGGCACCCAAGTCGCGGCGCCTACTGCCGCATGAACCCCTGGCGGGCGGCGGACACGAGCGCGACCGCCTCCGGGAAGAGCACGCGCATGGCGTCGCGGAGCGCGAGCGCCTGCGCGTCGGACGGCCCGTCGACCTCTATCTGACCGAGCGCCGCCGCGGTGAGCTCGACCGCCGTGTTCAACGTAAGCGTCGCGAATTGCTCGCGCTGCGCCTCCTGAACCGACTCCGCCTGCTTCTCTGCGAACTCGCGCAGCGCCCCGAGGAGCTCCTCGGGATCGCCACCGCCGAACGGGAAGAAGCCGCCGCTGCCCTCCATCACTCCAAGCCTACGTGAGGTCGAGCCGATACCCGGCTTCGATCTCGCGCACGAGCTCAGCCACCGCGCCCTGCGAGGACTGCAGCGCCGAGGCGAACGGTGACGAAGACGCGGAGTCGAGCTCTCGCTCGAGCCCACGTGCCGCGACTCCGATCTCGTCCAGACGGGCTGGCGTCGCGAGCTGAGGCGGATCTCCGAGCACGCTCCGGAGCGCGCGGGCAGCCTCCTCGGCATCCTCGATTCCGGGAGGCGCCTCCCGTTCGCGAAGCTCGACGATCCGGTCGATGAGCGCGTCCAGGTCGCCGCCCCCGGCCGCGTCCACGGCAACCTCGCAGATCGCGGCGATCGAGACCGCCTCGCGCAGCTCAGCCCTGCTCGTGACGGTAGAGCCGTCGTCGCGGACCGCAAGCCAGCTGCGGAGGCCGTCTGCGTCGTCGCAGGAGCAGAGGTACACGCGGCGCCCGGGTGTCGGCTCCGTGGCGATGATCCCGGAGACGATGTCATGGGAGTCGACATGCGCCGCCGCGAGTGCGCCAATGCGCTCGAGCTCGTCGGCCAGGACCACGTCGCCAGAATAGGGCCGCATGTCCGTCGTGGACGCCAAGACGCTGTTCGCTCCGCTCGGGCCGTCCTACGACCGCGTCGGAGCGGTCCTCTCGCTCGGCCAGGATCCGCTCTGGCGACGCTTCCTCGTGTCCAGGCTTTCGCCGGGCGGGCACGTGCTCGACGTCGCCACGGGAACGGGGCTCGTCGCCGCGGAGCTCCTCCGGCGCGGGTTCCAGGTCACCGGAGTCGACCAGAGCCCCGAGATGCTCGCCCTGGCGCGGCGACGCTTCGGCGACCGTGTCGCGCTCGTGGAGGCCTCGGCAGAGTCGCTGTCGTTCGCGGACGCCTCCTTCGCTCACCTGACGTTCACCTATCTCCTCCGCTACGTCGACGATCCAAGCTCGACACTCTCGGAGCTCGCCCGCGTCGTCCGCCCAGGGGGCACGGTGGCTTCGCTCGAGTTCGGCGTGCCGGGAGGGGTCGCCCGCCCGCTCTGGGAGCTCTATGTCGGCGTCGGGCTGCCGCTCGCCGGGCGTGTGCTCGGGCAGGGTTGGCGTGAGGTCGGCGATTTCCTCGGCGGGTCGATCCGGTCGTTCTGGACCAAGTACCCGCTCGAGCGCCAGCTCGAGCTCTGGGGGGAAGCCGGCCTGCGCAACGTCGAGGTACGGCACCTCAGCCTCGGCGGCGGTGTCGCCATCTGGGGCGAAAAGGCATGACGGCAACCCCGGGCGAGAGGCCATCCTGGTATGCGCTCGAGAAAGGCGGCTGGCGTGACTACGTGACGCTGCTCCATCTGCCGTACGCGGCCTGGCACCTGTCGTATGTGGTGATCGGCGGTTGCCTCGCTCCCGCCGTCGCCTGGGACCGCCTCGCAGCCGCCGTCGCTGCGTTCGCGCTCGCCGTGGGCGTCGGCGCCCACGCGCTCGACGAGCTCCGGGGGCGACCCCTTCGCACGAGGATCCCGAGCCCAGTGCTGGCCGGCCTCGCAGCGCTCTCGATCGGTGCAGCCTGCGCGATCGGCGTCGTCGGGGCCCTGACCTTCCGACCCTGGATCGTCCTGCTCGTGCCGGTCGGGCTCTTCCTCGTCCTCGCCTACAACCTGGAGCTCGCAGGCGGCCGGTTCCACTCGGATCTCTGGTTCGGGCTCGCGTGGGGCGGGTTTCCGGTCATCTGCGGATACGCGGCGGTGGCCGGCGAGATCGGCGTCGCGGCTGTCCTGGGAGGCACCTTCGCCGTGCTGCTCTCGCTCGCCCAGCGGGCGCTTTCGAACCACGTGCGCTTCGTTCGGCGGCAGGTCGTCGGTGTCACAGGCGAGCTCGAGCTCCGCGACGGAGCCCGGACGTCGCTCGACGCACACCGGCTGATCGCTGCCGAGGAGCGCGGCCTTCGGCTGCTCGCTGCCGCGTCGGTCGCGCTCGCAGCCGCCCTTGTCGCCTTTCGAATCTAGTGATCTAGCATGGTCGCGTGCCGCTCGTCGCTTGGATCCTCCTCGGCGCCCTCGGCGCAGCTCTCGTCCTGAGCATCGGGCTCGTCCTCGCGCTCCGACGGTCGAGAGCGCGAGCCGCTCGTACCGACGAGCTCGTCGCAGATGCGCGCCGCTCGGTCCGTGCGGCCGCCGAGGCCGAGGCGTCGGCGCAAGCGGAGCAGCTTCGCGTCGCCATCTCCCGCGCCCATGCAGACTCGCTCTCGACGTATGTCGCAGAGGAGCGACGCCTCTCGGATCAGCGGCGTGGCGAGCTCGGCGTCCGCGAGCGGGAGCTGTCCGAGCGGATGGCGGAGCTGGTCGCGGCCGTCGAAAGGCGCGTCGAGGAGCGCCTGCGCGCCTGGGAGGCCGACCTCGAGCGCGCGCAGAACGGGCTCCAGGGAGCGGTCTCCACGCTCGAGCAGCGTCAGCGCCAGCGGATTGCCGAGGTCGAGGCGAAGATCGAGGCCGAGGCGAACGAGCTCGGAACGACCGTCGACGAGCAGCGCGCCGCCGCCGTTCGGCTCCGCGAGGCGCTCGAGACGACCGCACGAGACGCGCTCGCCCAGGCGCTCGACGAGCTCCAGTCCCAGGCCGACGACCGGCGACGGGCGATCGACGACCTGACGGAGCGTCTCCGCCAGCACGAGCACGCCGTTGCCGAGCAAGTCGATCGCGCGGAGAGCGAAGCTCAAACGCGGATCGAGATCGCCTTCGCAGAGCTCGAGCGTCGCCAGGTCGACCAGCTCGAGCGGGCGACCGCGCGCGAGGTCGACCGACGGAGCGAGGCAGGCGCGCTCGAGTTCGAGAACCGCATGCGCGCGATCCGCGAGGAAGCCGCCGATCGGCTCCGCGAAGAGCTCGACCGCACAGCCGAATCCTTCCTCCGGCGGGCCGACGGGCTGATCGCGGATCAGCTCCAGCACGCCGTGGATGCGGCTGCCCAGCGGCTCGACGATCGCATCGTCGAGCTCGCCCGTCGGTACGAGACTTCACGCTCGCCCGCCGGCGCCTAGTACCCGCCCGAGTCCTGGCAACCGCAGGCTTGATGTGAGAGACGAGCGCCGCGGTCGCGAAGCGGCCGTCTTCAGAAGTCTTCGCGCGAGCGGGATCCGCGCGAGCGGATTCCAGCCCTGTGGGACGCGCCGCGGCCGCGAAGCGGACGCCTTCAGGAATCTTCGCGCGACCGGAATCTGCGCGAGCAGATTCCGGTCTTGCGAGGAGCAGGGAACGGCTCGGTGACAGCGAATCCCACGCGCATGGCCGAGACGACCGAGACACCTCTCTGGCACGAGAACGAGCCCGGGAAGGTCGAGAGCTGGCGGCTGCACATCCTGCTCGAGGCGGGCTACCCGGTTCATCTGGCCGAGCGTCTCGCCGGGAGCGAGGTCGATCTCCACGACGCGGTCGAGCTCGTCTCGCGCGGCTGCGATCACACGACCGCGGCCGAGATCCTCCTCTAACGCCGGGCGAGAGACGCGGCGAAGGACGCGCCGCGCGGCGATACGCTGCGGTCGTGGCGAAGGTCGAGCCGATCCTCTACGGCGATCGCAAGGTCTACACGGTCTCGTCGTTCAATCGCGGCATCGCGACCTACCTCGGGAGGCTGCCCGCCGTCTGGGTCGAGGGCGAGGTGACGGAGCTGCGGCGCAACGAGGCCTGGGCCAACGTCTTCCTCACACTGAAGGACCCGAAGACGGGCGCGACTCTGAAGGTGACGATTGGCCGGCGTGCGTTCGACCGCCTCGAGCTCGCGCTCGAGGAGGGTGAGACGATTCACGCGTCAGGTCGCGCCGAGCTGTACGAGCTGAAGGGCGAGCTGGGCCTCCGGGCGACGACGATGGAGCGCGTCGGCCTCGGCGGGCACCTCCTCGCGCTCGAGCGACTGAAGCAGCAGCTCGCCGCGGAAGGGCTCTTCGCGCCTGCGCGGAAGCGCCCGCTTCCGAGGCTTCCGCGCGCGGTCGGGATTCTGACCGGAGCGGATGCGGCGGCGCGCGGGGACCTCGTGACGACCATCGGTACCCGCTTTCCGGCCGCGAAGGTCGTCATCTGCGAAGCACGCGTTCAGGGCAAGGGAGCCCCCGCTGCGATCGTCGCTGCCCTTCGGGCACTGGCCGCGCACCCCGAGGTGGATGTCGTGGTTCTCGCGCGCGGAGGCGGGAGCTTCGAGGATCTCCTCCCGTTCAGCGACGAGGCGGTCGTCCGGGCCGTCGCGGCAGCCCCCGTGCCCGTTGTCTCCGCCGTCGGGCACGAGCAGGACACGCCGCTCTGCGATCTGGCCGCCGACGTCCGCGCCGCCACGCCGACCGCGGCCGGAGCTCTCGTCGTGCCCGACCTGAGCGACCTGAGCTCGGGGCTCGAGAGCTCGCGCCGGAGGCTCGCTCTCGCCGTACGCGGCCAGCTCGAGCGCGATGCGGCACGGCTCGCCCGACTCGGGGACCGGCTGAGGGGAGCTCCTCGGCTTCTTCTCGAGCGTCGGAGATCGACGCTCGACCATTCGGGCGCACGGCTTCAGGCGCTCTCACCTCTTGCGACCCTCGGTCGCGGCTACGCGATCGTCCGCGCGGGGGCCGGCGCGCTTCGCGACGCCGCAACGGTGACACCGGGCGACCGGCTCGAGATCGAGCTCGCGTCGGGCGCGCTGGGCGC
>DATDOS010000170.1:0-17347 GCA_035293125.1 Gaiellaceae bacterium | reverse complement strand
CCCTCGTCCTGAGAACCGCGTCATGACCGACCAGAACGGCCCGTCCCAGAAGGACGTCCTCGGGCGCAGCCGCATCTTCACGCCAGAGGTCATCAACGACATCCACATCAAGGCCGAGCTCGGCCGCTATCGCATGCGCGGCTTCTCCATCTTCAAGCCGATCCCGCACTGGGACGAGCTCGTCTTCCTCCCCGGGACGCTGACGCGCTTCGTGATCGAGGGCTACCGGGAGAAGTGCGAGACGAAGACGGTGCTCGGAGCCCGCTTCGCGAAGAAGCCGCTCGAACTGGACATCCCGATCTACATCACGGGCATGAGCTTCGGCGCGCTCTCGCTCGAGGCGAAGATGGCTCTCGCGAAGGGCGCCTCCATGGCCGGAACGGCGACCTGCTCGGGCGAGGGTGGGATGATCCCGCCTGAGCGGCACCACTCGATCAAGTGGTACTACCAGGTGATCCAGAGCCGGTACGGGTTCAACCCGCACCACCTGATGCTCGCGGACGGGATCGAGTTCTTCATCGGCCAGGGCTGCAAGGTCGGCCTCGGCGGGCACCTGATGGGTCAGAAGGTGACCGAGCAGGTCGCCGAGATGCGCTCGCTCCCGGCGGGGATCGACCAGCGCTCCCCCGCCCGTCACCCCGACTGGCTGGGCCCGGACGACCTCTCGCTGAAGGTGCAGGAGATCCGGGAGGCGACCGACTACCAGGTGCCGATCCAGCTCAAGCTCGGAGCAGCGCGCGTCTACGACGACGTGCGGATGGCCGCCAAGTGCGGCCCGGACATCATCTACCTGGACGGCGCCGAAGGCGGGACCGGGGCGGGCCCGCATATCGCCACGGAGGAGACCGGGATCCCGCTCATGGCCGCGATCCCAGAGGCCCGGCGAGCGCTCGAAGACGTCGGGCTCGTGGACGAGATCGACCTCGTCGTGGCAGGCGGCATCCGGAACGGTGCGGACGTGGCAAAGGCACTCGCGCTCGGCGCGAAGGCGGTCGCCATCGGCCACTCGGCGCTCATGGCGCTGAACTGCAACAAGGAGATCCCCGGCGTCACGGACTACGAGGGGACCGTGGGCGTGCCCGCCGGGCAGTGCTACCACTGCCACACCGGCCGGTGTCCCGTCGGCGTCGCCACGCAGGATCCCGAGCTCCGCAAGCGCCTCGTCGTCGAGGAGGCCTCCGAGCGCGTCTACAACTTCCTGACCGCGATGACCATGGAGCTGCAGATGCTCGCCCGAGCCTGCGGCAAGACGAACGTCCACTCGCTCGAGCCAGAGGACCTCGCCGCACTCACGATCGAGGCCTCCGCCATGGCGCGCGTACCGCTCGCCGGCACCAACTACACCGTCGGCCAGACCGAGAGCGAGATCCTCGCCGAGGTCAAGCGGCTCCTCGCCATCAAGGCGGAGGAGGAGCTCACGGCGAACCAAACCGCGCAGATCGCGAACCTGCGGACGGTGGAGTCGTGAGCGAGCAACCGCACTCCCACGAGCTCGCGTACGCAGAGCCCGAGAAGATCAAGTCGATCGATGCCGAGTTCCTCGCCGGGCACCGCTTCGGCTACCAGGAGGACATCTCGCTCGTCGAGGACGTCGACCTGGACGCGCTCACCCCGGGGGCCGACATCAACTGGCTCGAGGACATCGCGCTCCTCGAGGAGGACGGCGTGCCGGCCGTCTTCGACCGCTACTCGAACTCGTTTCTCAAGATCTACTTCCCGATCCCGGAGGGACGGGAGGACGAGATCGCGCGCAAGGTGCTGATGAAGCACCTGACGAGCGGCGGCTCCTACGGCATCCAGCTCAAGGAGATCCACACGAAGTTCCCGCAGCCGGAGCTCGGCCCCTGGGTCGAGAGCTCGAAGACGGTCGGCACCGACTGGCAGCCGCCCATCCTCGAGGGCTGGGAGCGCCCCATCGGGCACTAGCGAGACGCAAGCGAGGGCATCGGTACGCCGGCGCGATGGGCGGCGGCGTCTTCGGCTACCGGTTCGTGTCGAAGCCGTAGGGCCGAACGACAGAGGGGCCGCGCGGCCCCTCTGAATCCGAGGCTCCGCCGAGCCTACGTCTCCACGCGATCCTTCAGGTTCGCGAGGAAGGTGTCCGCCTCCCGCTCGTTGAGCTTGAGGACGAAGGGCTCTGCGAGCTTGGCGAGCAGACTCTCCGGGATCTCGTACTCGGTCTTCATCTCGATCCTCGTCGAGCCGTTCTCCGGCGTGAACGTCCAGTCGAACGTGCTCGGAATCTGCCCGGTGTTCTTCTGCAGGAAGTGCCGATCCGGCTCGAACTCGACCGTCTCGGAGTCGCCCTCGAAGCGCGTGCCGGCCATCTTGTAGAGCCAGTGGTACCGATGGCCACCCTTCGGCAGCGGCTGAACCTCCTTGACCTCGACCATGCTCGGCCAGATCTCGAGCAGATGCACAGGGTCGTCGACGTACGCGAACACCTGCTTCAACGGAGCCTCGATCACGATGCTCCTCTTGATCGTCGTCACAAGTCTCACCTCCTTTCGGACGACGGTGGAAGCCCGCTCGCACGCCAACTCGAGGCGAGCGAAACGTGCGGGCTCCGGCGCGAGGGTGCGTCTCCAGAGAGGTCTGCGCATCAGTGGAATCCCTGATCGTGCGCTCTCCCTTCGCATACTGCACACTCAGGCGGAGTGGGAGACCGCCCGATACGCGCATTCGTACTCCAGCACATCGCCTGCGAGCCGCCGGGCGTGTTCGAGGACGTGCTGCGCGAGCGCGGCGCCGAGCTTCACCGCGTCGAGCTCGACGAGGGCGAGCCGCTTCCCGACTGGCGCGAGTTCGACGCGATCGTCGCCATGGGCGGGCCGATGTCGGCGAACGACGACGCCGCGCTGCCGTGGCTGACGGAGGAGAAGGCGCTGATCGCGGAGTCGGTCCGTGCAGGCGTGCCGTACTGGGGCGTCTGCCTTGGTGTGCAGCTCCTCGCCGCGAGCCTGGGAGCACGCGTCTACCCCGGCCCCGACCCCGAGGTCGGGCTGTTGCCGGTCCAACTGACCGAGGAAGCCCGCGCCGATCCCGTGTTCGGCGGCGCCCCGGACGACCTCGTGACGCTCCAGTGGCACGGGGACACGTTCGATCTCCCCGTTGGCGCGGTTCGCCTCGCAAGCTCCCCGGCCTACGAGAACCAGGCGTTCCGCTTCGAGCGCGCGTACGGCGTGCAATTCCACCTCGAGGTGTCGGCGGAGATGGTCCGCGAGTGGGCTCGAGTACCCGAGTACGTCTCGTCGCTCGAACGCACGTTGGGCGCCGAGGAAGCCCCTGCGTTCCTCGCCTCGATCGAGCAGCGCGCCCCGGAGATGGGAGCGGAAGGTCGCGCGCTGTTCGAGCGCTGGCTCGACCGCGTCGTCGTTTACTAGACGCCGCGCGGCGAGCGGTCGTCGAGCGCAACCCGCATCAGGTCGCGGATCGAGACGATCCCGACGACGTTGCCTTCATCGACGACCGGCAGGTGTCGAAAGCCGCCGTGGATCATCAGCGACGCGGCGTGATCGGTCGTGTCCGTGGGCTCGATCGTGTCCGGGTGCCTGGTCATCCAGTCTGCGACTCGAGCGCTGCCGTCCTGGCCGGCGGCGACCGCCTTCATGACGTCGCGCTCGGTGAGGATGGCTGCGATCGTCTCGCCCTCGAGCACGACGACGGCACCGACGCCCCGCTCGGCCATCTGCGCCGCCGCCTCGCCGATCGTCCCGCCTGCCGGAATCGTCAGCAGATTCCGAGTCATGTGGTCGGCAACGAGCGGCATCATCCGATTCTAGACGGCTTCGGGATAGCGTTTCGCAGGTGCGCGAGCGCGTGGTGATCGTGGGAGCGGGTGTGCACGGCCTGTCGACGGCCGTCCACCTCGCCGAGCTCAGGGCCTCCGGCGACGGCATCATCGTGCTCGACAAGCAGCGTGTCGGCGCCGGGGCGAGCGGAGTTTCCGGTGGGATCGTCCGCAACTTCTACCTCTCCGCGGCGATGAACGAGATCGTCCGGCGGTCGGTCGAGATCTTCGAGCTCGACCCGGCGCTCTTCGGCTTCAGGCAGGTCGGCTACATCGCCGTCGTGCCGGAGGCCCAGGCGGAGGAGCTCGAGCGCATCGCCGAGCAGCACGCCGAGGTCGGGTACGCGTCGACACTCGTCCACGGCGCCGAAGACGTCCGACGGCACATGGAGAAGGTCTTCCCGGATTGGCGGGTGCGTGGATCGACGGCGCTCCTGCACGAGGAGCGCAGCGGCTGGGCCGACCCGACCGCGACACTCGCGGCGCTCGACGGCATGGCACGCGCTGCCGGCGTCCGTGTGCTCGAGGGGATCGAGGTGCTCGGCTTCGAGATCGAAGGGGGCGCCGTGCGCGCGGTCGAGACGAGCGCGGGACGAATCGAGTGCGGCACCGTCGTCCTCACTCCGGGACCCTGGGCGAGGGACCTCGTGCAGCTGCTCGACCTCGCCGACGAGCTTCCGTTTCACTACTGGCAGGTGCGCGAGGGCGAGTACCTGCACGAGACCGCGGCGCTCGACCCGCGAAGCCCGGTCGTCCATCTCGACGCCGACGAGCCGCTCCCCGGCCTTCCGGCCCCCTGGGGGATCTACTTTCGACCGGGTCTCGGGCGCGGGTCCGCCGTCGGCGCCCTCCCGCTGCCGCTCGACGCGGACTGCGAGCTCGATCCGTACGGGCCGTCGCATCCCGAGCACGGGACGACGACGACCGACTTCGACGAGACCGTCGCCGCGGCGATGGCGTGGGCGCTCGGGCGGTTCCAAGGCGGGTTCGACCGCTGGACGTGCTCGTCCTACGGCGCGCAGACGTGCTTCACGCCCGACTCCTATCCGGTCGTCGACTTCCTGCGCGAGAACGTCTACGCCGTCCTCGACTCGAACCACGGGTTCAAGATGCTCGCGCTGGGGAAGCTTGCGGCGGCAGAGATCGAAGGTCGCACCGCACGGGAGCTCAACGCGTTTCGCCTCTCGCGCTTCGCCGCCGGCGCGCTGCACCCCACCTCAGCGAGCCCGTACCCCTGGACGTAGCCGCTGCCGCGCCGGCCAGCAGCCGGGCGGCGCCGTGCCGTGTCAGCGCCTTACGAGCAGCCCGCCCTTCGCCTCCGCGCCCTCGAGGAAGTGGATCCAGTCCTCCCACAGCGCGACATCGGCGAGCGCGATCGGCTCCGCGGAGACGCTCTCGAGCGCCGCGGCGACCTCCTGTGGCGTGATCGTCGCCTCGTCCTCGACGGATGTGATGCGGTCGGCGAAGCCACCGCAGCCCTGCAGCGCCATCTCGTCCGCAAGCCGCCGCGCATCGTCGGCCGACAGCCACACGTGGCCGCCGACGCCGTCGTTCCACCGCCACCAGAGGCGGTAGCTCACGACTCCTTCGCCTTGCGGCGCCCCTTCTCGTAGACGGGGTGCTCGACAACTTCGCCCGCGACGTCCTTCCCGTCGAAACGGGCGACGACGGCGGTGCCGGGCACGTTCAGATCCCGGCGGATCTTCGCGAGCCCGAGCGTCCGGCCGCCGAGGTACGGCGACTCGATCGCCTGAGTGACGAGTCCGACGCTCGCGCCGTCGACGAAGAGCGGCGCGCCACTGACGTCATCGCCGCCGCCGGCGAGCACCACGCTCGTCAGCCGCAGTTCGCTCTCTTCGCGGTCGCGGAGGAGGCCCTCGCGTCCCCGGAAGTCGCCTTTGTCCAGCGCGACCGACCACCCGAGCCCGCACTCGTACGGGGACACCGTGGGGTCGTACTCGACGCCGCCGATGATGAAGCCGCCCTCGATGCGGAAGAGGTCGAGCGCGACCATGCCGATCACCTTCATCCCCTGCGGCGTCAGCGCCGCCACGAGCGCGTCCCACAGCTCGAGCGCACGGTGCTCCTCGACCCACAGCTCGTAGCCGAGCTCAGCGGTGTACCCCAGGCGCGTCATGAACACGGGCACCCCGGCGATCTCGACGTCCTCGCGGAATGTGTAGTACGGGAAGGCGGCGTTCGAGAGCTCGCTCTCCGTGAGCCCCTGGAGCATCTCCCGACTCTTCGGCCCCTGCAGGCAGAGGTGCGGCATCGCGTCCGTGAACTCCCTCACGACGACTCCGTCCGGCGCCTGCGCACGGAAGATCTCGTAGTCGCGGTCGTTCGCGCCGCAGAAGCGGATGCGATCCGCGGAGCGCACCATCACGGTGCAGTCGTCCACCATCTTCCCGTCTTCGTCGCAGAGCGCCCCGTAGGCGATCTGCCCGGGCTGGAGAGCGGCGACGTCCCTTGTCACGATCGTGTTCACGAATGCCTGCGCCCCCGGGCCATCGATGTCGACCTTGCGCAGCATGGTGAAATCCATCAGCGCCGCCGCATCGCGGCACGCACGGTACTCCTCGAGCGTGTCTGAGACGACGGAGGGCGCCCAGTACCCGAACAAGTCCATCCACTCGTCGGTCATCTCCCGAAGGCGCGGGACGAAGGCGGTCTCCTTGCTCAACGTGCACCTCTCCTGTTCGCGGTCCGCCGCCTACCCTAAAGCGAACGTGACCGAAGGTGCGGCGGAAGGGTTCCTGCGTTCCCGGGACCCGAGCGAGCACGCGTCGATCAGGCTGGTTCCGCGGCCGCGCCGTCGCCGCCCGCCGCGGCGACCGCGGGCAGACGCAGGTCAAGTGCCTCGAACACGAGCTCGGACAGCTCGCGCAGCTCGATAGCGCCCTGATTCCCGGATGTCTTGATCGCGTCCTCGTACATCGTCACGTCCTTCGGGCAGCAGACGACGAAGTAGCGGACATCCGGGAGGGACGTCGCCTCGTCGATGCGCGACTCCGACGGGCGTGGGCCGTCGCCGGCCTTCAGCTCCTCCATCCAGATCCGCCCGCCGCCGGCCCCGCAGCAGAAGCTGTTGTCCCGGTTGCGCGGCATCTCGACCAGCTCGCAGCCGACCGCGGCGAGCACCTGGCGCGGAGCGTCGTACACGCCGTTGTAGCGCCCCAGGGCGCACGGGTCGTGGTAGGTGACGCGGTAGCCGAGCGGCTTGGACGGCGTCAGCGCGCCCGACTCGAGCAGCTCGAGCAGGAGCTGTGAGTGGTGCACGACGTTCCACGCGCCTCCAAGCGACGGATACTCGTTCTTGATCGTGTTGAACGAGTGCGGGTCGGAGGTGAGGATCCGCTCGAAGTCACAGCCGGAGATCGTCTCGATGTTGCTCTCAGCGAGATCCGTGAAGAGGCCTTCCTCCCCGGCCCGCCGAACGTCGTTCCCCGCGTTGCGCTCCGCCTCGTAGAGCAGCCCGAAGTCCACGCCCGCATGACGGAGGATCCGTGCGAGCGCCTGCGACACCCGCTGGTTGCGCGGATCGAGCGACGCGTAGTCGCCGACGAACCAGAGCAGCTCGACCGGCACCTTGCGGGCGTCCTTCACCTCGAACTCGAGCTCCTTCGCCCAGCGACCACGCTTTCGCTTCGGCTCGCCAAACGAGTTTCCGGACTCGTAGATCATCTCGAAGGTGGACTGGAGCAGCGGGTCCACTTCGCCGACATCGACGAGGCGGCGGCGCAGGTGGGTGATGATTGGCACGTGCTCGATGCCGACCGGGCAGATCTCGACGCACGCCATGCACTGCATGCACGACCACACCGTTTCGGGGCGGATCGTGTTGCCGATGATCACCGCGTCCGGTGCGTAGCGGGGCTCGACTCCGAGTGTCGACCTGGCGCCGTGTGTGCCTTCCGCCTGCTCGCGTAGATCGAGTACGAGGTCGCGGGGCGAGAGCGGATAGCCGGTCGCCTGTGCGGGGCACGCGACGTGGCACTTCCCGCACTTCGTGCACGCGTCGAGTTCGATCAGATGCCGCTGCGAAAGCTCGAAGACGAGGCCCACACCGACCTCCTCGGGCTTCGCGTTCTCCGGAAGCGCCTCGAGGCGCCTGCCGACCAGGCCGTCCCTCGTCGCGACGCTCGCGGGCGCCGTGAGCATGTGCACTGCCTTCGTGAACGGGATCGCGGCCACGAACGCGAGCGCTGCCGCGCCGTGGGCCCACCAGATGCGGAAGTGTGCGGCGGACGCGGATTCGCCGTCGACACCGAGCCCTTGCAGCGCCTGCCCGGCGACCCACCCGAACGGCGCCCACCGCTCGAACGACGGGTCGGTCTCGGCGACCCGCAGCGCCTCGAGCAGGAACCCCGACACGCCGAGGAAGAAGAGTGCGCCGAGGAAGAGCGAGTCGCCGGCACCGTAGCGCCGGCGGTCGTAGTCGCCGGCGCGCCCGTCCACGCGCCGGTAGTCCAGCCGCAGCGGACGGCGGGCGCGCTTCAGCGCGAAGATGACGAGCCCGGCGAGGAGGGCGAAGCCGAACACGTCGAGAAACAGCGAGTAGCCGAGGTAGAAGGGTCCCTCCCAGAACGTCCAGCCAAGGAGCGGCTCGGCGACCTCGTCTTGGAAGGCGAGGATCCCCGTCCCGATGAAGAGCACGACGAAGCCGTAAAAGACGAGCAGGTGAGCGACGCCCGCGACGCCGTCTCTCCGCCTGATCCACGCGTGCGAGAGCACGATCCACGCGGTGCGCACGACGCGCCGCACCGGTCGGTCGAAGCCGAGCCCGCTTCGGCCACGGCGGTACTTGCGCACGAGCAGCACGCCCCCCACGACGAAGATCGCCGTCGAGACCGCGCTCATCGAGTACCACAGGCCGATCTGCCAGTCGGAGAGACCGGCGAACGTCTCGCGGGTCTCCGTCATGTCAGTAGAGCTTGTCCAGCTCCTCCGCGACGTCGAAGAGGTCCGCGACGGCCCCGTAGTGGGCGACGTCGAAGATCGACGCGTCCGGGTCGGTGTTGACGGCGATGATCGTCCCGCTCGCCTTCATCCCGGCGAGATGCTGGACGGCGCCGGAGATGCCGAACGCGAGGTACACCTTCGGCTTCACCGTCTTGCCCGACTGCCCGACCTGGCGCGAGGAGGGCATCCATCCAGCGTCGACGATCGGACGGGAGACCGATAGCGTGGCGCCCATTTTCGCAGCGAGGCCCTCGAACTGCCGGATCGCTTCGGCGTCGCCGATGCCCCGCCCGACGGAGAGGAGGAAGTCCGCCTGCGTGATATCGACGTCCGTCGAGGCGGCGACCTCGGCGAACTCGACGTGCCGCGCCCGCGACGGGGCGACGTCGACGTCGAGGGACGACACGGGGGCGCCGCTCGCACTCTCCGCGGGCGGCCACGTCGTCGGGCGCAACAGGAGGAGCACCGTGCTCACGCCCGGGAACTCGACCTCGGCATCGACCTTGCCGCCGTAGAACGACCTCGTCGCGATGACGGAGTCGCCTTCCAGCGCCACGCCGTGGACGTCGCTCGCGAAGCCGAGCCCGAGCTTCGCCGCGACCGCGGGCGCGTAGCCCATCGCGTTCACGGTGAAGGCGAGCAGGACGACCCGCGGTTGGCGAGCGGCGATGAGCGCCTCCAGAGCCTGCTGGTACGTGTCGTTCTCGAACTCGTCCGTACCGGCGGCGACCGTGACGATCTCGTCGACGCCCTCGACGCGGACGGCGTCAACGAGCGGCTCCGGATCGCGGGCGACGACCGCGACGGCGACCGTGGGGGCGAACGACCGGCCCGCGCTGACGAGCTCGTGCGTGACGGCGCGGACCTCGCCCCGCAGGTGCTCCGCGAGGACGAGGACGCTCATGCCGTGCGCTCCCTCACGATCTCGGCGATGCGCTCGGCGACCTCGGCCGGGTCCGTGCCGAGCATCTCGGCGCCTGCCCCCCGAGCGGGCACGAACATGCGCCGTACGCGCGAGGCAGACGGGGCGTCCTCCGCCTGGCTGACGGCGATCTCGACCTGCTCCGCCTGTTTGATCGCGCGCAGGTTGGCGTAGCGTGGCTTGTTGATGCCGGTCTGGATCGTCAGGACGGCCGGCATCTCGACGTCGACGACGTCGACGAGGCCGCCTTCGAGCTCGCGGTGTACGCGGGCGGTCCCCTGCCTCACCTCGAGGCGCGTGACGACCGCGACGCGCGGCAGTCCGAGCAGCTCCGCGAGGGCCGTGCCGGTCGCCGCCTGCACGGAGTCGCTCGACTGGACGCCGCAGAGCACGAGGTCGGCGCCCTCCTCGCGCACGACGCCGGCGAGAGCGTGGGCGACCCGGATCGCATCGTTACCCTCCGCGCCCTCGACTCGCGCCGCGCGGTCGGCTCCCATCGCGAGGCAGCGCCGAAGCGCTGCCTCGCTCTCCTTGCCGCCACACGTGAGGACGAGAACCTCGCCTCCGTGCGCCTCGCGCAGCCGGAGTGCCTCTTCCATCGCGTACGAGTCCCACTCGTTGAGCGCGAGGTCGACGTAGTCGGGGTCGACGTCCATCCCGCCGTCGGTGAACTGCACCTCGTCGCCGAGCGTGCGGACCTGCTTCACGCAGACGACGGTCTTCACGAGGCGGTTCCCGCCACCACCGCCTCGTGCCACGCGCGCTCGCTCGCGACCGTTCCCGCATCCACCACACGCCGCTCGCGGCGGAATGGCAGCGGCACCGACGGGTCGGGCGAGTCGATCTCACGGGCAAGCCGGTGTCCGGAGAACACCGCGTCCGCCAGCAGCCGCGGCGCCTCGCAGTCGCCGATGCGGTAGAGCGCGTCCACGCCCTCCGCCTTCAGGGTGTCGAGGCCGATGTCGTCCTTCAGCGACCGGAAGAGCGCCTCGTTCGACCGCCGCTGCGACACGAGCACGACGCCGTCGACGTCCCACGTACGCTCGTGGCCGTGCTCGTCGTAGACGTGCGTCGCCACGACCGCGCCGGGCTCGAAGCGGCTGGGCAGGTAGTACGTGACGATCTCGACGCCCAGCGAGTGCAGCCGCCGGTGCATGTTGGGTGCCTCGAGCGTGAAGTGCATGTAAGGCGCCACGTTCCCCATCGGGGTCATCAGCGTCACCTTCTTGCCCTCGAGCGCGAGCATCTCCGAGATCGAGACGCCCATGAAGTAGCCGTCGTTGTCGAAGACGAGGACACGCTCGCCGTCGAGTTGCTTGCCCTCGCCCATGATCTGGTCCGGCGTCGCCTGCCAGGCGAGGCTCGCGTCGGCTCCCGGGATGACGTCGTGCGAAGCCCCGTTGAGGCCGTCCGTGGCCCAGTACGAGCCGGTCGCGACGACGACGATCTCCGCGCCGTACGCCGCCACGTCCGTCGCGGACAGCTTCATGGAGGCGAGGAACTCGACGTTCTTGAGCTTGTCGATCTGGATCTTGCGGTAGTTGACGAGGCGCGCCCACTCGCCGAGACCGGGAAGCTGCGGAATCCAGCGCATCGTCCCGCCCATGTCGTCGGCCGCGTCGACGAGATGCACACGCCGCATGCCGCGCTTGCCGAGCACCATCGCGCACTCCATGCCCGCCGGCCCAGCCCCGACCACGAGCACGTCGTTGTCGGCGTTCCGGGCTGTGGTGAACTTCTCGGGGTGCCAGCCGCGCCGGTACTCCTCGCCCGCGGTCGCGTTCTGCGTGCAGATGAGCGGCGGCCCGCCGATCTCCCAGCGGGAGATGCAGACGTTGCAGCCGATGCACTCGCGGATGTCGTCGAGTCGGCCCTCCTCGATCTTCTTCGGGAGGAAGGGGTCGGACGTCGACGGGCGGCACGTGGCGATGATGTCGAGCTTGCCCTCGTTGATCGCGTCCACCATCGCGTTCGGGTCCGTCCAGCGCCCGACGCCGAGGACGGGCTTCTTCGAGATCGCCTTGACCGCAGCCTGCCAGGGCAGCGCACGCCCCTGCTCGTAGAAGCGCGACGGCGTCGCGTCCTCGCCCCACTCGGCGATGCCCGAGAGGTTGATGTCCCAGACGTCGACGAGCTCGTCGACGAGCTCGACGAAGGGCAGGCAGTCGCGCTCGAGCTGCGTGCCGGCCTCGCCCAAGAACATGTCCGTCGACATGCGGACGGCGATGGCGCAGTCGTCACCGACGGCCTCCTTCACCTGCTCGATCGTCTCTCGCCAGAACCGGGCTCGGTTCTCGAAGGACCCTCCGTACTCGTCCGTGCGCTTGTTGTAGAACGGCGTCAGGAACTGCTGCGGCAGGTACGAGTGGGACCCGTAGACGTAGACGATGTCGAAGCCCGCGGTGCGCGCGCGCTTCGCGGCCTCGACGTAGAGCCGCTGCAGGTAGCGGATGTCGTCCTTGTCCGCCTCGATCGCGTACGTGAGGTACTCGAAGTCAGAGGGGATTTGCGACGGCCCGCGCGCCACGCAGCGCGTCTCCATGCACGGCGCGTGCGGACCGCCGTACCAGAGCTCGGCGGCCGAGAGGCAGTCGTGCTCGTGGAGCATGTCGCACATGAGCGACAGGTTCTTGATGTCGTCGTCGTCCCAGAGCCGTGCGGACATGCGGTGCGTGTCGTCCGACTCGGGCGAGATCGAGCAGTACTCGGTGGACACGGCGGCGTAGCCACCCTCTGCCTTCACCGCACGGAAGAACGCCTGGCTGAACGGCTTCTCCGAGCCGAAACCGTTGCAGTGGGGAATTTGGTAGAAGCGGTTCCTCATCGTCTTCGGGCCGATCTGGATCGGCTCGAAAAGGATGTCGTGCTTGGGGTCGCGCGCCATGCCCGTATCCCTCCTCTGGGTAGTTGTGCGTACATCGATTCTCCCACGGCAGGCGTCGCGACGTAACGGAGAACCGTCCCGCCCCTCCTGCGCTGACCGCCCAGGGCGGCCGGCACGATCCCAGGTCGTCGTCGGTCCCGCGCGGTCGCGACCGCCCTCCTTGCGCAGGACTCCTCGCGTCGCCTCCTCGTCGTCCGCCGGCCCGTCCTGGTCCGCCTGATCTCAGGCTCGAGCGCGCGGCCGGACCTTCTCGGGGTCGTAGATCGGCAACGGCGCGACCGTCGCGGGCGCCGTCCCGTCCTCGACGGCGACCTCGACACCCTCGCCCTCCCGGGCGAGATCCGCGCGGAGCACAGCGAGGCCGATCACTTTGCCGAGAGTCGGGCTGTCGCAGGGACTCGTCACCGTACCGACTCGCTCGCTGCCCCTCGTCACGGCGGCGCCGTACTCGGGAACGGGCCCGTCGACGACGAGCGTGACGAACCGGTTCGGCGGGCTTGCGCCCTCCCCCTCGAGCGCCGCCTTGCCGCAGAAGTCGGCCTTGTCGAGCCGGATCAGCTTGTCGAGCCCCACGTCGTACGGGCTCGTCTCATGCTGGAAGTAGTCGTAGCCAATGAAGATGAGTCCCGACTCGATGCGGATCGTCTCGACGGCGGCGAGTCCGTAGGGCCTCGCACCGGCGCCGACGATCGCCTCCCAGAGCTGCTCGGCACCCTCGGGCGAGCAGAAGAGCTCGTAGCCGAGCTCGCCCGAATATCCGGTCCGGGAAACCCAGCAGGGGACGCCGCCGACCTCGACCCGCTCCGGCCAGAAGCGGAAGTAGCGCAAGCTCGAGACGTCCGCGCTCGTCAGGCCCTGCAGAAGGTCGCGCGAGCGCGGCCCGTTGATGCCGAGCTGCGGACTCCGCTGCGTCATCGGGTCGATCTCCAGATCCATGCCGTCGAGTACGGACGTGAAGTGGCCGAGGTCCGAGTCGAGCGCCGTGACCACGATGCACTGGTCGTCTGCGACCCGGAAGGCAGTCCCGTCGCCGACCATCTTCCCGTTCTCGTCGCAGAACGGCGCGTAGCGCACCTGCCCGATCTCGAGCCCCGCCATGTCGTTCGTGAAGACGCGGTCGGCGGCGCGCAGCGCGTCTGGCCCGTGAAAGAGCCACTTGCGCAACGGCGACGCGTCCCAGACGCCGACATCGGTGCGTACGGCGTGGTGCTCGGCGCCCGGATCACCGAAGTGGTTTGGCCAGTACCAGCCCTCCCAGTCGACGAGGTCGCCGCCCATGGCGCGCTGAGGCTGATCGAATGCGGTGCGGATAATCTCGCTCATGACTCCTCCTGAATCAGTCCTCCTGAATCGCACGTCTCCATCGCCCGCAACTCTCTCACCTCTCAGGGGTCTCCGCTCGCCGTGCCGCACCCGCACAGCCCTCACCCCGGCCGAGGAACAGCGAATGGTCGCCGCCCCAGCCGGAACCTCCTCCGGTGCCGGCGAGCGCTCCATGCGAAGGATTGTGACGTGAGAGGCGGGGCTCACGCCCCGCCTCTCGACCGACCGATGAGGAGCGACTACGTGCCGGCCGCCTCCGGAGTCGCTGGGGTCTCCTCGCGCAGACGCGGCGCCTGGCCGTCCTGGACGATCTTCCGGAACAGCCACAGCAGAACCGAGATCCCGAGGACGGCAAGGCCGATGAGGACGTGCTTCGTCTCTGCCGCATATGTCAGCCCGGGGTCGGTGACGCCGACGTAGATGAAGAGTGCGTTGGCCGCCGCCAGGACGGCCGCGATCGGGATCCAGATCGAGCTCACCTTGATCGGCCGCGGCCAGCGCGGGCGATCGCGCCGGAGGAGGATGAACGCGGTCAAGGCGAAGAAGTGGGCCAGGATGTACCCCACGTTCCCCGTGTAGAGGATCGCCAGCGTATTGCCGACGAAGAACACGAGGAGGAGGTTGACGATCATGTCCACCGTCATCGCGCGACTCGGGACGTGGAAGCGGTTGAGATGGACGAGTTGCTTGATCGTCATGTCGTCGCGGGCGATCCCGTAAAGGGCGCGCGAACCGTCCGCGGTCGCCGTGTTCATCGAGAGGAGCAGACTGGCGATGAGAAGGACGACCATGATCTGGGAGCCGCCGCCGAGGATCTCCTGGAACGCCGGCACATAGAAAGCCACCGGGTTCTCCGCGATTGCCTCCTGCGACAGCACGCCGCTGATGCCCAGCGGCAGGAGCGCGTAGACGAAGAGCGAGAAGATCGCTGACGTTCGGAGCGCGAGCGTCGTGTCGCGGACCGTGTCCTTGTACTCAGGCGCGAACGTCGCACAGGTTTCGACGCCGTAGGCCGACCACCCCATCACGAACAGCCACACCAAGGCGGTCTTCAGCCCGCCCCAGGGCTGCCCGGCGTCATTGAGCGTCCAGGTGAGGTTGGAGCTCTCCCACTCGCCCGTCAGGTACGGGAGGAAGATGAACACGGCAAGCGGGACCATCAGCAGCGCGCCTGTCCCGTACGCAAGCCACACCGCCGGCCGGATGCCGAAGATGTTGACGATCCAAACGGCGATGATCGCGCCAGCCGCAATGAGGTGCGGGAGCCCGATCTCGACCGGCCCCGAGCTGAAGTACCCGGTTGCACCCTCTCCGATCCCGCCGGCTGGCTCTCCCGGGAACCACTCCGCCTGGATCAGCCCGCCGATGACGATCCCGAAGAGCGCGAGGACGGAGGACCATGCGAACCAGTAGCCGAACGTCGCTACTGGCCCAATCGGAGTGAAGTAGCGCTTCCAGCCCTCGTGCGCATAAAGGGCGATCCCCCCCGACTTATCGGGGAACATCGCGGCGGTCTCGGAGTAGATCCAGTTCGAGAGGACGCCGATGGTCATGGACACGGTCCACAAGAACACCGCGCCCCACCCGCCGAGAGCGCCGATCGAATAGCCGAGCGACCCGAGGAGGAAGCCCGGGTTGGCCAGCGCGATGACGAACCCGTCGTACCAGCGGAGCGCCTTTAAGAGCTGGCGCTCCTCGATGGCCGCGCCCGCATAGACAGCCTCACTCACAAAGCACCTCCCTAGCCGGACCGGAGCGGGGTACACCCGCGGAATCCGCACGACCGTAACACGGTTGGCGGCCGGACTCAACCTCGGGAGCGGCGTTAGGATCGTTTCCGTGAAGGGGCCGCCGATCACCGTCTCATGCAAGTGCGGCGAGGTTCGCCATGTTCCCTACGGCGAGACGTGGCAGTGCGAGAAGTGCGGCCGCCGCTGGGACACGGCGCAGATCCCGGCGGAGGACTACTGGGGAATCATGCGCGAGATGCGGAACTACCGGCTCGTCGTGATCGGAATCGCCCTCGGGCTCGCGCTCGTATTCGGTGCCCTCGCCGTGTTCGTGGCGGAGAACCTGATCCTGCTCTTGCCGGTCGTGCTCACGTTCTGGTTCATCTGGTTCATGCCGTGGTGGCGGCGTCGGATACGGCGTCGCGCGCAGAGCCTTCCGAGCTGGCAGCTCACGCCCGAGGAGAGATGAATTCGTGAGCAGACCGTGCTACCGTCTCGTAGACGTGTCCGCAACGCCATTGTCGAGGAGGCAATAGCATGGCCGTTCCGAAGCGAGCCCCCTACGTCGTCGTCGGGGCTGGCATCCACGGTCTGTCGACGGCCTACCACCTCGCGAAGGAGCTCGTCGAGCGCGGACTCGGCTCGGGCGCAGACGTGCTCGTCCTCGACAAGGCGACCCCGGGCGCGGGGGCGAGTGGGATCGCCTGCGGCGTCGTCCGCAACAACTACTTCCAGCCCGCGATGAGCGAGCTGATGCAGGCCTGCGTCGAGGTCTGGGAATCCGACCCCGAGGCGTTCGCCTACAACCCGGTCGGCTACATCGCGCTCGGAGCTGCAGTGCAGGAGTCCGACCTCACCGCGACGTACGAGAGGCAGGAGCGAATCGGCTACCGCTCGGAGCTGATCGTCGGAGCGGCGGAGGTCGACGCACACATGAAGCGCCTGTTCCCAGACTGGCGCGCGCAGGGAGTGACGATCTGCCTTCACGAGCACCAGGGCGGGTTTGCCTTCAACGTCGAGTCCGTCCTCGGGCTCCGCGACAAGTGCCTCGGTGAAGGTGTCTCGCTCCTCTCATACACCGAGGTCACCGGCTTCCGGTTCGGCGCCGACCGCGCCGTCACAGCGATCGAGACGAGCAAGGGCGAGATCGAGGTCGGCGAGCAGGTGGTGATCGCACCCGGCCCCTGGGCGGCACGGTTCTGGGCGATGCTCGGCCTCCCGGACAGGATCGACATCACGACGCCGTCCGGAAGGATCGTCCCAGATCGCCCGATGTGGACGTACTGGAACCTGCAGGAGGGCGAGATCACGGTCGACCCGCTCATGTTCGCGACGGCCGATGGCGGCCCACCCCCGGTCATCCACCTCGACACCGATGCCCCCCTGTGCACGGACGACGGGGAGCTCGTCACCGACGAGCTCTGGGGGATCTACTTCAAGCGCGACCGTCACGGCGTCCAGGGCGGGGCATCGCCGCTTGTCGTGGAGGGGGATGTGGAGCTCGACCCGTACCCGTCGACGACGGACGTCGATCCGGGCTTCCCCGACATGTGGTGCGCGGCGCTCTCGCACTCGATGAGTCGCTTCGAAGGCTGTCGCGCTCAGTACAAGACGGCGCGCTCGGGCGGCGTCGGCGCGTTCACGGCGGACAACTTCCCGGTCTTCGACTACTTCGGACCGAACCTGTACGCCATCCTCGACTCGAACCACGGCTACAAGATGATCGGGGTTGGGAG
>DATDOS010000169.1:0-4629 GCA_035293125.1 Gaiellaceae bacterium | reverse complement strand
ACGTAGCCCCGCCGGTCGCCGTCTCTGCGCACGGGGCGAATCGTCTCACCGATCTCGAGGTAGGTGTCCGCCTGGACGACACCCTCCGACGCGAGAACGGGCTCGAGGCTGCCGATGCGCAGCACGCGCCCGGTGGGCAAGGTCCCCGGCTCGGCGGTGAAGAAGCGAATCGCGAGCGGCTGTGTGAATCGGGGCAGCGCGACCTCGTCCGGCACGTCCTCGCCGAGCGCCTGCCGGAGGGCGACCTCCACCAGGTCGACGCCCGTTGCGTGCCGGACGAGATCCGCCATCTGACCGCCGGGGATTCGAGCTGCCACCTCCACGACGGCGACACCGCCTTCGGGCTCGGCGATCAACTGAGGGAAGGCGATCGCGTCGCGAAGACCGAGGGCGCGCACCGACTCGACCGCGACGTGCTCGGCGAGCCGGAGTTGCTCGTCGTCGATCGACGGCGGGTAGACGTGGATCCACCCCACGCCGAACCCGATGCCCGGGGGGCGCAGCCGGTCCGAGAGGGTGACGAGAGCGGGCTCGCCGCCGCGGGCGATGACGATCCCGTTCAGCTCGATTCCGTCCACGAACGCCTCGAGGATCGCCTCGTGTGTCGGCGACTCCGCGAGCGCCTCTGCGAGGTTGCGCCCGACGTCGTCCCGGGACTCGACGCGGAAGACGGCGCGCTGCCCGCCCGAGTCCACGGGTTTCAGTACCGCTGGGAAGTCGACTGCGTCGAGCGCCGGCTCGATGTCCGACTCCGATCGAAGACCTGCGAACCGCGGCTGCGGAAGCCCACCTGCCGCGAGAGCGCTTCGCATGGTGAGCTTGTGCGTGAGACGGTGGGCGGTGTCCCTGCCGATCCCCGGCAGGGCGAGCTCTTCCGCTACGGCCGCGACAATCGGCACGGCGCGATCGGCGGAGACTGTGAGCACACCGTCGACCAGATGGCGACGGGCCACCCCTATCACCGCCTCGGCATCCGTGAAGTCGACGACCGCGGCGATGTGCGCGGCCGCCAGGCCGGGTGCCTGTGCGTTTCTATCGACTGCTGCCACGCGCAGCCTGCGGTCGCGCGCGTACTCGATGGCGCGCTGCTGGTGACGCCCCGCACCGACGAAGAGGACGGTCTTCACGCGCGCCGATGCTAGCCCGCATCTTTCATCTGGCGCGGGCGTTGCATCCCGTCCGGCCTGCCGGACGGGCGCCTCGCGATCACGCCAGATGAACGATCCGGGCTGACGACGGTCCGCGCTAGCTCGTCACCCCGCCTGGCGGAAGGAGCCACGGCGATACTCGGCTCCAACGGTCGATCTCGCATCCGTTTCGGCGCGCGAACGTGGCCCACACGCGCTTCCCTCCGACGACGCCGACCACGCGCGCGATCTGAGGCCCGCCGTAGATCTCGGTGCAGACGACGTCTTTCGGAAGCGGTGCGAACAGCCGAGGGCCCCCCGCGGCGAGCCGCCGGCAGGCTCGGGCGGGGCGTGGGAGCGTTCCCCGCGCGGGGTTGCAGCGAAGCGTCCAGGTGACGCGATCTGCGACGCGCGCTCCATCCTCCCAGTACGTGACACGCAGCGATGTGGCCGAGGGCGTGCCGCCGAGAGCCGACACGGAGGCTGTGAGAGCACCGGCTGCGATTGCGAATGCGACGTGTAAGCGCATGCCTTCAAGGTACTTCCTCGCGAGGCGCTCCCGCTCGTGCGTAGACTCGCCGCGTGTCACTGAGCGGCAAGCGAATCGTCATCACCGGCGGCGCCGGGTTCATCGGAACGACCCTCGCGCGGCGCCTCGTGGAGGAGAACGAGGTCATCGCTCTCGACAACCTCCATCGGGACACCCTGGGCGGCACGACGCTCGCGGAGCATCCGAACTTCCGCTTCGTCCAGGGCGACGTCCTCGACCCGGAGCGCCTGACCGACCTCGTCAGCGGAGCGACTCACGTCGTCCACTGCGCTGGGATCGCAGGCGTGGACACGGTCCTCGAGAGCCCCGTCCGCACGATGCGGGTCAACGTGATCGGGACGTACAACGTGCTCGAGGCCGCGCTTTCCTCGCGCGACACGATCGAACGGCTCGTCGACTTCTCGACCAGCGAGGTGTTCGGTCAACATGCGTTCAACGTGCACGAGGCGCACGTGACGACGATCGGCTCCGTCGGTGAGGCGCGCTGGACCTACGCCGTCTCGAAGCTCGCCGGCGAGCACATGGCCCACGCCTACCACGCCGAGCTCGGTCTGCCGACTGCCTCCGTACGCCCGTTCAACGTCTACGGCCCGGGCCAGATCGGCGGCGGCGCGATCCGGGCGTTCATCGAGGCCGCCCTCGCGGGACGCGACCTCACGATCCACGGTGATGGCTCGCAGATCCGCGCGTGGTGCTACGTGGACGACATGGTGGACGGCGCCCTCCTGGCCCTCGAGCATGCGAACGCCGTCGGCGAGAGCTTCAACATCGGCAATGCGCGGTCCGCAGTCACGATCCACGATCTCGCCCAGCGGGTGAAGCGCCTCTCGGGATGCTCCGGTGAGATCGTCTTCCAGCCCCTCCATTACACCGACGTCGAGCTTCGCATCCCGAACGTGGACAAGGCGCGGGAGCTGCTCGGCTTCGAGGCCAAGGTCGATCTCGACGAGGGGCTCGAGCGCACGATCGCCTGGTACCGGAAGCAGCTCGCCACATGAACGACCCGATCCGGCTGGCGCGGCCGGACGTGGGCGAGGCCGAGCTCGCCGCGGTCAGAGAGGTGATCGCCACCGGGCAGCTGACGATGGGCCCGAAAGTCGACGAGTTCGAAGCTGCGATCGCGCGTGCCGTCGGCACGTCGCATGCGGCGGCCGTCTCGTCCGGGACGGCCGCGCTGCACCTCGCGCTGCTCGCCCTCGAGATCGGCCCGGGGGACGAGGTGATCGTCCCCGCCTATACGTTTCCTGCGACCGCGAATGCCGTGGAGCTCTGCGGCGCTCGCGCGGTGCTCGTCGACATCGACCCAGACACGTTCGTCGTCGATCCGGCGGCGGTCGCTGCGGCGGCGACGTCGAGCACGCGCGCCGTCATGGCCGTTCACCTGTTCGGCCGTCCGGTCGACTGGGAGGCGCTGCAGACCGCCGTCCCGCAGGATGTCGTGCTCGTCGAGGACGCGGCCGGCGCTCTCGGCGCTCGCTATCGGGGAACGCCGTGCGGCGCTCTCGGCGTCGCTGCCTGCCTCTCGTTCCACCCGCGCAAGATCGTGACGACGGGCGAGGGAGGCGCTGTAACGACGGACGAGGCCGAGCTGGACGCGGTGGTGCGGCGACTCCGCCACCACGGCTGGGCGGCCCTCGGGGACATGCCGTTGCCCGGCTTCAACTATCGGCTCCCGGATCTGCTGTGCGCGATCGGGATCCCCCAGCTCGCGCGGCTCGAGGAGCTGCTCGCCGCGCGCGAACGCGTCGCGGGCTGGTACACGGAGCGCCTCGAGCACTTTCTGCTCACCCCGAGTGCCGCAGAAGGTGACCGGCACGGGTGGCAGGCCTACGTCGTCCAGCTCGACCGCCGCGACGACGCGCTCGCCGCGCTGCGCGAGGCGGGGATCGAGGCGCAGATCGGGACCTGGGCCCTGCACAGGCTCGAGCCGTACCGCTCGCAGGGCGCCTTCCCTGGAGCCGACCGCGCCTTCGAGCGTGCGCTTGCGCTCCCGTTCGCGACGACGACGACCGAGGCCGAGGTCGAGCGTGTCGCTGCGGTCTTGACAGTCTTGTGAGTGAGTGCTAACTTCCTCATCATGGCAACCGCGACGCGACAGACGGCAGAGGAGCGGCGTGAGGACGTCCTGGAGGCCGCGGTCGGGGAGTTCGCGCGCGCCGGCTTCCACGGCGCGTCGACCGATGCGATCGCCCGCCGCGCCGGTATCTCGCAGCCTTACCTCTTCCGCCTCTTCGGCTCGAAGAAGGATCTTTACCTCGCGGCGGTTCGCCGGTGCTTCCGCCGGACCCTCGAGGCCATGCAGGGGGCCGCCGAGGGCCTTCGCGGCGGCGAGGCGCTGCACGCGATGGGTGGGGCATACGCTGAGCTCTTGAGCACGGATCCGACGATGCTCCAAGCGCAGCTGCAGACGTACGCCGCGGCGCTCGACGACCCGGACGTGCGCCAGGCCGTCCGCGATGGGTACGGCGATCTCTACACGTACGCCGAGCGCGTCTCGGGGGCATCACAGAAGGAGCTCGCCTATTTCTTCGCGGGCGGGATGCTGCTGAACGTGATCGCCGCGATGGGACTCCACGAGGAGGCCGAGCCCGAGGCCTGGGCGGTGCGCCTCATCTCCGGCTGCCGCGAGACCCACGGGGAGTGACGTTCGCCTCTCTCTTTTTTCCTGCAACTGTGAGTAATCAATCACTACATCCAGAGGAGGACCGATGACCGCCAGAGCGAGAACCCTGTGGACCTTCGCGATCACGTCGATCGCGCTCTTCATGGTCGTGCTCGACAACCTCGTCGTCTCGACCGCGCTCCCCGTGATCCGCGTCGATCTCGGCGCCTCGCTCGAGCAGCTCGAGTGGACCGTCAACGCGTACACGCTGACGTTCGCCGTGTTCCTCCTCACTGGAGCCGCGCTCGGCGACCGCTTCGGGCGCAAGCGCATGTTCATGATCGGCGTCG
>DATDOS010000168.1:0-50013 GCA_035293125.1 Gaiellaceae bacterium | reverse complement strand
CGGAAGACCAGCTCCGATTCCTCGCCGGCTGCGGCCTCGGCGTAGGCCCTGGCCTCCACGTGACGTCCGTATCTGAGGGCAACTTCGGCCCGAGCAACCGAGAAGACCGGGGCCTCGAGGGCCGCGTCCGACGCGAGGCCGCACCACTTCTGGACGGTCGGAAGACGAGCCGTGTCGAGAAGCTCGTCGAGCGCCTCCCGCATCAGCACCTCCAGCTCGCCCACCGGGCCCAGCCGGGCAATGAGATCGAACGCCGCATCCCACTCGCGATGCCTCCGGTAGTGGTCGAGGCAGGTTGCGACGGCCCCGTCGCCGGCAACCAGGCCGAGCTGCTCGCTCCGCTCCTCGAGGAACGCGCGGGCCAGAGGGTGGAGCTCGAGCTGTGCCCCGCGCTCGACGAGGATCCCGACATCGAGAGCCGCGGTGCAGACGGAGTCCGCGTGCTCGGGGCCGAGAAGCTCTCCCGCCAACTCGCGATCGAGCAGGGGAGCCACGGAGAGCGTGGTCAGGCCCTGCTGTACATCGTTGCCGAGCGCGCCGAAGACCTCCTCGGCGAAGAACCGGTAGAGCGATTCCGGAACCTGATCCGCATCGCTGTCGATCTCCGCAGAGGAGACGCCGGCCAGACCGATCACGGCAGGCCAGCCGTTCGCGAGCGAGACGAGCCCCGACGCGGACGGGGCGCTACGCCCGACCAGGACGTCAGCTGCCTCGTGGCTGTCCATCGCGAGCGCGGTCTGGTTGAGCTCGAGAACGTCTCCGTACAGAATCGCCTTCGCCGTTACCCATGAAGGTCTCTGCCGGCTGGCGATCAGGAACTGGACCGGGGAAGCAGCCATGAGGGCGGATACAAACCGTTCCGCCTCGGGGGCCTTGGCGATCTCTTGATACTCGTCGATCACGAGCCAGGCATCGGCCGGCCAGCCCTCCAGATCCTCGCCGAGGATCTCGGCGAGCGTCTCGACGTTCTCTGCCGGAGCGGGAAGCGCGCGGAGGTGCTCCCGCAACCGCGCGTCACATCGTTCGACGAGAGCCGAAGAGCTCCGTGCGAGTCCTAGCGCGAGCGCCGCGACGTCCGTGGACGAGGAACGTGCTGTGAACCACGCTCCACGATGACCCTCGCGCGCAACCCACTGCTCGGCGAGCGTCGTCTTCCCGTACCCCGCAGGCGCAACGAGCGTCCTGACGCGGGCTTTCGACTCGTCGAGGAGCGCACAGAGACGTGGCCGCTCGATGATCCGCCGGCGCTTGAGGACTCGGGCTTCCGAAACTGTCGCCGTCGTCGCCATCTCCTGACCGAATTCGCCCGGATCGGGGCACTCGACCCTACCACCCCGAGCTCGGAGGGGGCACCCGCGGTTGCGTGAGCAGCCGGGGTGCCCCTGGGGTCAGCGGGGTAGCCGGGCCGCAAATGACCAGCGGTGCCCCGCAGACAGCGGATCCTCTCCCGTGAGCAATCGAAACGCGATCGGGATCTGGCGCCGACGCCGCACTCCGAGCTTCTGTCTGAGCACGTCGCAATGCGCCTTCGCCGTCCTGGGGGAGATCCCGAGCCGCGCCCCGACCTCGTCGTTCGAGCAACCCGCTGCGATCAATGCGACAACCTCACGCTGACGAGGCGTAATCGGCGCCGCCTTCTTCTCCGTGGCCAGTTCGATCATGGCCCCGAAGCTACTCCCTCGTTCGAGGGACGGCCATTCGTCCGGGGGTGTAACCCGCGGTGTAATCGGGACACCTGGGGCCGCAGCTACAGAAGGATCGCCTGAAAGGCGAACATCGCCGCGAAGGAGACCACCGCAGTCGCGACGACTCTTCCCGCCGGAGCCTGCGCAAGAGCCTCCGGCAGAAGCTCCCGCGCCACCATCCAGATCATCGCGCCTGCGGCGAACCCGAGAGCGGCAGGAAGAAGCCCTTGGAACGCATCGACGAACAGGAACGCCGGCACCGCGAGCAACGGCTGCGGAAGGCTCGAGAAGATGCTCCAGCCGGCTGCCGCCCTTACCGAGCTACCGCGCGGAACGAGCACGAGGCTGATGGCGAGACCCTCGGGGATGTTGTGAACCGCGATGGCGACGGCGATCAGGATCCCGAGCGTCTCGCCGCCTCCGAACGCAGCGCCGACGCCGACGCCCTCTGCGACGGAGTGCACCGTCATCACAGTGACGATGAGGAGCGCCTTCACGGCATCCTCTCCCCGCAGTGAGCCGAGCTCGAGCTCGCCGTGGGGCGCGTGCAGGACGTGCGACGCCACCACGATGAACAGGACTCCCGCAAGCGCTCCCGCCGCCATTCCCGAGCCGCTTCGGTCCGCAGCCTGGATGACGAGGCTGAGGCTCGCACCCAGCATGACTCCGCTCGCAGCGGCGTTCGCGATGCCGAGCGCCTGACGTGCGCCGGCTCGAGCGAAGAGAAGGGGCAGAGCGCCGAGACCAGTCGCGAGCGCCGTCAGAAGCGCGGCAACGAACACCGTGGCAACGTCGACTCCCGTCACTGCCGCCGCACCCTACCGAGGCGGCGGAAAACCCGAACCGCTCCTCCGTGAGCGCACCGATGCGGATACCCGAAGCGGGGACGACGATGCGAACGACAGAAGGAGGACTGATGAAGGTTTGCGATCTGATGACGAGCGAAGTCGTCACCCTGACGCCGGCGACGTCGCTTCGTGAGGCAGCTTCACTTCTTGTGGAGAAAGGCATCTCGGGCGTACCGATCGTGGATGCCTCGGGCGCCGTCGTCGGCGTCCTGTCGGAGGCGGACATCGTCGTGAAGGCAGGCGGCGAGGTTGCGCGGAACAGACTGCTCGGGTGGCTCCTCGAGTCCGACTTCGGGATCGAGGACAAGATCAGAGCCGAATCCGTCGGTGACGCGATGACGAGACCGGCGGTGACGATCGGGCCGAAGCGGCCCGTTCACGAGGCTGCGAGGCTCATGGTGACCGAGGGAGTCAACCGGCTGCCGGTTGTGGAGAACGGGAAGCTCGTCGGAATCGTCACTCGCGCTGACGTCGTCCGCGCGTTCACGCGCACCGACACCGAGATCGTCAACGAGATTCGAGGCGAGATCCTGCGACGCACGTTCTGGCTCGAGCCAGGCCGCGTCAGCGTGAACGTCGTCGAGGGTCGGGTCGATCTCCGCGGCGAGGTCGAGACCGAGGCCGATGCCGAACTGCTTCCCGTTTTCGTTGCGCGAGTGCCAGGCGTCGTCTCCGTTCAGGCCGATCTTCGCGCCCGGACGAGCGTGGCGCAGCCGCATTGACGCCAAACGAGATCGTGACGAGTAGCGCAACCTCGACCGGCCGAGTATCTTGTCTCCCGTCAAGGCGGGAGGCGGTCGATGCCGGTGATGCGGGAACGGATCCCACACGTGGACGATCCGGTCGCGGTCGGGAGACGGCTCGCGGAGGCGCGAGGGTCCGCTCGCCTGAGCCAGCGGGAGCTCGCCTTCCCGGGGTGCAGCCCGGCGTACATCTCGCGCATCGAGCGGGGCGAGCGGACCCCCTCGCTCCAGGTGCTCCGCGAGCTTGCGGAGCGCTGCAGCGTGTCCGAGACGTTTCTCGCATGGGGTCGGAAGGAGCCGCTGGACCCAGCGGTGGCCGACCGCATACGCGCGCTCGAAGTGGCGGAAGCCTCGGGAGCGAGAACTGCGCGCGCAGCGGCCTACGCCGCGCTCGCGCAGGCCTCGAGCCGCGCGGCTCGAGCGCTCAAGACGTAGTACTCAGCGCAAGACCGGAAGCCGCTCGCGCAAGGCCCCCTAGAGGCGGCCACTTCGCGGCCTCGGCGCTCGCTCTTCACATCGACCCTCTTGTCGGCAGCGAGGATCGAGCGGTTCTCGGATCCAGCCGGCCGCGCCAACCGGCAGACTTCGGTCAATGGCGGCGATGAGCCCGGGGTCGAGCAACCGTCCGTCCGGACGCGCCGTCGTTCTCGCGTTCGGAGTCGCAATCGCCGTGTCTGCGGCGCTGGTCGCAGTGGCGCTGTTCCTTCGCAACGACAACAGCGCACCCGCTGCCAGCCCGACACCGGTCGTCGACCTCCAAGGCATTCCACAAGATGGCGCTGTTCTCGGGTCACCGGACGCGAAGGTGACGCTCATCGAGTACGCCGACCTCCAGTGTCCCGCGTGCCGCCGCTACACCGAGGGGCTCTTCCCGTCGATCGTCGACGGGTACGTGAGACCCGGGCGAGCGAACACCGAGTTCCGCGGGTTCCCCTTCATCGGACCGGATTCCGTCAAGGCGCACCGTTTCCTCCTGGCCGCCGGGCTCCAGAGCAAGCTCTGGGAGCTTCAGGAAGCCCTCTATCGAAACCAGGGCGGTGAGAACGACGGCTGGGTGACGGACGAGCTCCTCCGACGGCTCGCGGGCGAGATCGACGGCCTGGACGCCGAGAGACTGTTCGCCGACGCGGAAACCGACGAGATCCAGCAGGCCGCGGACGCGGCGGCAGGAAAGGCTGCGGACGCGGGAATCGCAGGCACACCAACGCTCCTGATCAAGATCGGTGACTCGGAGCCTTACCTGATCCAGGTCGCGACCGTCGCGCAGATGCAGGCCGCACTCGACGCCGCTCTTCAGGGTTGAGCGATCGCCCGCTGCGGATCGCGGCGGCACTCGTCGCGCTCGCGGGGATCGCCGTCGCCGGATACCTGACGTGGGCGCACTACGCGGATTCGACGGTCGTGTGCGTCGCCGGCGGAGGTTGCGAGACCGTGCAGGAGTCGGAGTACGCGGAGATCGCTGGGGTTCCCGTTGCTGTGCTGGGCCTCGTCGCCTACACGGTGATTCTCGCGCTGATCGTCTGGGATGCGCCGGTTGCGCGTCTCGCCGCTGCCACGATCGCGCTGATCGGCTTGCTGTTCGGCATGTACCTCCTCGCCCTGCAGCTGTTCGTGATCGACGCGATCTGTGTCTGGTGCGTCGCGAACGACGTCGTGATCGCTCCCGCACTCGCAGTGCTTACGGCACTTCGGCTCAGGTCGGACTGGGGTCAGACCCCACGGGTCTGACCGTGCGCCC
Organism: Gaiellaceae bacterium; assembly: GCA_035293125.1. Lineage (GTDB taxonomy): Bacteria > Actinomycetota > Thermoleophilia > Gaiellales > Gaiellaceae > GMQP-bins7. The sequence continues at coordinate 44,999 of DATDOS010000168.1, read as the reverse complement.
CTAGGTCATCGGGACCTGGCGAAGTACCTTCGGCGCGACGCGGTCGAGGATCTCCGAGAGGCTCTCGCCGGTGCAGGTGATGCCGTGGTTGCGAAGCCCGATGACGGCGTGGGCCGGATCCGGCTCGAGCGCGACGAGGTCGGCGACCGCGACTGCGAGCTCCTGCGTGCCGCAGGGGTAGTTCACGTCGGTCGCGGCGATCCCCTCCATCCAGGCGTGGACGTGGAGGATGGCCCCGACGTCCGGGTGCGCCTGGTAGATCATCCAGTGCTCGATCGCGTCGACGGAGACCCGGCGAGGCTCGATGCCCGGAGGGACGCTGAGCACGATCACGCCGCGCTCGTCGTCGAAGTCCTTGACCATCAGGAGATCGCGCCCGACCGACTCGAGCTTCGACTTGTCGACGCCGCTGGCGCTCATCCAGAAGCGGGTTTCGTCCTTGCGAGCGGAGAGGTTCCCGTACGAGAGGCCACCCACGCTGTAGAGACGCATGACGTGGCGCAGATCGCGCCCCGAGAGGTACTCCTCGACGGGGAACGGTGACGGCAGGAGATCGAGCTCGTCCAGCCGCCGGCCGGCTTCGCTGATGTCGGCCGTGACCTCGTCGCCGTCCCATAGCTCGGGCTCGAGATCGGGAATCCACTCGTTGTCGATGACGAGCCGCGACGTCGCGAGAGGCTCCAGCCGTTCGTAGATCTCGGCGGGGTCGTCGGGGACGTGATACGTGCCGCGCTCCATGGTCGTGAACCACACGCCCTTCCCGGGAACGCGGAGCAGCACGACGTTCGAGAGCGTGCGGACGAGCATCGGGTAGCTCTCCTTGAGGGCGTCCTCCGGCGCCTCCGGAAGCTCGTAGAACGCCGCCGAGTACGTCCCGCGTGAGGAGCGGCGAAACGCCTTCGGGTCGGTCGGGTCGAACATGTTGAGGACGAAGTCCGCCTCTGCGATGTTGTCGACCGGGACGAACTTGTCCTTCTCGAACTGCGCTCCGATCGCCCGGACCCACTCCTCGTGGGCGGGAGAGGTCGCGGTACCCCAGATCGCGTACGTGCGCACGGGTCGAGTCTACCGTTGCAGGCGCCGGGCTACGTGACCGCGAAGCCGATCCGCTGCCCCGCCTGGTAGTGGCCAGGCAGGTTGCAGAGCAGCACGTACTTTCCGGCCGCGAGCGTGAGGTTGAGCGTCCGAGACGTGCCCGGCTTGACCGGGCCTACCTTGCCGACACGGCCGGTCTCGATCGCCTTCCCGCCTTTGACGGGAAGCTTCGACGGCGCGAGTTTCGCCTTCAGCACAACGAGCTCGTGATCGACCTTGCCGGTGTTCCTGACCGAGAACGAGACGACCCCGCGCTTCGCCGTGAGCGGTGACGGCAGGACCTTGAACTCCTTGAGCTGGACCTTCACGATTGTCTTCGATGGGGACGCGCCGATCGGGCTCGCGACGAGCGCGGCCGCCGCGAGGGCGAAGACGAGAAGAGCGAGCGAGCGCATACAGCCGCAACCTAGCGGAAGAGATCGCGCTCGCGCGGCATCACGAGATCACTGCCACGGCCATCACCCACGGCGTGCACACCGCGCACGATCGCCGCGGGGATGCCGTCGGTCTTCCCCATCACGAGCTGCGCTGCGCCCGCGATCTCGTCTGCGACGGCGATCTCCGTGGCATGCAGCTCGTACCCCGTCGAGTCGCGCTGCCCTTTGAGGTCGAGCAATGCCGGGATCCCCGAGACTCCGAGTGCGACGTCGGTGGTCCCCCGCCGCCAGGCGCGCCCGAAGGAGTCCGAGACGATCACGCCGACCTCTACGTGTGCGAGCTCTCGGATGCGAGTGCGAAGGCGCGCGGCGGAGGCGTCCGGGTCGAGCGGGAGCAAGACGACGGTGTCCGGGCCCTTCGAGTTTGATGCGTCAACGCCTGCGGATGCGCAGACGAACCCGTGAGGCGTCTCGGCGATGACGAGCGGAGGGCGGGCGCGTACGACCTCGCGGCTCTCGCGCAGGATCACCTCGATGCGGCGCGGATCCTCGTCGGCGGCGAGCTCACGCGCCCTCGAGGACGGTTCGACACCGGAGAGATCGACTATGCGGCCTTCGACCTTCGAGACCGCCTTCTGTGCGACCACGACGACGTCGCCGGCTCCGAGTCCTCCGGCGCGCCCGGCGGCGTCCGCGATGAGCGCGCCGAGATCGTCTCCTTCCCCGAGCTCCGGAATCCCGCGCAGCGGGATCACGCGTACCTCGCCGCTCAATCGATTCCCGTGACCCGGATCCCGGCGTGCGCACGGTAGCGCTTGTTCAGGTTGACGATCACCGCGGTGAGCCCCTCGAGCGCTCGTGCGCTCGCCAGCGGCCCCGCATCGAGCGCGCGCCCCGAGACGACGCGGCTTGCGAGCTCGAGCGCGAGCATCTTCGCCTCGAGGTCGTCGCCACACACGAAGACGTCCTCGTCCGGCGGCTCGTCCGCCCCGAGGCTCGCGGCGGCGAGTGAGTGAAGGCCTGCAAGCACCGGGCCCGCGACCTCCACCTGGATCCGTTCGGCGAGCGATGCCGCCTCGGGTGTCGGAAGGACACCGCCGGGCGCGAAGCGAAGCTCAGATGCCACGGAGAGAACCGGTGTCGCCCCGATCGCGCCCTCGAGCTCACGCGCCGTGTCGAGAGCAGCGTTGGCTTTCACGGCGAGGACGACGAGATCCACCGATCGAACAGCCTCGTCGTTCGTCGCTCCTTCGACGCCTAGCTCGGCCGCGGTCATCGCGGCTCGGTACGGGTCACGCGAGCCGATGACGACCTCGACCCCGGCTTTCCGCAGCCGCGTCGCGAGCGCCGTCCCGAACGGCCCCGTCCCGCCGACGACTGCTACACGCACGCGGCCTCCAGAACGGTCTCCGCTAGCTTGCGTGCCGACTCGCGGTCCCGCATCAGCGTCTGGGTCACGGCGAGCTCGACAGGCGATTCAGCCGGCGCGTCCAGCTCGTCGATCACGAGAGCGTCGATGAGCCCCGAGTAACGGTCTGCTACATGGTGTGGGGTGGTGCCGCCGGCCATGCGCGAGAGCATACGGCCGGCCGGTCCGGTCACCGCAGCGCCGCCGACGAGCGGGCTGACGGCGACACAGCGTACGCTCCGCCGCTCGATCGCCTCCCGGATCTCGCGGACGGCGAGGATCGGCCCGACCGAGAGATACGGGTTGCTCGGAGCTAGCAGGATCACGTCCGCGGCGTCGAGCGCCTCGACCACGCCCGGGGCGGGTCGCGCTCGGTGTGCGTTCTCGTACTCGACCGCCTCTACCTCGTCGCGATGGGCTCGGCCGACGTACCACTCCTGGAACGAGAACGTTCCCGCCGCCGTCACGACGTGAGTTCGCAGCCGATCGTCGGTGGCCGGGAGAATCCGAGTCGCGAGCCCCGCAAGGTCGGAGAACGACGCTGTGACCTCGGAGAGCGGCACACCCTCCCGGAGCATCCGCGTGCGGACGAGATGGAGGCCCATGTCGCGGTCACCGAGGCTGAACCAGTTTTCGCCGCCCCACGCCGCGACGGACTCCAGCGCGTTCCACGTCTCGTCCGCACGGCCCCAGCCGCGCTCCTCGTCGATGAGGCCGGCCAGCGTGTAGAGGAGGCTGTCGAGGTCCGGTGAGACGTGCAGCCCGAGGATCTCGAGGTCGTCCCCGACGTTGCCGACGACGGTCAGCTCGCCGGGCTCGAGCGTGTGTTGCAGGCCGCGCGCGAAGCGGGCGCCGCCGCCGCCTCCCGAGAGGAGGACGACCTTCACGCCGTGACGGCGAGGAGCGCGCGGGTGCGCGGGCCCAGGGATCCCGCAAGCCGTTCGAGATCGGCGTCGTCGTCGACATCCACCTCGAGCTCTGTAATCGCCATGGTGGCGAACGGCGCGTGGGCGCGAAAACGGTCTGCGCTCCCGGGGCCGTACAGCGGAGCGAACCGGGACGGATCGGGAAGCGAGAGCGCGTTCGTCGTCCCGTCCTCGGCCTCGACGAGCGCGAGACCGGCTTCGGCGAGCAACCGCAGGGCGGAGGGTGTGACACACGGGACGTCGGCGTTCACGACGAGAGCGTGCCCATCGACGAGCGCGAGCCCAGCGGCCACTGCCGACCCGAGACCGTCACCCGGATCTGCCACGACCTCGGCGCCCGAGGGAACGACCGCCGCATCGTCGGTGACGACGAGGACGCGCCCGACCTCGAGCGCGGCGTCGACGACGTCGCCGAGCATCGCGACAGCGGCGGCGGCACGGATCGACGCCGGCAGTCGCCGCTTCGCGTCGCCGCGGTACGGGATGACGATCGTCGGCACGCGCCGAAGCGTACTCAGGTTCCTGGCGGCGTCAGGCCGCGTTCGAGGAGGTGCCGGGCCCGGAGGTGGCCCACTCGCGGACGTCGTACCAATGCGAGGCGCGCAGGGCGTCGCACACCTCGTCGTCGGTGTGCCCCGGGTTGAAGACGTGGTGGTCGAGGTCGCAGCAGATCTCGACCTCGCCGAGCGAGACGTGCGAGATCTGCGCAAGGGCGTCAGCAGGGAGCTGCGCCTCGGCGACCGTGTAGTGCTTGAACTGGAGATCGGATGCGAGCTCCATCAGCTCCGGCCAGTCGGGGCACGTGCGAGCGCTCATCAATGGGCGATGTTCTCCTCCAGCGCCCAGCTCCCTTCAAAGCGGACGACCCCGCGCTCGTCGCCGCCGGGGTAGACGACGAAGACGAGCGCGTCGTCGAGCCAGTGGTAGACGTGCTCGCCGGTCTCGTCCGTCAGGCCGAGGCGGAGGTGAAAGCGGCCGTCCGCCAGCGGCAGCTCGCCGATCTCGAAGCGGACGCTTCGCTGGCCGTTCCCACCCGTCCAGCCGAGGCCCCGAAGATCGACGGCGTGACCTGCGACAAGCGTCCCGGCGTCGTCGCGGAGCTCGAGCTGCAGACGCGGCGGCGGAACCCCGTCCGGCGCCGCCACGGACACACGAAGCGCGAACGGCTCGCCGGAGAGGAACTGAAGGCGATCGGCACCTTCCTTCCCGACGAGCACGGCGGACGCGATCGTCGCCTCGCCGGAGCCCCATTCGCGTAGCCCGGCGCCGCGCTCGGCGGGGTTCGCGTCGTCGGCGAGCACCCGCCGGTAGCGCGTGACAGCCTCGCGCGTGGGGCCGTCGAAGGCGCTGCGACCGCCGTCGAGAAGTACCGTGCGCTCGCAGAGACGCTCGACCGCGGACGCATCGTGGGACACGAAGACGATCGTGCCGCCCTCCTGCTTGAACTTGAAGATGCGCCCGAAGCACTTGCGCTGGAACGCCTCGTCGCCGACTGCGAACACCTCGTCGAGCAGCAGGATGTCCGCGTCGAGGAAGGCCGCGATGGCGAACCCGAGGCGCATCGTCATTCCCGACGAGTACGTCCGCACGGGCCGGTCGATCGCGTGCTCGAGCTCGGCGAAGGCGACGATCTCGTCGAACCGCTGCCGGATGTCGGCGCGGCGAAGGCCCTGGATGGCGCCGTTCAGGAACACGTTCTCGCGCCCGGTGAAGTCGAGATGGAAGCCGGCGCCGAGCTCGAGCAGCGAGCCGATCCTCCCCTCGGTGCGCACCTGCCCCGCCGTCGGCTGGATGATCCCGGCGACGACGCGGAGAAGTGTCGTCTTGCCCGATCCGTTCCGCCCGATCAGCCCGACCGCTTCCCCACGTGCCACGTCGACGGAGACGTCGTGGAGCGCCCAGACGTCCGTGGCGTGTGTCCGGCCCCGCTGGACGAACAGGTCCTTCAGCGTGCGGGCTTCGCGGGCATGGACGCGGAAGCGGCGCGAGACGCCTCCGACGCTGATCTCTCCCGTGTCCATCGCAACCTAGACTAGACGTCGATGCGTAACTGCGACGCGACCGCGAAGCGGGCGCCTTCAGGGATCTTCGCGCGACCGGAATCCGCGAGTCAGCGGATTCCGGTCTTGCGCAGAGGACGCTAGACCCCACGATGGAGCGCGTCGGCGAGCACCCCGTTCCCGTGGGGCCGCTCGCCGTCCGCTGGCTCGCATATGAGCTTCCGAAGCAGCGCGCGGGTATCTCGGCGAGGGCTCGCCTTCGGCTCGAGAACGCCGGCTCGGCCCCGTGGCGCTCCCGCGGGCGGGAAGGTGTGCAGCTCTCGTATCACTGGCTCGATCCACTCGGCAACGCGATCGTGTGGGACGGGCCTCGCACTGCCTTTCCGCACGTTGTGGAGCCAGGCGAGGCCGTCGAGCTCGAGGTCGCCATCGTCGCACCGCGGCCGCCGGGGGGCTATCGCCTCGCGTTCGACCTGGTCGAGGAGCTCCGCTTCTGGTTCCAGGAGGTCGGATCGGCGCCGCTCGACGTCCCGGTCGAGGTCGAGCCGCGCATTTCCGCTCGTCGCCTGCGCGTCGTCATGCACGGGGCGCTCGACGACGAGACGGAAGCGGCGCTCGCCGCCCAGGAGGAGCCGCTCGTCTCCGAGGATCCGGTTGCCGTGGCGCACCTCGTCCCGGGGGCGCTACCGGCCCCCGACTGGTCACGCCTCCTGCTGGATGCCCACGAGGAGGGCTGGGCAGCGGTCGGCGGCGCGATCGACGCGGCGTCTCGCGGCGAGCGCCACCGCCTCGGCCCCTGGGCGCCCGGCGGCGGGCGCAACCCCCGCTTCGGCTACCCCTTGATCTTTCCGTCGCTGCTCGAGGGCCTCGAGCCCGGGACGCACGACGGCCTTCCTGCCTTTTCCGGCGGCGACGCCCTCTTCGAGGGGCGGGCCGTGGTCAGACTTCGGTCGCGATCCGGTCGTCCGAGCGGCTGAACACGAACGCGCCGACCGCCAACGCGACGACCGCCGCGAGGACCGTGTACAGCGTGTCCCCTGCGCCCGGCGCATCTCCGTAGAACAGCACCGCGCGCATGGCCTCGATCGGGGGCGTCAGGAAGTTCACCCAGTGGAGGACGAAATCCGCGACCGGATACTCGTCCACTCCCGGGAGCTGCTCGAGGCTGTACAGGATCGGGGTCAGGAAGAACCACGGCAGAAGGAGCGCCTGGAGCAGGTGCTCGACGTCGCGGTAGAGCGCGTTCAGCGAGGCGACAGCGAGCGCGAAGCCGGCGACGATGCACGCAAAGAGGGCGCCGAGCGGGAAAGCGAGCCATACCGTGTCGCGGGCCTCGGGGATCTGCCAGAGGCTCAGCACGACGACGACCCCGAGCATCACCGCGAAGCTCACGAGGTTCGTGCCGACGACCGACAGCGGCACGAGCTGGCGCGGAAAGCGCACCTTGCGGATCAGGTTCGCGTTCTCGAGCAGGCTCCGCGACGACGCCTGCGAAGCGGTCGCGAAGAACACCCACGCAGGAAGGCCGCAGAGCAGGAAGAGCCAGTAGTCGTCGCTTCCGACCTCCGCCACCCGCCAGAGCACCGAGAACACGAGCAGGTAGACGAGCATGAGCACGAGGGGGTGGAGAAGCGACCAGCCGAGGCCGAGGAACGAGCCCCGGTACTTCGCGCGGATGTCGCGCCGGAAGAGGCTCCCGAAGAGCTCGCGGTAGCGGATTACGTCGGCGTAAACCGTCACGGCAGGAGTGTAGGGCGACAGGGTGCTCGACTACCCTTTCCAAGCTGTGGATGCGATCGTTGCGATCGCCGCGTTGCCCGTCACGTTCGCGGTTCTCTGGGCTCTGCTCCGCTCGCCGATCGGCGGACGCCTCGTTGCGGTCCCAACCGATGAGCGCTGGCACGAGCGGCCGACTCCGACGTTCGGGGGCGTCGGCATCTTCGCCGGCTTCGTCGCCGGCGTCCTGGTCGCGCTGGCAATCGGTGCCGTCGAGTGGAGCGGCGAGCTCGGCGGGATGCTCGCGGGCGTGTCCATCGTCTTCGTCGCCGGGCTCGTCGACGACCTCCGCCACCTGAGCCCGATCGCGAAGCTCGCGGCGCAGATCGCCGCCGCGGTCATCGTGCTCGCAAGCGGGCTCAACGTCGAGATCGTCGGCAACGACGTGCTCGCGTGGGCGATCGGACTGCTCTGGCTCGTCGGGATCACGAACGCGTTCAACCTCCTGGACAACATGGACGGCCTGGCGGCGACGCTCGCTGTCGTCTCGTGCGGCTACTTCGCGATCGACGCGCTGACCGAGCACGAGAACGAGACGGTGCTCGTCCTCGCGCTCGCGCTGGGCCTCGCCTGCGCGGGGTTCCTCCCCTTCAACCTGCGGCCTCGGCGCGGCGCCGTCGTGTTCATGGGGGACTCCGGGAGCCAGGTGCTCGGGTTCGGACTCGCCTCGCTCGCGCTCGCAGCAAGCTGGACCGTCGCCGGAACGACGGTGGCGACGATCCTCCTGCCGCTGCTCGTCCTCGCGATTCCGATCCTCGACACGACACTGGTGACGATCGCGCGGCTCATGGAGCGGCGGCCCGTCACCCAAGGAGGCCGCGACCACACTTCGCACCGCCTCGTCTACTACGGCCTTTCCGAGACGAAGGCCGTGCTCCTGCTGGCAATCGTCTCTTCGGCTATCGGCGCGACCGCGCTCGCATACAACGTCCTCGACAACGGCCGCCTGACGGCGGTCGGCGTGCTCGTGACATTCGTCCTGCTCGTCCAGTTCGGAAGCTTCCTGAGCGATCTCGAGGAACGCTCGCGCCGCGGAGTCGAGGGCCCGGAGCCGTCGCTGTGGCGAGCGCTCGTGTTCGAGCCACGCCGGCTCTTCGAGGTGTTCGTCGACTTCGTCCTCATCTGCACGTCGTTCCTCGCGGCGTACGTGCTGGCCATCGGGGGAACCGGGACGGACTTCGAGCGCTCGGTCTACCTCTCAGCGCTGCCGATCCTCCTGGCCTCGCGGTACGTCTTCTTCGTCGCGCTGGGCGTCTATCGGAGGATCTGGCGGTTCGCGACCGCCCGCGACGTCGTCCCGATCGCCGTCGCGTGCGTTGGTTCCTCGATCGTCGCGTACTTCATCCTCATCGCGCTTCGCCCGATCGGGTCGTTCCCCGCCGTCGAGATCTTCGTCATCGACGCGATCCTCTGTACCTTGCTCGTCGGGGCATCCCGGCTCTCCCTGCGTCTGCTTCCGGAGGCGCGCGGTCACCTTCGGCACCGGCGCCGCGTGCTCATCGCGGGCGCCGGCCGGGCCGGACGGGGGCTCGCGCGGGAGCTCCGCGAGGGGCACGAGGCACGGGTTGTGGGGTTCCTCGACGACAACCCGCGGGTGCGCAGACGTCGGATTCTCGGGATCAGCGTCGTGGGGAGCCTCGACGAGACCGATCGCGCCATCGCGAGCACGCGAGCGGAGGAAGTGCTCGTCACCATCCCAGCCGCCCCGCAAGAGCGCCTGGATGCGGTCGTCCATGCGTCCGAGACGGCGGGGATCCCGTGCCGGATCGTCCGTCGTCACGTCGAGTTCTCGACTCCGGAGCCCGTCGAGGCGACACGGCCGTGAGCCCGGCGCCGGACGCACGCGGGCGGAGCGAGAGCCGCCCGGACTTCTTCGCGCGCTTCCAGTCCGTGGTCCCGCTCCTGGTCTTGTACTTCGGCCTGGCTGCGCTCTACGCCTGGCAAGCGTCGCGGCACCCGGTGCCGACAATCTTCACCGACGAGCTCGAGCTGACGCAGCTCTCTCGGGCAATCGCCGAGACCGGCGAGCCCGCGCGACGGGGTGAGCCGTATGGGCTCGCGACGCTCGTGGCGTACGTGCTTGCGCCGGTCTGGTGGCTCGGCTCGGCGACGAGCGCCTACGCCGCGGCGAAGCTCGTGCTCGTCCTCGCGATGACCGCGACGGTGTTCCCTGCGTACGGGCTGGCACGGCTCGTAGTACCTCGTTGGTACGCGCTGGCGGCTGCAGGTGCCGCGACGACGGTTCCTGCGCTCGCATACTCCGCGATCCTCGTCGAGGAGCCACTCGCGTACCCACTCGCGACCCTCGGGTTGTGGCTCATCGCGCGTGCGCTGGTGCGCCCGAGCTGGGGACGCATCGTGGCCGCAGCCGCGGCCTCCGCGGCAGCCGCATTGACCCGAACGCAGCTCGCGATCCTGTTCGCGGTTCTCCTTCTCGGCCTCCTCTGGCTCGGTTGGCAATCGCAACTCGTACGCCGGTGGCGCTCTGAGTGGGGCACGTGGGACTGGGTCGGTGCGATCACGCTGATCGTGGGGGCCGCAGTGGGCTTCTCCGCCGCGATGGGTCACGTATCGACCAGCTGGCGGGAGACGACCTTCCTGTACAAGGACCGGATCTTCGACCATGCGACGTGGGCCGTGGGCGCGCTCGCTATCGGGATTGGAGTCCTCCCCATCCTTGCCGGGATCGCAGCGCTCGCGCGTCCCAAGTGGGAGCGTCGGGATCCGAGCACCAATGCGTTCGTCGTCACGAGCGTTGCCGCTCTCGCCGTCTTCCTCGTGTATGCGGGAGTCAAGGGCGCGTACATCTCGACGGTCTTCTCCACGCTGGTGGTCGAGCGGAACCTCATCTACCTCTGCCCGATCCTGTTCGCCGCCACGGCGCTGGCATTTGCGCGTGGACTCGGCCGAGGCTGGGCCATCGCGGGCGCCGCGATCTTCACCGTGTACGTCGTCAACGCGACGCCGCTCCGTCTCGAGCAATACCCGTACTACGAAGCGCACGGCCTCTCTATCGCCGCGTTCGCCAACCGCGAGCTCGGGTGGACCGAGGGAACCATCGAAAACAGCCTCCTCGCTGTGTGCGTCGTCGCGCTGGTCGTCGTGGTCGCTCTGAAGCTCCTCCGACGCGGCTCGATCGGCTTCGCCGCCATCGCCGGTACAGCCGCAGTCGTCGTCGTCGCCTGGAGCATGACTGCGCAGGTGTACGCGGCCGAGGGGGAGCGGATCTTCTCAGAGCGGATCGAGCGCAACCTGCCGAAACCCTTCGATTGGGTCGAGCAGGCAACAAACGGCGGGTCCGTCGTCGTCATCGGCCAGCAGATCTCGGATCCGACAGGTGTCTGGCTGACCGAGTTCTTCAACCCCTCGATCCGAAAAATGTGGAGCTTGGACGGCACCGCGCCTCCCCCGGGCCCGATCCTGACACCCGATCTCGGGGCGCCGGACGGAACACTCACGCCGCCGCCCGAGACCGGGTTCGCGCTCGCCCTGAACGGAGTGGAACTCCAGGCGCCCGTGGTCGACCGGAGAGGACGCGACACGCTCTACCGCCTCGACGGGCAGCCGCTGCGGCTGGCCTCGGCGATCACCGGCCTCTACTCCGACGGCTGGATGGCCGACAAGGCTGCGTACAACCGCTTCGACATCTCTCGCGACGGCCCGGGCTTCGCCGTCGTGAAGCTCTCACGCGTCGCGTGGTGCGGCAGGGACGTCCCGGGCAAGGCGACCGTCCGAATCGGCCCCGTCACGATCGGGCCCGACAAGCAGCCGGCTCTCGAGCGGGTCACGGCGACGCAGACGAAGATCCTCCACCACTGCCGGGCAAAGGGGTTCCTTCTCGCGGTACCGAGCGTGCCGTGGCGCGTGGAGGTCACGATCGACCCGACGTTCTCTCCGAACGCTCTCGACCCGGACAACAGCGACCGCCGCCAACTGGGAGCGGTGCTCGACGTCGACTTCCAGCCGCTCTTCGACGACTAGCGCGACGCTGCGACGAGGTAGGTGAAGCGGGCCCGAAGCGCGAGCCGCGCGAGCGGGCCCGAGCGTTCGAGCGCTTTTGCGGTGGTGGCCACGACGCGGGGGAGCGCGACCGTTTGCGGTACGAAGAATGGGCGCAGATCGACGTGACCGAAGCCGGCCGCGTGCAGATCTGCGAGGACATTCCCGACGCGATACTGCCGCGGGTTCAGATCGAAGACGAGCTTCTTCTCGGTAAACGCGGCGACATGCCGGAAGAACGCGCCGTAGTCTTGCGCGTAGTAGATGGCTCGGAACACGGTCGTCGCAGCCACCGGGCCGGGCGGCGTGTACTCGTTCAGATCGCCGACGTCAACCGTGGCGTGCTCGCCAAGTCGCCGCCGTGCCGCGGTGACCATCTCCGGCGTCGAGTCGACGCCGCGATAGCGGAGCCCTCGGGCGAGCAGGAGCACGCCGAGGGCCGCATCCCCGCAGGCGAGGTCGAGCACCTCGTCGCCCGGCTCGAGCCGCGGGCCAAGCGTCGTGATCAGATCCGCCCGGTGCGCGAGGTACGCCGTGGCGTCCGCGTACGCCCGCTCGGTCCAGCCGCCGGCTTGGCGCGCGTACTGGTCACCCTTCGAGGTCACAGCTCGAGCAGGCGCTCCGGGTGCTTTCGGACGAAGCGCGCCATCCCGCGGGCATGCCAGACCGTATGCCGCGAGAGAAAGCGCCGGTCGATCACGGCGGCGTAGTCGTGCGTGACGACCGCGTCCGGCACGTACCAGCGCTCCCAGCCCGCTTGCAGCGCGCGATAACAGAAGTCGATGTCCTCGCAGTAGTGCCGGTAGCCGGCGTCCCAACCTCCTAGCTCGTCGAGCATCGTCCGTCGCATGAGCAGGAACGCACCGAGCATCCAGTCCGCGGGAGTGGGCTCGGTCGGCCGCTCGTCGAGGGAGTAGTGCTCGTGCTGCATCTCGTACGGCGGCCGCCAGCGTCGGAGCGGTGTCCGGCGCACGAGCGTGCCGCGGACGGTGGGGAAGCGCCTGCGCGAGGGCTGCCAGCTCCCGTCCGGCCAGCGCATCTGCGGCCCGGCGATCCCGCAGCGAGGATGCTCGTCCGCGAACTCGACGAGAGCACGTACTGCACCGGGCTCCGCGATCGCGTCCGGGTTCGCGCCCAGGACGTACGCGCCCGTGGTGGCGGCGATACCGAGGTTGACGTTGGCCGCCAGCGTCAGGGGTCGGGGGTTCTCCAGCAGGCGCACACCTTCGGGCAGTACGCCGACGGACCCCGGCACGTTGGCGATCACGACCGCCTCGTCGACCTGAGGCATGAGGGCAGGCAGCGAGCGCTCGAGCTCGGCCGCATGCCCGTGCGAGACGACGACGGCAGAGACGCTCACGCTCCGAGTATCTCCCGGTAGACGGCGAGCGTCCGCTCGGCGGCAGCGCGCCAGCTGAAGACGCGTGCACGCTCGAGGCCGGCTGCGACCAGGCTATCGCGCTCTCGAAGGGCCCGGCGGATTCCCTCCGCGAGCGCACTCTCCTCGACGAACACGGCCGCGTCTCCGGCGACCTCGCGGAGCGCGGGATCCGGGACGGCTACGACAGGCGTCCCCGACGCCATGGCCTCGAGCACGGGGAGGCCGAAGCCCTCGAAACGCGACGACTGGACGACGCACGCCGCTCCGCGGTAGAGCTCGGCGAGCCGGTCGTGCTCGACATAGCCCTCGAGGTGGGCGCCTCGCCGGCGAAGCTCCGCCGCGAGACCCGGATCCGTTTCCGGCCCGACAACGACGAGCGGCAGCCCGACGGCGTCCGCCGCCTCGAGCGCAGCGAGCTGGTTCTTCCGCTTGTGGATCGCCCCCACCGCGAGGACGTAGTCGTGCGGGCCGTCTCCGGGCGCGAAGCCGGGGTCGACGCCGTTCGGCGTGACGACGACCTTGTCCGGCGGCACTCCGTAAAGCTCGACGAGATCGGCCTTGGTGCGCTCGGACACGGAGAACACGCGCACAGCCCGCCGCACGGCGTTCGGGACGACCCGCCGGAAGATGAGCCGATCCTTACGGCTCATCAGGCTCGGATCGCGCGCGAACGAGAGGTCGTGGACGGTGACGACGCAGGGGCACGACGGCCGAAGCGGGAGGGCGTGCTGCGTGTGACAGAGGTCGGCTCCGAGGCGACGCAGCGCGCGCGGGAGCGACCAGGCCATGCGGAGCTCCTGCGAGCGTGCGCGAAGCTCGACGGGCTCGATCCCGGCCGGCACGAGATCGGGGCGGCGCGTGACCGCGACGAGCTCGAGGCTCGCCTCCGCAGCGAGCGGCGACAGCTCCCGCAGGAGATTCCGAACGTAGGTCTCGTCGCCCGTGCGTTGCCGCCCGAGGACGTCGGCGTCGAAGACGACCCGCTTCACGCGAGCTCCCGCCAGAGCGACTCGACGGCGTCAGCCGCCCGCTCCCAGGTGAGCTCGCGGGCGCGGACGAGCCCGCTCGAAACGAGCTCGTCGCGGCGCAGCGCCGCTTCGCGGATCCCCTCGGCGATCGCTTCCGCATCGAGCGGGTCGACGAGAACCGCAGCGCCGCCCGCGACCTCCTCCATAGCCGTCGCGCGCGACGTCACGACCGGGACTCCGCAGGCCATGGCCTCGAGCACCGGGAGCCCGAAGCCCTCGTACAGCGAGGGGTACAGCACGCACCGAGCACCTCGGTAAAGCGCTGCGAGCTCGGAGTCGGGGATCTCCCCGACCCAGCCGGGGACATCCACCCCGCCCCAGCCTCGGGCGCCGACGACACGCAGGTCGACCCCGGCCAGCCGGGCCGCCTCGACGGCCCGGCTGAGGTTCTTACGCGGCTCGAGCGTGGCCACGGCAAGCACATAGTCGCCGGCTGCAGCCGCGCCGTCAGGAGCGAACACGGCGTCGACAGCGTTCGGGACGACCCGGATGCGCTCTGCAGGCACTCCTGCGAGAGCCGCCGTCTCTCCCTTCGTGAACTCGGACACGGCGATCACGGCGTCAGCCGCCCTCAGCACCCTCGTCAGGCCCACTCTTCCGTAGAGACGATGCCAGCGCGGAAAGGCCTCGGGGGAGCGCAGGATCGCGAGGTCGTGCACGGTGAGCACGGTCGGAACGCCCGACCTCACGGGCCCACGAAACGTCGTGCAGTGAAGGACGTCGAGCGACCGCGCGCGGCGCGGGAGCCCGACGGGGTACCAGAGCGCGTCCCGTACGACACTCGACGGTCGGCCCGCCCCACCGAACGAGAGGAGCTCGAGCTCGAGGCCCGGCCGACTGCGGAGCGCGGCGAGCAATCCCCGCACGTGCCGCGCCGTTCCCGCCCGCGTCTGGACGAGCGGCGAGACGTCCACCCCGACCCTCACGAGATCGCCTCGCGCGCCGCTGCTCGTATCGCCTCCCGAGGCGTCTCGTAGACGAAGAGCGCGAGCGCGTCCCCCTCGTCACACCAGCGATGGTCGTCGTGCTCCGCGTCCAAGACGGGCTCCCAGCCCGGGGGCGCCTCCGCCAGAAACGGGTGGACCGAGATCGTCTCGATCCCGGACGCGTATCGGGCGCGGACCTCCGGCGGGTCGTCGAGGAGCGAGTACGAGAGCTCGACGGGTAGCTCGACAACGTCGGCGTCGAGCCTCGTCTCCTCGCGCAGCTCGCGCCGGGCAGCAGCGGACGGCGTCTCCCCAGGCTCGACTCCGCCCGCGACGAGGCTCCAGTACCCGAGCCGCTCGGGAACCCTGTGCAGCAGGAGATACCGGTCTCCGCGCCGGACGACGACGACGACCTCGTGGGGCCCTCTCATCGGCTCGCGGCTTCCTCGTAACCGACCAGGAGCACCTCGCCGACCGCGCGCCAGGTGAAGCTCTTCGCGTGCGCGACGCCGGCCGGCACGAGCCGCTCGCGCTCGGCGAGAGCGCGCTCTATCGCCGCCGCCATAGCGGCTGGGTCGTCCGGGTCCGCTCGCACGGCGGCGTCGCCGCTCGCCTCGTCGAGCGAATCGTGTGCGGAGACCACGACCGGAGCTCCGCATGCCATCGCCTCGATCACGGGGATCCCGAAACCCTCGAAGCGGGACGGATAGACGGCGACGGCCGCGCCGCGATAAAGACGGGCGAGCTCCTTGTCGGGGACGTAGCCGAGCCGGCGGATCCGCGGGTCGTCGAGCAACGGCTGCTCTCCCCAACCCTCCCCACCGACGACGGCGAGCAGGAGATCGTCATCGAGAAGCCGGTGCGCCTCGATCAAGGTCTGGAGGTTCTTCCGCGGCTCGAGCGTCGCGACGGTGAGGATGTACGGGCCATCGAGGCTTGCTCTCTGCCCGTCGGGGTGGAACACGTCCTTCGCGGCCGGATGCGCGACGCGGACGCGGTCCGGTGGGACGCCGAGTGTCTCGATGACGTCACGGCCCGTGTAGTCGGAGTTCACGAAGACGAGGTCGCAGGTCTTGGCTGCGTTTCGGTACTTGCGGCCGTGCATCGAGCGCGTCCTCGGAGTCGTCCACTCCGGATGGTGAAGCGGCACGAGGTCGTGGATCGTCGTGGCTCGCACGCCCGAGCGCTGGGGCGGGAACATCCAGTCGCTGAAGTGCAGCACGTCGAAGTCCCCGAGGAGCCGTTCGGCGGCGGGACGGCCGGCCACGCTCCATCCGGTCCGGAGCGCATGCGAGAACGGCAGTCGCCACGTGCGGAGCTCGACATCGATCCCGGATAGTGCAGCGCTGATCCGGTTCGGGCCGCGAACGCTCGTCGGCGCGAAGGCGACGATCTCGTGCCGACCCGCAGATACCTCGGCCAGGCCGGCAAGCGAGCCCTGGATGTAGGTCCCGATCCCGAGAAGCGGGTGGGAGAGCGGCGACACGTCGAACGCGATCCTCACGTCCCTGGCTTGTAGACGAAGCGGTTGAAGTGGGCGCCGAGCTCGCGCGGGTCGGGATTCTCGCCTCCCGTGATCTCGGCCGGCACCGCCGTCGGCGCCACCGTGAAGACGACTCGACACTCATCGGTCCCCGGCACCGGCGCCACGGGGATGCTCAGTACCGCTCTCCCCTCCGGCCGTAGCCGGACACTGCCGACGACCCGTCCCTTCGAGCGTGCTGTAACGCGCTGTGGCTCGAGGAACAGGCTCGGATCGCTCGAGAGCGAGACGGAGAGGCGTCCTGGGGCACAGCGGCGGCGGAGATACGTGACCGTCTTCCCGCTCCAGGTGTCGTTCGGATAGAGACCGTCGATCCGGACCGCGGATACGAGCGGCGGGTTCACCCGCCACAGCGTGATGCCCCACCCCTTGTCACGAGCGAGCGGCTTCCCGTCGGGCTCGAACGACGAGTCGGCGAGGAGGAAACCGTCGTTCACCGGGAGCCCGCCCGGCAGCGTGACGCTGCCGGTCTTCGGATCGATCCTCACCCTCGTCTCGGGGAGCCCGCCGGGAGTCGGCGCGTCGACGTAGTACACGGGGCCCACGCCGCGACTGAAGAACTCGTTTTGGTTCACCGTGAGCCGGTCGGTGCGGCCAGTCCAGAGGAACGCGGCCCGGGCATCTTCCGGCAGCGCGCGATCGACCCAGTCGCGCTCCGCGGAGCGGATCCCCTGGAACAGCGAGCCACGGGAGAACCGCTCCAAGCCGTGGGTTCCCCACCAGATCGGCCTGATCGCCAGGATCCAGAGCCCGAGGACGAGCAGCGGGAGCGCCACCGCATACCGGCGCGGCACGAAGAGAAACGCCGCCGCGAGACCCGCGCCGAGAGCGAGTGCGGCGGGCGTGATCCATCCCTCTCCGACCCGGTCCTGCAGCGACCACAGCGGCAGGAGCATCAGCGTGTCCGTGATCGCCGAGGTCGTGAGGAAACGGTCGAAGGGAACGGCGACCACGAGCAGGGCCGAGACGACAGCGGCCGCGGTCGCGAGAGCTCGAGGCCGCGGTGCGCCGCGGTCGACCCAGGCGAGCAGGGCGATGCAGAGGAGCGGTACGACGTAGAAGAGGTTTCGCTCCTCGATCCGATCCGAGAACGCAGACGCAAAGGCGGCCACGACCGGAACGAGGCAGACCGTCAACGAAAGGGTCGCAGCGAGGAATGCCTGCAACGGCGCGTCGAGCGAGCGGCCCCGGCCGACGAGCACGATCGTGGCAGCGAGCGGGAGCACGAGGACGTAGAGCGAGAGCTCGGAGACGTGCCACCCCAGGTAGCGGAGGACCTCGCCTATCTCGTAGGTCGCCTCGCCCACGGGCGAGTAGGCGCCGAGCAGATCCTCCGGTGACCGCCCACCGACGAGCCCCATGCCCAACGCGACGAGGCCGAGGACGCAGAACGTCCCGTACAGCAACCGGAAGCGGGAGACCGTCGCGCGTACACCGCGGCGCTCGAAGACGGCGAGGACGAGCGGCGCCAAGAGCACCGCGGGTACCAGGGCCACCGCCTGGACGCGCGTCGCAAAGGCAAGCAAGAGGACCGCGAGGAGGGCCGCGAGGCGGAGTCGGGTCGGCTTCTCGAGGACGAGGACGAGCACGAGGGCGAAGACGAGGAAGAGCGGATAGAAGAGGTTCTCGGTCATCACGGTGCCGGTGTACGAAAGCGACGGGATCGCGACCGAGAGAAGCGCGGCGAGGAGAGCGAACCCGTCCTTCACGACACGTCGCGCGATGAAGTAGGTAGGCACGGCGGCGAACGACATGACCACCGCGTTCAAGGTCTTCAGAGCCGCGTATGCGTCGGGCAGGCTCTCGAACAGGGCGAAGGCCGGGCTGATCAGGAGCGGGTACACGATGCTGTAGCCCGGATCCGGGCGATCTCGGAGGAGCGGCTCTCCGGCGTCGGCAAGGCCCCGAGCGATCTCCGACCAGATGACCTCGTCGACCATGATGAACGGGGCGACGATCCCGCGGCCGATCACCGCGCGGAAGACGGACGAGACGACGACGATCGCGACGAGCCAGGCCCAAGTCGGAATCCGCTGGAGGAAGACGGGGTCTGACCCCACGGGGTCTGACCCCATCACGTTACGTGCCAAGCTCGACCTCGGCGAGCCGGCGAGCGATCTCCCTCGCCTCGGCCGCGTCCGCCGAGATCCCGACGTCTGCCGCGGCCTCACTCACCTCCCGCAGCACGGCGTCGCCGACCGCTCCGCCGCCCGCCGCCTCCTCGAGAGCGGCCGCGTAGCGCTCGGCGACTCTGCCCAGGTCATGCTCGCGGCGTGCGAGCTCGATGCCGGCGGCGCCCATCTCCTCGCGAACGTCCGGTCGCAGCGCGAGGAGCTCGAGGCCGGCCACGAGGGTCTCGACCTCGTCGTCGCCGACAGGCACCTTGAGCGCGACGGCGTCAGGTAGCTCCGCAAACCACCCGACGTCGCTGACAACCAGCGGCTTCCCCAGCGACAGCGCGCGAATCACGCTGCCCGACGTCTCGCCCATCGTCGGGAAGCGAAGATTGACGGAGACGTCGGCACCGGCCATGAGCGCCCACAGCCTCTGCTCGTCGGCCCAGCCCTCACGTACGAGCCCCTCGCTTCCAAGACCGAGCCGCTGGAGACGGCGATCGAGATCGAACCCCGGAGAGATCGGGCCTACGAGCAGGAGTGTCACCTCCGGATGCCGCTCACGCACGCTCGCGGTCGCACGAAGCAGCTCGGGAACCCGCTTGCTGGAGTTCACGACCCCGAAGCAGCCGATCACGGGTCCCTCCGCGACACGCTCGGGCGCGATCGCCGGAACCGGCCATGCAGGATGCGGGACGATCCAGACGCGCCCGGCGTATCCGCCCGCGCGAACGAGGTCGTGTACGGCCCGCGAGTGCACGATCACGCCGGTCGCGTGCTCGAGAACGAACGACGCGAGCGGGAAGTCCCCGGGACGCGACTCCCACAGCGGCGGGATCCGCTTGTCGAGGACGCCGTGCCCGAGCAGGCGGCCGACGACGCCGTGTTCGCGCTCCATGACATCGAGGTAGCCGTGTCCGTCCCGCCGCCCGATCGTCATACCCGCGACGAGGTGATGCAGGACGAAGTCGTGCAGCGCGACGACGCCGGGCCGCCGGCGAAGCGCGTCCACGATCCACGCGTGTGCATCCGGGTTGTTGCCGACGTGGTACAGGGAGACGTGGGTTCCGCGCGGAGCCTTCTTCCGCCCGCGCCGGACGACGGTGACATCGAGCCGCTCGCGGAGCGCAGGGAGAAGCAGCGCACTGTAGTCGGCGATACCCGTCCTCTCCGGCGGCATCGGGGAGTAGTACGCAATCCTCACGTCCCTGGACGCCTCCTGCTCCCGCCCGGCGTAGGGGCGAGATGCATCTCGCCCTCTGGCTCACAGGGCGGCATATACGCGGCCCCTACAACGCCGCTCGCGGCAGGATGCGTCGCGCTCGGCGCTTGTCCGTATGAAGACTGCGATGGGGTCAGACTTAAGTCTGACCCCATCTCGTTACTCATCCCTGCGCGCCTCGCGCTCGCCTCCCTTGCGAGCGACGCCGCAGAGACGTGAGGACTGTCTACGACAGCCCTCACGAGAGCAGCCTCGCGATCGTTCGGTCCCACGTGACCTCTGCCGCGATCGCCCGGCCGGCACGGCCGAAGGAGGCTGCGTCCTCGCGATGCTCCCGGAGCCAGCCCGTCGCACGAGCGAGCTCGTGCGCGTCGGGCGACACGACGAGACCCGTCCGGCCGTCGGTGACCACCTCGAGCGGACCTCCAGCATCGGTCGTCGTGAGCACGGGCTTCTCCGAGAGGAAGGCCTCGAACGGGACCATCCCGTAGTCCTCGTCCAGCGGGGCGTAGTAGACCGCGAGACAGCGGCCGTAGAGGTCGGCGAGCTCCTCTTCCGAGACACGCCCCGCGAACCGGGCCCGCCCGTCGAGTCCCCGCTCGCGCGCGAGCCCTTCGAGGCGCTGGCGGTCGGGGCCGTCGCCGGCGATCACGACCTCGAGCCCTGAGTCGAGCGCTGCTGCTTCGAGCAGGAGGTCGATCCGCTTCGCGCGGTCGAGCCGGTTCACCGAGAGCACGAAATCGCCGTAGCCGTCGCAGCGGTACGCGAGGTCTTGAGGCGGGTGCGACAGCACCTCGGCCTCGAGACCAGTTGAACGTTCGAGGCGGCCGGCAACGTTCCGCGAAGTGGCGAAGAGTCGCGTCGCCTCGCCGAGCGCAACCCTGTCGAGGGCCTGAACCTTCCGTCGCAGCGCGCGGTCGTCCGGGGACTCTCCGAACTGCCCGAGCTCCGTTCTGTCGAGCTCATACGCCTGCCGGAACTGGTGGACCAGCCAGACGCGCTTGTCGTGATGCCGAACGAGGTACGACGGGAACTTCGTGGCCACGACGACGTCGATCCGCTGGCCGTCGGCCTCCTCGAGATCGAGCAGGCGCCAGAGGAACGCCTGCGTGAGCACGCGCGCGCCCGGATACCACTTGAAGGGAAGGCTGACGAGATCTGCTTCGTGCCCACGTGCTTGGAGCTCGGTCACCAAGCGATCGGTGAAGATCTCCGCGCCGCCGCGGGCAAACGGTACTTGCGGCCGCAGAACCGCGACTCTCACGACTCTTCGGGATCCGACCCCTCCGGGGCCTGACCCCGGAGCTCGCGGATCTCTGCCTCGAGCCGATCGACCTGCTCGGAGAGATCGTCGATCAAGCGCAGGGAGGCCGCGTTGAACGAGCGCTGATCGTACGCGAGCGGCTCCACGTACCAGCGCATGAGCTTCCGCAGCGCTGCCTTGACCGGAGTCCCCAAGCCTCCGCGAAAACCAGGTCTGAGACGGAGCGAGCGATCGGCGGATACGGGCCACAGCCGCTCGGCCTCAGCGCGAGCCGCCCGCCGCTCCTCATCGCTACCGGAGGCGGACCCGGGGTCCGCGCCGGAACGTCGAACCTCCGCGCGGAGTACTCGGAAGAGTTCCTCTACATCGACCGAAATCCCTGCAGATTCGTCATTTTCGGCTCTGTCAGAGGGCATCGCGGCATTCTAGCCGGGCAGTAGGACCGGCCCAGTAGGATCGGGGCCAGTGCGCGTCGGAATCTCCCTGCTGACGCTTGCGCCGGATGACGTCGGCGGCTCGGAGACGTACGCAAGGCAACTCGTGCGGTCGCTCGCGAGAGTGGGAACGCTCGAGTACCGCGTGCTCGTGCCCGCCAGGGCGAAGGACGCTGCCGAAGGATTGCCCGCCGTGGAGGTGCAGGACCCGCGGGTCGGGCGGCGCGGCCCATCCCGCATTCCGGCGATGGCCTTCCTGGCGCGCCGCTCGCGGGCGGTCGCCTCGGCGCTCGGCGCCCTGGACGTCGTGCACTACGCGCTGACCGTTCCCGTGCCGGGAACGAAGGCGCCGACCGTGGTCACGCTCCATGACATCCAGCATCGCGACATGCCCGATTTCTTCGGGCCCGCGCGGCGTTCGTTCCGCCGGATCGCCTACGACCGTGCTGCGCGCGGGGCGACGGCGGTCATCGTGACGAGCGAGTTCGTACGGACGCGAGCGCTCGAGCTCCTCGAGCTCGACCCGGAGCGCGTCCGCGTGATCCCCCACGCGATCGACCACGCGCTCTTCCGGCTCGGCGACGAGGAGCGCGAGCCGTTCCTCCTCTATCCGGCGCGACCCTGGCCGCACAAGAACCACACGCGCCTGTTCGAGGCTTTCGCATCGCTTCGCGAGACCCGCCCGCAGCTGCGCCTGGTCCTGACCGGCGGAGGCCTCGAACGGCTCGATCCGCTTCCCGAGGGGGTCGAGCGGTTGGGAGTCGTCTCTGCGGATCGGCTCGCCTCCCTGTACCGGCGGGCGGCCTGTCTCGTCTTCCCGAGCCTCTACGAGGGATTCGGCATGCCTCCACTCGAGGCGATGGCCTCGGGCTGCCCAGTCGCTGCAGCGAACGCGGGTGCGATTCCGGAGGTGTGCGGTGATGCTGCCGTCCTCTTCGACCCTACGGATGTCGCCGCGATCGCGGCCGCAATCCTCGAGGCCGATTCGAGAGCGGACGAGCTTCGCGCGCGAGGGATCGCCAGAGCGGCCGGATTCACGTGGGACGAGACGGCGCGGCAACACGATGCCGTCTACCGTGACGCCGCCTCGAGGCCGGCTTCGTAGGATCAACGGCGGATGCGGGTCGGAATCTCTCTCCTGACACTCGTACCTGGGATCAGCGGCGGTTCCGAGAACTACGCACGGGAGCTCGTGCGCGCACTCGGGCGGGTCGGAGCCCACGACTACCGCGTCTTCCTACCGACGATCGCTCCCGAGGTCGAGGGTCTCCCGGCCGAGGTCGTGACGGCCTATCGGGCATCGCGATCGACGTCGGGCCGCATCGTCGCCATGAGCGCCGCGACGCTACGGGGCAGCCCGATTCGCCGCAGATTCGCCGGGCTGGACGCGATCCACTTTCCGCTCAGCGTCATGATCCCGCGCGCGACGACACCTCCCGCCGTCGCGACCGTGCTCGACGTCCAGCACGAGCTGCTGCCCGAGTTCTTCTCCTTCCCTGAGCGCGCGTACCGGAAGGCCGTGTACGGATGGACCGTCCGCCGGAGCAGGTTGGTCGTGACGATCTCCCAGCACGCCGCGGCCACGCTCGTCGAGCGCCTGGGAGTGCCCGCGCACCGCGTGCGACCGATCCACCTCGGAATCGACCACGAGCGCTTCACGCCCGATAACAGTGAGCGTGAAGAGTTCCTTCTCTACCCGGCGCTTGCCTGGCCGCACAAGAACCATGAGCGGCTCTTCGACGCCTTCGCAGCCCTTCGTTCTCGCCATCCCGGGCTCGAGCTCGTGCTCACCGGATACAAAGGGCCTGCGCCCCCTGGAGTGCGACCGCTCGGACGCGTGCCCCTCGACGAGCTCGTCGGCCTCTATCGGCGGGCCGCGGCGCTGGTCTTCCCGAGCCTCTACGAGGGCTTCGGCCAGCCCCCGCTCGAGGCGATGGCATGCGGATGCCCCGTCGCGTGCTCGAACGCCGCCTCGCTTCCGGAGGTGTGCGGCGAGGCCGCCCGCTTCTTCGACCCGACATCGGTGGAGGAGATGCTCGACGCGATCGAGGACGTCCTCGCGAATCCCGAGCGATGGCGTGCGGAGGGCCTCGCCCGCGCCGCCGCCTTCACGTGGGAGGCAACCGCCCGGGCACACGACGCCGTCTACGCTGAGCTCGCCGTCTGACCTCCGGACCTTGACGTCCGCCACTTTGTTCGCACGTGACGGGGATGCCGTAGCGTTTGGGCGATGCCACCCATGCTGACGGACCGGCTGCGCGATGCGCCGCCCGGAATCCACGGCGCCGGAGACGAGTACTGGGGACTCTCATGGCCCGCGCTCGAGTGGCTCGAGCACACGCTTCGGGATGACATGGTGACGCTCGAGACCGGCTCCGGAGCGAGCACCATCGTCTTCGCGGCGGCGGGCACCGCTCACGTGGCGGTCACGCCGGACCCCCACGAGGAGACCCGTGTACGCACGGAATGCGAGAGGCTCGGGGTCTCGAGCGCTGGCGTGACATTCCACATCGGCTACTCCCACGACGTGCTGCCGAGTCTCCCGGAACGTGCGTTGGATCTCGTCCTCCTCGACGGGGCACACGGATTCCCGTATCCCATCCTCGACTGGTGGTACGTGCGGGCGCTGGTGAAGGTCGGGGGACGAGTTCTTCTCGACGACGCCTACCTGCCTCCGGTGGCAGCACTGCTCGACTTTGCTCGAGCGTCCCCCGCGTGGGAGATCGAAGGCCCCGTCGGGTATCGCACGGTCGTTGTTCGGAAGCTCGCGACCGACCTGCCCCCGTTCGATTGGGCCGGTCACCGACTCGGAGGCCGATTGACGTTCCGCTACCTGCCGCCGCTCGAGCGCCTCGTGGCCGCCACCCGCCACCGGGTCTTCAGCACACGGGTCGGCCTTTCCCTGGTTGGTCTGTACCACCGCCGCTCCGGCCTGCGCTGGCGCAAGACAGGGTGAGGGATGCTTACCGCAACGCTCGCAGGTAGGCCCACGACGCCTTGAGCCCGGCCGGTCGCAGCGCCGCGATGAGCGCGCTGTAGATCACGAGCCCCGCCGCCGCCGCGCCCAGCGAGCCGAGAACGAGCGCAGGCGGGAGGAACGCCGCTAGCGCGAGGGCGGCGACGGCTGCGGTCGCCCGAGCAAGGCGCCGGGCGGCGTCCGCCAAGACCTCGAGCTCGCGAAGGAGACCCGCGAGGACAAAGCCGGTCGAGACGGCGAGCGACAGCGCTAGCCCGCCCAGTCCGAACTCCGCCTGAGCGCCCCACGCGAGCGGCACCTGCAGCCCGAGCGCTGCAGCGCCGATCCACGGAAGCGCGCCGGTGCGACCTGTCACGAAGAAGAGCGGGAACGCCACGGTCACACCGACCGAGATGGCCATCCAGGGGCTCAACGCAACGACGAGCCGCCCGACCTCCTCGCCGACGCCCCCGCCGTACGCGCCGCCGAGGACGACCTCGACGAGGTCCGCGCCGGCGAGTGCGAACGCTCCCGCTGCCGCACCGATGAGCGCGAACGCGAGCCACGAGGCCGAGACCACGTGCCGCGCCGCTTCTTCCGCGCCGACGCCGGCACGGGTGAGTGGCACCGACGTCACGAGCCCGAGGGAGGATGCAGTCATGGCCACGAGAGCCGCCGCGCCGAGATATGCGTATGCAAAGGACGTCTGCGCGCCGACGCCTTCGCGCGCCGCGAAGGGGAGACAGACGACGTAGACGAGCTGAAGGGCGAGGGGCAACGCCGTGGCCGCCGCGAAGGCACCGAGGCGGGCCCGGATCGGCGGACCCGTCGGCCGCACGGCGCCCGCTGGCATCCGGGTACCGAGCGCTCTGAGCGAAAGCGCCGCCATCGGTACGAGCAGCGCGACCACGGCGGTGAGTGTCATTCCCCATGCCACGGCCACGATCCCGTCCGGCTCGACCCGGTCGAGGATCAGGACGATGCCGAGCACACTCCCCGCCGCGTATCCGAACGCGGCCGTCGCATAGTCGTCGAGGGCGGCGAGGCCGCTGGCCGCGAGCCCGGCGAAGAGGTGTGCCGCGGCCGCCGGGACCATCCAGTGGAGCGCGTCCGCAGCGGCGTCCCGCGCCGTATCGGACCCCCCGCCGGTGAGCAGGTTCGCGATCGGATCCGCGGCGAGCTCGGCGAGAAGCACCAAGGGTGTCGCGATGATGGCGAGCGCAACCGCGTACCCGGCGACCTCCGCCGCCAGGCGGCGCTCGTCCCGGGCGCGGGCGAGCGAGGGCAGGACGGCAATCCGGATCGCCTGCGCGGCGAGAACGATCACGATGAAGACCCCGTACGCCGCGAAGAAGCCGTCGGTCTGGTCGGTCCGGCCGAACTCGCGGGCGATGATCACGCCCGCGACGGCCGAGACTCCGGTGACGACGAGCGTCGAGACCGCGGTGAGCGCGGCGCTCGTCAGCGAGCCCAAGCCGGGCGAGTCGGTACGCTTGCTCACCGACGCGAAAGCGTACGCACCATGTCGAACGACACTCTCTGGACCAACGCCACGCTCGCTGACCTTCGCCGCGAGTTCGGCGACGTCTACGAGGGTCGTACCGTGCTCGTCACCGGAGCCGACGGCTTCATGGGCTCCCACCTGACCGATGCCCTCGTCGAGCTCGGAGCGACTGTTCATGCGTTCGTACGAGCGAATTCGAGCGGTGCACTCAACAACATCTCGCACCTGCGCGATCGGATGAAGGTGCACTTCGCGGACCTCACGGATCGGACGTCGGTGGACTACCTCGTTCGCGAGCTCCGGCTGGCGTCCGACCGGCCGTACGTCTTCCACCTCGGCGCGCAGGCGCATGTCGGCGAGTCCTGGCATCGCCCGTACGAGACGGTCGCCGCGAACGTCCTCGGGACGCTCAACCTCCTCCAAGCCATAGTCGACTGGGAGCTCGAGCTCGAGAAGTTCGACACCGCGGGTACCTCTGAGGAGTACGGGAACGTGCACGAGTCCGTCGCCCACCATCACGACTTCGACGACGCCGGCGGGCTGATCCTCCACGAGCGCTCGCCTATCAACCCGAAATCGATCTACGCGACCTCGAAGGTGGCGGCCGACTTCCTGACGATGAACTACTTCGATGCCTTCGGCGTGCCCGGCGTGGTCACCCGGATGTTCAACAACTACGGGCCTCGCCAGAACCCGCGCTACGTCACAGGAACGATCGTCACTCAAGCGCTCACCCGCGAGAGCATCGACCTCGGAAGTCTCGAGCCGCTTCGCGACTTCTGCTTCTGCACCGACGGCGTGCGTGGCCACCTGACCGTCGCCGCACAGGGCGTTCCGGGCGACGTCTACGTCTACGGCCAGGGGGAGAACATCTCCATGCGCGACTGGGCCGAGCTGATCCTGCGGCTCGGGGAAGAGAACGGATTCTGGCCCGGTGATCGGCGGATCAGCTCGGTGCCCGGGCGCTTTCGACCGGGAGCAAGCGACGTGCTCGCGCTCCGCGTCGGCCACGAGAAGCTCACCGCGGAGACCGGCTGGATGCCGAAGGTCACGTGGGAGGACGGCATCCTGCAGACGATTCGCTGGTACGCCGAGAACCGCGGCCGCTGGATAGGCCGCGTGGATTGGCTCCCAACCGGGGCTCCACTCGCCACCCGGTGAGCCGGGTCCTCGTCACCGGCGGCGGCGGCTTTCTCGGGTCGCACCTCGTGGAGCGGCTCGACAGGGACGGCCATGACGTCGTCGTGGCCCGAAGCGCGGAGTACGACCTCACGTCGATGCACGACGCCGCGCGGATGTTCGACGAGGCGGGCGCGGGCCTCGTCTTCCATCTGGCCGCCGAGGTCGGGGGAATCGGCGCCAACCGCGCGAATCCCGGGCGCTACTGGTACGCGAACCTGGCGATGGGCCTCAACGTGCTCGAGCAGGCCCGCCTACACGAGACACCCAAGCTCGTCATCGTGGGAACGGTCTGCTCCTATCCGAAGTTCGCGCCGGTTCCCTTCCGCGAGGGCGGGCTCTGGGACGGCTATCCGGAGGAGACGAACGCGCCCTACGGCGTTGCGAAGAAGGCCATCCTCGTCGGCGCACAGGCGTATCGCGAGCAGTACGGCTTGAACAGCATCTTCCTGCTGCCGACGAACCTGTACGGCCCCCGCGACAACTTCGACCTCGAGACCTCCCACGTCATCCCCGCGCTGATCCGCAAGATGGTCGAGGCCGACGACGAGGTCGTCCTGTGGGGAGACGGCTCCCCGACGCGGGAGTTCCTGTACGTCGAGGACTGCGTCCATGGGCTCGTCCTCGCGGCCG
The DNA here is from genome assembly GCA_035293125.1 of Gaiellaceae bacterium. Classification (GTDB taxonomy): domain Bacteria; phylum Actinomycetota; class Thermoleophilia; order Gaiellales; family Gaiellaceae; genus GMQP-bins7. The sequence continues at coordinate 17,234 of DATDOS010000168.1, read as the reverse complement.
AGCGCTATGACGGGCCGGGCCCGGCGAATCTTGGCGCCGGCAAGGAGATCTCGATTCGTGAGCTAGCCGAGCTCGTCGCGGAGGTGACGGAGTACGAGGGCCGAATCGTCTGGGACGCCGCGAGGCCCGGCGGTCAGCCGCGGCGAAGCGTCGATGGGACCCGCGCGCGAGAGCTCTTCGACTTCGAAGCGCGGACGCCGCTGCGAGAGGGAATCGAGCGCACCGTCGCCTGGTACCGCTCGGCCGTCGCCGGTGTCGGTCGCTAGCGCTTCGATCGCCGCTGCCCGCGACGCGGGTCGTTCGGTCGACTGGCTGCTCGTACGCCCGCGAGTCGTGCTCGGGGGGTTGATCGGCCTGCAGGTTGCTGCGACGTTCGTTCTCGCCCTTTCGGTGACGCACAACGGATGGGTCTACTTCCAGGGCGGGGATCAGATCTGGCTCGCGACGCAAGGGTGGCTTCTGGGACAGCTCGAGCTGCCGCCAACCGAGCTCGGCTACCTGTGGTCGTACGCGCTCGCCCCGATCATGTGGGTCACGGGCCCGACGTACGTCCAGGCGCTCCCGCCGCTCGTGATCGTCCAGGTGCTCGTCTTCGGCCCCTTGGCCGTGCTCTGCGTGTACGGGATCGCCTCGCGGATCGGTGGCAGGCTGCTGGGCTACTGGGCATCGTTCCTGTGGGTGATCGCGCCGTTCGCGTCGATCCCTCTGTTCGTCGACCGCTACCAGGAGCGCTGGGCCGAGAACTTCCTCCCTCAGGCGCTCGGGTTGACGGCGATGTCCGACTACCCCTCGATGGTGCTCGTCCTCGCGTCGGCCCTGTTCGTCGTCCGCTCGCTGGACGCGAGCCGGCTCACTGATGCTGTGCTCGCGGGGCTGTTGCTCGGTGCAGCCGTGGCGATGAAACCCCCGAACCTCCTCATGGGCGCCGGAGCAGCTCTCGCCTATCTCGTCGCCCGACGCTGGCGGCACGGCGTCGCGTTCGCCGCCGCCGTCGTGCCATCCCTGCTCGTCCTCGCACTGTGGAAGGAGCGGGGCCTCGGTCGAATTCCCGCGTTCAGTCTGGAAGAGACGCGCCTCGCTGCGGGAGCGAGCGTCGGCGCGGTGAGTGTGGACCTGAACCGGTACCTCGAGCTCGATTTCGACCACTTCCGCCAGCAGATGGACTACCTCCGCGAATTCTTCTGGAGCGCCCGGATCGCGCAGTGGGCACCGTTCGCGGGGCTGCTTGCGGTACTTCGCGTGCGGCGCGGTGCAATCGCCGCCCTCTTGGCGGGATGGCTCGGAGCCTTCCTCGTCGTGAAGGGGTTCTCGACTCGGGCAGACATCCAGGCGAACACCTTCTGGCGCCTGCTCCTCCCTGCCTGGCCGGCGTACCTCGTCCTCTTCGCATCGATCCCGTTGCTCGTTCCGACGCTTGCCCGCCGACTGGGTGACCGGCTTCGCAGCCCGGCCGTCATTCCTGCCAGAGGACGATGGGTCGCAGTCGTCGCCGTCGCAACGGTCGCCCTCCCGGCAGTTGCGATCGCAGCGTCGTCGCCGATCGAGGGATCCGAGAAGGCGGTCTTCCAAGAGGACCAGGGCAACTTCATCCTCACCGCAGTCGACGACGAGGTCGAGGTGCGCGTAGCGCGAACGGATCGCGGTCGGCGCCTCACGTGGACGGACGGATCATGGCGCGCGAATGTCTTCTACCGCGTCTACCGCGTCGAGGGTGACGACACCTCTTGCGAGAACCCTGACGGATCGCGGTCGCAGTACTGCTTCCTCCGGGGCACTCCGATCGCGACGACACGCGAGCACGAGTACGTGGACGCGTCGCCCCCGCCCCACGCGAGCTATCGCATCGGTGTCGGGACGAGCTGGATCGACGATCCGGAGGCCGGTGACGTGTTCGCGTTCAGTCCGCCGGCTCCTGCGGCCGGCTGACGCGCTCCTCGAGCAAGGCGATCCGTTGCGCAAGGTCGACGTTCTCGTCTGTGAGCTTCGAGATGACGGTCGAGTAGTGGAGGAGGACGAGGATGATGAAGAGCGTGGCCACCGCGAAGAGCACCGCCGGGGGGTAGCTCGTCACACCGAGCCAACCGGCGATCGTGTTCAACCCGTCGCGCCAGGCGGAGAGCATGAGCAGGACGACTCCCGTAGCAAGCCAGAGCAGCGCATAACGCTCCTTCAGTCTCCGCCCGCGGATCAACTCGAGCACGACCAGAATGAGCAGAACGGAGGCTACGACCCCAGCGATCGAGAGACGTAGGGGCGTCACCGGCGCGCGCCTTCGAGCTGCGGGTATCGGCGTAGGCTGGCGACGAGCAAAGCGAGCAGCACCTTGACGATGTAGTAGAGGGAGCGGACGAAGGTGATCGAGGACGAGCCCGTCTCGCGCTCGCGCATCTCCACCTGCACCTGGGACACTCGCAAACCACTTCGGAGCGCTATCAAAGTGGCCTCGACCTCCGGGTAGTCGTGCGGGTACTGCGAAGCGAACAGCTCGATCCCGGCCCGGTCCAGCGCGACGAAGCCGGACGTCGTGTCCGTGACGTGCTGTCCGCCGAGGACGGAGACGAGGCGCGCGAAGACGCGGATGCCGATACGACGTGCGAAGGGAGGCCGATACGTCGCGTCCGGATCCACGAACCTCGATCCGATCACGAGATCCGCGTCACCGGCTTCGACGGGGCCGATGATCTTCGCGATCTCGGATGCATCGTGCTGCCCGTCGCCGTCGAGCCGGACAGCGAGCTCGTACCCCTGCTCCAGGGCGTACCTGAAGCCCGTCTGGACGGCCCCGCCGATGCCGACGTTGAAGGGAAGCCGAAGCACCGTCGCGCCACGTGATTCGGCGACGGCGGCGGTGTCGTCCGTCGAGGCATCGTCGATGACGACGACGTCGATCGCGGGATCGAAGCCCTTGATCTCGTCCACGACCCTCCCGATCGCGCCCGACTCGTTCCACGCCGGAACCACCGCGACGACCCGTCCTCTGCTCATGGGCCGAATCCTGGCCCATTTTCGAGCCCCACGATCTCGAGCAAACGCCGCGCCCGGTGCGCATACGTGTGCTCATCGAGCACTCGCTCCCGAGCGCGCCTCCCCATCTCTTCAGCCTGGGCGGGATCCGCGATCAGCTCGCGGTACGCGGACACGGCCTCGTCGGTGGATTCGACCACGACGAGCTCGCTCCCCGGCTCGAACCAGCGCTCGATCCCCTCGTGGGGGTTCGAGACGATCGCCGCGCCGGAGGACGCGAGCTCGAAGGGCCGCGCGGTGGACGACCCGGGGACGGTCGCGTGCGGACGTCGGGTCATGTTGAGATTGACGCGGGCGGCGGAGATCGCGCGCGCGAACACGTTGAAGGGGATGTCGCCGAGCACGCGTGCCGCACCCACGTCGCCCTGGAAGTCGAGCCCGCCGAGCGCGAAGTCGAGCTCGGGTGCGACTCGCGACGCCTCTCCGACCATGGTCTTCATCCAGTCGCGGCGGAACTTGTCCCCGTATCCGTAGAAGAAGACGTCCACGTCCTTCTCCACCGGCTGCGGCGAGAAGAACTCGGGATCCGCGGCCCAGTAGAGGGCCTCGGCACGACGCGCGCCCAGCTCGAGCAGGCGCGGGATGCCGCCTTCGGAGTTCGACAACACGAGGTCGTACTCCCACGGATCGGCGCCGTGATACGGGTTGAAGCCCGTATCCATGCCGCCGAACTCGGGGAGGCTCATCGGCACGTCGCCGTCGTAGAAGACGACGGGGATCCCGAACCGCAAGCGGAGGGCCTCCGGAATGCCGCGCAGGTGAGCCATCGGCACCGTGAAGACGACGATCGCGTCCGGCCGCTCTCGCTCGACCAGCCGTTCGAGGTGGCGCTTCCAGCGGGGCGTCACCCAGCGACGGATCGTCTCGCGCGTGAGCCGGTCGAGCCTGGACTCCTCGGGGTGCGACTCGTCCCGCCGGAGATAACGGTCGCCCTTCACCCGCGCGAGCACGTCGCGGACAGCCTGGTAGGACTCACCCTCGCGGTACGTCGGGTTCGGTGCGACGCGCCACCACGGCGACTCGACGGGACGCCCGCGGTACGGCGTCACGACCAGGTCGACGCCTGCCTCGTACATCCCCTTCCAGAGCTGCCACCAGGCGGGCGTGCAGCCGTAGCGGAAGTCGAGGTCGATCGCCGATGCGACCGCGAGAATCTTCGGAGCCGTCAACTAATACGCTCCTCGGCGGGTGATCACAGCCGGGATCGTCCGGGCGAGGATCGTGATATCGAGCCAGATCGACCAGTTCTCCAGGTACGTGAAGTCGAGCCGGACGAGGTCGTCGAACGTCAGGCCGGACCTGCCGGAGATCTGCCAGAGGCCCGTCATGCCAGGGAGCACCGCATAGCGAGCGCGATGCCATCCCTCGAGGAGCCGGTAGTCGCGAAGCGGCAGCGGGCGCGGACCGACGAGGCTCATCTCGCCCTTGAGCACGTTGACGATCTGTGGGATCTCATCGAGCGAGAACCGACGAAGAAGGCGGCCGACCCGCGTAACGCGCGGGTCGTCGCGAATCTTGAAGAGCGCTCCTTCGGCTTCGTTCGCTGCCTCGAGCTCGGGCTGGAGCGACGGCGCCTGGGCCACCATCGTGCGGAACTTGAGCATCCCGAACTCACGCTCGCCGACCCCGATGCGACGGTCGACGAAGAAGATCGACCCGGGCGAGTCGAGCTTCACGGCGACGGCGATCAGCGCCCAGAGCGGGAGCCCGAGCACGAGCACGAGCGCGCTGAACACGATGTCGAAGGTCCGCTTCACCGCCCAGTCCCATCCGGTGAGCACTGGAGGACGCAGCTCGAAGAGCGGGGCTCCCTGCCCCGGTACGTACTCGCCCCGCTGCACGAGGAGCTCGGTCGTGTCGGGCGCGAGGCGAACCTTGATGCCCTGGCCGTGCGCCTGCTCGACGACCTCGAGCACCGTGCGCTCGTCGAAGTCGGCTTCGGCGAGGATCACCTCGTCGGGCCGCACCTGCTCGAGGATGAGCGGCAGCTCCGCCCGCGAGCCCAGGGATCGAAGCCCGGGCACCGTCTCGGGAGCCACGGCGCCGACGAACTCGTAGGTCAGGCCGCCGCGAGCCGCGGCCAGCGACTGCCGGAGCCGAACGAGGCTCTCGCCCTCCCCGACGAGCACGACTCGGCGCCGGATACCCACAGCGCGCATGAGCTCCAGCGAGGCGGACTCGTACGCGGCACGGAGCACGCTGATCGTCACTGCCGAGACGAGCACCGACGTCGGGATGAGCCCAGACGTCGTGAAGTCGTAGCCCGTGCCGATTCCGAACGCGAGCACGATCAGTGCGACAACGCTCAGGCAGGCCAGAATGCGCCCCGCACCCGGCCGGCGCTCGCGCTGTCGGTAGAGCCCGGCCTGTGCGAAAACCAGGATCGTGATAGGCGCAGCGAACTTCAGCCACTCGGCCGGTCCCTCTCGCCAGAGAAGACCCCAGAGAATGTCCCCATCTCCGGCGACGAGCTGCCGGATCACGAGCGCGATGTAGATCCCGAGCGCAAGGCCGGCGATGTCGAGCAGGACGAGGGCGGTCACGGAAAGCGTCCGCCGTGCGAGCGTCAGGATGGGCCCGCGCGAGAGCAGGTAGAGGCGGGACGCGCGAATATCCCGGCCGGGTGCTGCAACCGGGGCCGGACGCGGCGTCTCAGCCGGCGGTGCGGCCTTGGACACGCCTGAAGCTTAGAGCCGAGCCACGTCGGCCCACCTGACCTCGGGCGCATTCGGCGCCAGAACGCCCACCAGCACGTCGAGATCGATGGGCTCTGCACGCCGCGCGAGGAGCGGGAGGAGGACACGGAGCATGGCCCGTCGATGCCGGTCGAGGAGATCCGTGTCGTGGAAGTAGACGTGCACCACACGGGGAAGTGACCCGCGGCGCATGAGTGCCCGTGCAAGGTCTCCGAGCGAGTGCGTGGTGGGAATCGCGTGCAGCACGCGCCCCGAGGGGAGTCTGACGCGCGCGGGAGTGTCGAGCGAAGCCCAGCGCTCGCCCTGCGGCAGGTACGGCGGCCGCGCCGCACGCGACGTGCAGTCCACGTATCCGAGCTCCGCGCACGCTTCGGCGACATCCACATCCGCATACCAGCCGCCCCCGCAGAAGAGCGTCGGGGCGACGCCGGCCTCGCGCAGCCGCCTCCCCTCTGCACGTACGCGCTCGCCGGCTCCGCCGCCCGTCGGTCGTGCGTGGTCCGGAGCCGTCCAGTGCGTGTGGTGGCCGAGCGGCCCGCGCGCTGCAGCTTCCCGAGCGCGACCGAGCCAGCGGGACTCGTCCTCCCCCGCCGCAGCGTCGGCGGGTCGCACCAGCGCCGCGATCGCGAAGCCACCGGGGCGCCGTACCTGCAACGCCGAGAACCGCGCCCAGACGCCGTCGTCGAGTGGCCGCTCGACGTGGCAGGAGACGACCGCGTACCGTTCCCGACTCACGGTGCGCCGACTGTATCGTCACGCCTACCTCGTGCTCGGGCTTGCCGCGGCGCTTCCGAGGCTCGTAGCGCTGCTCTACGAGCGCGCGGACATCCTCGAGGCGTACACCGACAAGAGCGACGACTTCGCCCGCACATTCCTCGACAGCGGCACCTACGGCTTCATCCCGGGAGTCCCGTCCGCGTACACCCAGCCGCTCTACGGCTTCTTCCTCATCCCGATCTACTGGATCGCCGACCGTTCCTGGCTCTCAGTCGGACTCGCTCAGATCGCCGCCGCGATCGTGACGGCTTGGCTCGTGTACGCGATCGGACGGCGGGTCTCTTCCCAGGGAGTTGCGCTCCTCGGCGCCCTGCTGGCCACCCTCCATCCGTACCTCGTCTGGCACGACATCCATCTCAACCGCGAGATCCTCGACCAGATGCTCGCCGCCGCAGTGGTGCTCCTCGCGCTCATCGCGGCCGAGCGAGAGCGATCGCTTCGGTGGGCCGCGGCGCTCGGCGGGACACTCGGAATCGCGATCCTCGGCAACGCACGCCTGATCCTGCTGCCGCTCGTCGTCGGCGCGTGGCTTCTGGCGCGCAAGGGCTGGGCGCATCATGGTCTCGCTGCCCTCCTCGTCGTCTGCGCAGGAACCGCACTCGTGCTGGCGCCGTGGGTCGTCCGAAACAAGGTGTCGGTGGGTTGCTACGCCGTTACGACGGATGCACGGGCGCTCTGGAAGGCGAACAACCTGAACACCTACGACGTCCTCGCCCGAGGAGGCTGGATCGACGATGTGCCCAGCATCCCGGGCGCGCCCCCGAGCCCGCAGGATGCGGGAGCGATCTACGCGCGCACGGGGCGGATCGTGAAGGTCGACGAGTGCGCGCAGATGCGCTACTACCGGGAGCGGGTTCTCGACTTCTGGCGCGAGCACCCAGGCGAGAAGCTGCGGCTCGCAGGCCAGGCTGCCCGCCTTCTCTGGCAGCCGAACGTCCTCGAGACCGAGGGCCGGCCCGGGGCAGGAACGTGGCAGGACACCGCGCGAAGCGTGGTCGAGCCCGGATTCATGATCGCCTTGTACGCGCTCGCAATCGTCGGGCTCTTCGTCCTGCCGCGCGGCTTCGTGTCGCTCGCCCTCCTTCTCCTGGCGTATCAGACGCTCGTCGGGATGCTCTTCGCCGGAGCGACCCGCTATCGCGTCCCGTGGGACTTCCTGATCGCGATCACGGCTGCAGCGGGAATCGGTGCAGTCGCCGGATGGATCTCGCGGCGGCGGGGCTACGAGGCGGCGGGTGCGAGCGCGCCGCGGTAGAGGTCCTCGATTCGCCGGACGCACCGCTCCGGTGTGAACTCCTCGAGCGCACGTTCTCGCCCGGCGCTCCCCATCGCGACGGCGTGACGCGGATCGCCTGCGAGCACGACGATCGCATCGGCGAGCGCATCGGCGTCACCCGACGGCACGACGAGGCCGGTCTCGCCGTCCGCGACGATCTCGGGCAAGCCGCCGACGGCGCTCGCGATCACCGGCCGCGCGCGCTCCATCGCCTCGAGCGCCACCATACCGAAGCCCTCGCCGAGCGAGGGAACGACAACGACCGCAGCGTCCTCTATCGCCTGTTGGATCGGCGAGACGAAGCCGAGGAAGCGGACGGCGCCCGAGAGCCCGAGCTCGCGCGCATACGACTTGAGTGCGGGCTCGAGCGGGCCCCGGCCGGCGATGTCGAGCCTGACGCCGGGAACACGCGAGCGTGCCTGCGCGAGCGCCCTCAGCAGCACGAGATGACCCTTGATCGGTATCAAGCGGCCGATGCACAGCAGCCTCGGCTCGTCGCCTTCGTACGGCGTCGCCGCACCCCCCGACGAGACGCCGTAGTGGACGATCTCGAAGTCCTCCTCGTCGAATCCCTCCGTCTCGGCGAGGTAGCGCGCGAGGCCCTGGGAGATGGCGATATGCACGTGCGCCAGCGAGCCCACCGAGCGATCGGCGAGCCCGAACCAGCGGCCTTCGCGGAACTCGTTGAACCCGTGCTTCGTCGAGAGGCGAAACGGCACGCGAGCGAGCGACCCCGCGAGCTGGCCATAGACATCCGCATGGACGAGATGCGTGTGGAGGATCCGCGGGCGGACGCGCGAGAGGTGCGCGACCACCTCGCCGAACGCGATCGGGTCGACGTCGGCCCGTAGCTTGACGTCGTCGAGCGGTACTCCTCTGGAACGGAGCTGATCCGCGAAGTCCCAGGCGCCGGGCTCGTCCTCGTGCAGCATGAGAAACCGAACGTCCCATCCTCGAGCGCGCAGGTCGGGCAGGAGCTGGAGGAGGTGCGCCTCCGAGCCGGAGATGCCCGCGACCTTCTGGGCATGCAGGACGACGCCGTCGGTCACGGAGCAATACCCGCCGCGTCGAGGATGCCGCGAGCCCACGACTGCACCGAATGGCCCACCTCGACGCGTTCGCGCAGACGACGGCCGATCGCCATCCGGTCCTCTGGGCTCATCTCGGCGAGCGCCCGGATCCGCTCGGCGAGGGCGGACGGGTCGTCGCGGGGAAAGCGCTGCTCCGGCGCGAGCAGCGAGTCGAAGACGGGGTTCGAGGCGAGCACGGGCAGGCAGCCGGCCCCAGCTTCGTAGACCACCTTGTCCGGTGCGCCCGCGCGCATGTTGTTGACGAGGGCGTCGTGCGCTGCGAACAGATCCGGGACGGCCGCACGCGGAACTGCATCGCCGAACGACGCGCGCCCGTCGAGAGCGAGCTCGGCGGAGAGCCGCTCGAGCGCGGCTCGATGTCCACGCTCCTCGTCCGAGAGTGCCGGCCCATGGATGTCGAGGCTGACGTCGGCGTCCGCCGAAGCCACCGCCCGCAGCACGACCTCGAGGCCTTTCGCAGGCGAGTAGCGGCCGAGCGCGAGGAGGCGCGTGCCCTGGCCGGCGCGCCCTGATGCGCACGGAAACTCGGAAACGTCGATCCCGTGCCCGATCGCGTGCACCTTCTTCGAGTCGAGCGGAAACGAACGCGCTTCCACCGTCGTCACGGCCGTTGCTCCTCTTTCGGCGGCCCGAAGCAGCCGGCTCGCGCGCCAGTGCGTGAACCAGAGGACGAGCGGTATGCGCAGGGGCCGCACGAGCGGCGCAGCGAGAACCGCGTAGATCGGGCACATGTGCGCGACGACCGCACCGCCCCTGAGCCCGCGGAGCTCGCCCGCCAGCGCGGCCTCGAAGCGAAGCCCACGACCGGCCTTGCGGTCGGCTCGGAACGTCTTGACGCGGCAGTTCGCAGGCAGCACATCGGCGACGGCGCCGTCGGCGAGAACGACGACCTCGTCGACGAGCTCGGCGAGAGCCCTCACCTTGGGAACCGTTGCGGCGAGGGCGGGATGCCCGGGATCGACCTGCTGCGTGATGAAGACGACGCGCGTAGCCATCAGAAGAAGTCGAAGTCTCCGAGGGTGAAGTGCCAGCCCTCCGCTCCCTCGTCGACGCGCGCGCCCTCCTGTAGCGCCTTTCCGATGAAGCGGAGCTGCTTGTTCGTCGGGGCAAACCCCGCGGCGAGCAGCGCGCGTCGCTGAGCGCGCGAAGGCGGGGGCAGGAGCACGAGCGCGTCTGCGCTCCCCTTCACCTCCGCGACCGCGCGCGACAGCAGTGCGCGGATCTCTTCCTTCCCCTCCGGCGCCGCGACGAGGTCGGCGAGGAAGCCGGCGGAGACGCCGTGCTTGAACGTGTGCCCGACAACGGCGGCGCCGACCAGCTCGCCGGCCCTGTACGCCCCGAAGCAGCGGTAGTCCCGCGGTGAGTCCAGGTAGCGCCAGTTGAAGTACTCCGCGTCACGGACGAAGTGGCTGCCGTACCCGGTCGCGGCGCGACGACCGAGCTCGTCCAGGTCGGGCCCGAAGCGCTCGACCGCACGAACCTCGAGGCCATGGAGCGACCTTGGTGCATCGTCAGGAGCTCGCAGCCCCCCATGCTCGCCCGGCCGCCCCAAGACGTATCTGACAATGGCACCCGCCCGCAGGGGCCTCGCCCACAGCCGGAGTCGCGGAAGGTCGATCCAGCCGAGGCGGGTGATGAAGATCGGGTACGAGGCGCCGTTGGGAAAGGTCACCGTGAGCGGCGCACCCGTGGCTGCCGCGGCCGCCTCGTTCTCGCGCTCGAGCGTCGAGAAGACGCCCTGGCCCCGATAGCGCGGATCGGTCGCGACGTTCACGGGGATCGCGAGTCGCGTCTCGACGCCGCGGAGCGCGGTGCGAAAGAAGCTCATCGCCGCCACACCCACGACCTCGCCGTCGTCGACGGCGAGCGAGACGATCCCCTCGCCGGCGGGGTTCCGCTCGAACCACCAGGCGAACTCCTCGTCCGAGAGCTGTGTCGTCCCGACTCGCGCGAGGAGCGCAACGAGCGCGGCGCGCTGGTCGGACGTGTACCGGACTGTCTGAAAGCTCACCTTGTCGCCGTTCCGAGCGCGGCGTTGAACGCCCGCCGGGCGTGCGTACCGAGCACCGTGTCCTTCACCGAGATGAGGTCGCAGGCACCGGACAGGACGAGCTCGAACGTCCGCGGCGGGTACGGCTCGATGTTGTAGCGACGAAGCCGGAACCGGTCGCTGCCCGGCCCGTTGGCGCCCGAGACCGAGGTGAACGCGAGTGAGTAGCCGGCCTGCTGGACGAGGCTCGCATGCTCGGGGCGGTAGTCGGCGAGCGAGCCCTTGACGAACGCGAACGCGTCCACCTCGCGCCCCAGTCGCTCCTCGAGACGGAGCTTCGAGAGGGCGATCTCCCTGGTCGCCTCGTCCGGCTCGAGCTCGGACACCGGCCGATGCCCGATCCCGTGTGACTCGATGCGGATGCCGCCCGCCTCCAGCTCGGTGAGCTCGTCCCAGCCGACCGTCTCGTTGCGGATCCCGAGCAGCCGGAGCGACTCCTCGTGGGGAAGCGGGCGGTCACCGTCGAGGAACCCGATCGGGACGAAGAGAACGGCCGGGTATCCGTGGCGCTTCAGCACGGGCAGAGCGTTCTCGAGGTTGTCCCGATAGCCGTCGTCGAACGTGATGAGCACTGCGCGCGGCGGGAGAGGCGCCCCCGCGACGTAGTGATCGCGCACTGCGTCGAGCGAGACGGGCACGTACCCGAGCGCGCCGAGCAGCGCCATCTGCTCCTCGAAGACCGCAGTCGGGATGGTCGTCGGGTTCGGCCAGAGGTCGTTGACCTTGTGGTACATGAGCACGCGGAGCGTGCGTTCCGTCTCCCCGTCGAGCGCGCCGACACCGCTCACGGTCTCGCCGATCGCGCGGTAGACGCCGTTCTTCAGGAGCTGCTTCGCCCGGTCCGCCCGCATCCGCCGGAGTGTAGGGCCGTCCTACGGCGTGGCGACGACCTTCACGACGTAGGAGAGGGTCACGTCGCGGACTCTCCCGCTGATCCTCCAGCAGCCCTCGCTCGGGAAGCTGACGGCACTCGCCCAGCTTCCGCGTGCGGCGGGCCCCGACGACGCATAGCCCCAGTTCACGCTCAGCACGCCCATTCGCGGGGAAGGCGCGTCCAATCTCTCACCGCGAACGGTGAGCACGCCGGTGAGCCCTGCGCGCGGCAGCCACGGGAGCTTCTGGAAGAGCGACCCGTCCGGCTCCCTCCGAGCGAGGAGGACGCCGTCCGCCGGAAGCGTTGTCGAGAGGAGGCCGTTGCCGTACCGGCCCTCCCCCGTGACGGGACAGGTCTCCATTGCCGACGGCAAGCGGACCCGAAGACCCATCAGATCGCGGTAGCGAGACACTCGCGGGATCGGCAGGACGGAGAAGGTGCGGCCGAGGCTGTGCTTCGCACACCCGGGACACCACGCCGCCACGACGTACGTGTCGGTGTCGAGCGGCGGCACGGTGAACGTCAGAACCCCGCGGACGTTCCTATCGGGGACGAGTGCTCCGATGAAATGGAGCCGAGGGTCGAAGCGCGTGCTGATCTCGCCGGCGACCCGGTTGCGGACGAGGTAGAGACGGAGTGGCCGCTGGAACGGCCTCTCCCGCTGGTCGAGCGTGAAGGTCGCCGGCGTTCCGCCGAGACGGACCGTGACGAGATCTCCCGCCCTCGCAGTGGTCGGTTTGAAGAGGAAGAACAGCGCCGCGTGGGCGGACGCAGCGACGACCGCGGCGACGACCGCGGCAGCGAGTACGAGCACGCCGAAGCGAAGCACAGCTACTCGATTGTGCCGGACGTGACGACGACGCTCTCGACCAGATCGCGGATCTGGTGCGCGTACTGCTCGGGCGTGGCGAGCCACGGCTCGACGGCCACGCGCCCGGCGGCGCCCAGCCGCTCGGCCAGAGCTCGGTCGGTCAGCACTCGCACCAACGCATCGGCGAGAGCGTGGGCGTCCCCGGGCGCGACCAGGAGGCCTGTCTTGCCGTCCGTGACGAGGTCAGGTATTCCGCCGACCCGGCTTGCGACGACCCCTCGGCCGCGGCAGAACGCCTCGACGACCACGCGGCCGAGCCCCTCCGAGCGTGAGGGGAGCACGAGCACGGTCGCCTCGTCCAGCGCCTGCGCAACGTCCGGCGTCGCAAGCCTCTCCGTCCAGCGCGCCTGCTCCGGCAGGTTGCTGACCAGGCGCTCGGGCACGCTGCGCAGCGTCCCGTTGCCGACGACACGGAGCGTCGCGCCCGGAACGCGCGGCGCCGCGAGCCGCCACGCCTCCGCGAGCACGTCGACGGCCTTGTACCGCTCGAGGACGCCGACGAAGAGCGCGACAGGGTGCTCCGGCAGCGGGGTCGGATCCGTGTCCAGGAAGGGATCCAGGTCCATGAACGCGGCGAAGGTCGCCGTCGGCTCCGCGCCGGCGTCGCGGACGACGCTCGACGTGTAGGCCGAGATCGTCCGGACGCCGTCGGCCCGGCGCAGCCCGCGACGTGCCAGGGCGTCGGCCAGCGGCGCAAGGGTCTTTCGGAACGGAGAGCCGTAGAGCCGCGTCGGCGCTGCCGGATCGCCGTGGATATCGGCGATGACACGGGTCGGCACGCGCGCCAGCGTGCGCCCCATGAGCGCGAGCGCCGCCTCGTGAGCACCCTGGGCGAGAACGGCATCCGGCCGGAAGTCGCGGAGCTCGCGCGCCACGCGAAAGGGCAGCAGCGCATAGAACGCAGCGCCGTCCAGAGCGCGCGGCCGCACCTTGCGCACGAGCCGGAACCGCGGATCCTTCCCTCTGCCTCCTGCGTCGCTTGCGAGCACGCGTACGTCGAGCTCAGCCGAGAGGGCGTCGAACTTCCGCGCGAGCGAGGGTGAGAGCGGAAGCGAGTGCCGCGTGCGTCCGACCATGAGGAGCTTTCGCTTCATCGACGGGCCGCCCGCTCCAACTCCTCCTCGATCACAGAGAAGACGGCCTCCTCGGTGTACCCGTCGACCGATGCCGGGGCGGCCTCGGCCAGCCGCCGGCGAAGCTCGCCGTCGTCGAAGAATCGCCGGATCGCGCCGGCGAGCGCCTCTGGATCGCCGGGGGGCACGAGGAGACCGTTCTCGCCGTCCCGAACGACCTCGGGAACGCCTCCGACGGCCGTCGCAATGACGGGACACCCCACCGCGAGCGCCTCGACGACGGTGTGCGGGAAGTTCTCCCACGCCGAGGAGAGGACCGAAGCGTCGGTCGCTCGGAACAGGCGGAGGACCTGCTCGCGCGGCACGCTGCCGAGGAAGCGCGCCCTGTCCGCGAGCCCGAGCTCCCGCGCGCGGCGCTCGAGCTCACCACGATCCGGCCCGTCGCCCGCGATCGCAAGTGTGACGCCCGGCACCGTGGCGACCGCCTGGAGCGCGACCCCGAGAGCCTTTTGCGGCCCGAGACGACCCGCGAAGGCGAGCACCGCGCCGTCGAGGCCGAGCTCGGCGCGAAGCTCCTCACGCGACGGGAGCGGGGGCAGCTCCGGCGCGGGGTTCGGGAGCACGGAGACACGTCCCGGTTCGAGGCCCCAGCCGAGCGCCACCTCTTGGAGATATGCGCTCGGGCAGAAGATGTGGCTCGCGCGGCGCAAGGCGGTGTTACGCGCCCAGCGCAGCGCTCGAAGTCGGGCGCCGCCCGCCGCCTGGAACTCGTCGAGCGTGCCCGTGTACCGGCCGCTCCGCGTCGCGCGCTCGAAGACCTCGTCGGAGACGAGCTTGACCACGAAGGGCCTGCGCGCGAGCGCCGCGCCGAGCGCGGCTCGCCGCACCATGCTCGTCGCGTAGACGGCATCCGCGAGCGCTCCGCGCTTTCGGATGAGGAGTGCGCAGCGGAGATGCCGGAAGGCCGAGCGTCGCGACACCCAGTGCACGGGGTACCCGCGAGAGGCGGGCGCAGCGTCCGCGGTGGTCACGACCTCGACCTCGTGCCCACGACCGGCGAGGAAGCCCGCGAGCGCCGGTGCATGGCTCGCCGGGCCCCCCGGGTCCGGGGGCCAGATCCCCGTGACGACCACGACCCTCACGGCCGGAGCGCCTCCGCAGCGCCCGCGCGGGCCTGCGCGACCTCGGCCCGCAGTCGCGAGAGGACGACGAGCCACGCGACCGCGAAGACGACCGTCGACACGAGCACCGCGACGGCGGCGCCCGTAGCGCCCCACTCGACTCCGAGGACGGCGACGAGCGGGATGGCAACCAGCGTTTCGAGACCATGAGTGACGATGCGGAGCCGCGGCCGACCGATCGTGACGGGTAGTGACTTCGTCCACCCGATCGTGAAATGGATAGCCGCGGCGAGGAGGACGATGCGGGCGGCGTCGACGGCACCGTCGTACACGGAGCCGAACACGACCTCGACGAGCCACGGCATGGCGAGGAAGAACACGGGTACTGCCACCACCATCACGGCCCCTGCCCACCTCGAGTAGCTGCGCACACCCGCGAGCACGCGAGACTGCTCGCCCTTCTCCCAGTCGCGCGTCTGCTCGGTCAGGAGCATCAGGCGAGCGGGGGAGCTCGCGGCGGCGAGCCCTGTCTGCGGGGTCTGCGCGATGCGGAAGAGGCCGACCTGGGTGGGCCCGGCGACGATGCCGAGCACAAGTGGGACGAGCGTCGTCCGGAGCGAGATCACGCCGGTCGCCAGGCTCGACTGCAGCACGAAGGAGCGAATGCCGGGGACGTCCTCGCCCAGTTCGCGGGCGGGCGCTGACGGGAAGCGCCGAAGGGCAACGACACCCACCACGGAGATCACGATCGTCGCCATCGCCTGCGCAATCACGATCGCGAGCAGGGTCTCGGTGACGCCGAGCGGAGCCGCGATCACGACCGCGATCAGCCGGAGGCCGGCCGAGCCGGCTTGATACACGCCGCGCAGGTCATAGCGGCTGTGCAGGAGCAACGCGGTTGCGCCGACGTTCTCCACGGACTGGACGAACGGGAGCAGCGCAGCCGCGAGCAGTGCTTGCTCCACGCCGTCGGCGTCGAACAGCTCGTCGGCGAACGGCGCGAGCGCGACGAGGACGACCGTTGCGAGAGCCCCGCCTGCGATCTTCAGCAGGAGCATCTGACGGAAGAGGCGCCGGAGCCGACCCCAGTCCCCGGCGGAGACGTAGCGGAAGCCGTACTTCGTGAGCGACTCCTCGACGGTGAGATCGAGGAGCACCTGGAAGAAGCCGACCGCAGCGAGGGCCGTCGCAAAGACACCGAACTCGTCGAGGCCGAGGACGCGCGCGGCGACGATCGTGCCGAGGATGCCGCACGCGACCGCGGCGTAGATCCACGCGGCCGTCGCGGACCGGCGCCGAAGAAGGCGAGCAACCATCGGGGGTCAGTCTAGGTAGCGCACCCTTCGGAATGATCCGCGCGGGAGGCTCGCTTCTATAGTGGCGCGGTGGCGACCACGTCGCTCGAGAGCCCGCCGATGCCGTCCCGCCTTCGCCACCTCCTCGTCGACCGCGATGCCCTCGGGGCTCTGGTTCTCACGGCCTCGTTTCCGTTCCTGTTTATCCACGAGCGCTTTCAGCCCGAGTACGGAGTCGCGCTCGGGTCGACGACGGCCGACGTCCGCATCTCGGATGTCGCGCTCCTGGCGGTGTTCGTCATCGCAGTGGTGTCCGCCGTGCGCCACGGCGTCGACCGACTTGCGGCCGGGCGCGCCCTCTGGCTCGCCGGCGCTGCTCTCCTTGCCTGGCTTGCGTTCGAGACGCTGCGGCCAGCCTCGACCGCCGATGCGCTGTTCGACGAGAATCTCGTCAGCTTTCTCAAGTTTGGCGAGTATTCGTTGCTCGCATTGGCGGTCCCGCTGCTCGTGCGCCGAGCGGACGACCTGACGATCGTCCTCGGAGGGCTCGTGTTGTGGTCCGCCGTAGCGGCGGGGGTCGCGCTGCTCCAGTTCTTCGGGCTCGACCTCTTCGCTACGACGAGCGCGGGCTGGAGGTACCCGTCGTTCCTCGGTCGTCACGACTTGGCAGCGCTCGCCGTCCTGAGCACCAGCATCGCCTCCGCAGGTCTCATCGTGGGTCGGAGGCATATGCCGTGCCGGGCGCTCTTCGCCGTCGCCCTGATTGGCGGCGTCGGCGGGCTCGTCCTGGCCGGCTCAGTCGCGGCAGCAGGCGGCCTCGCCGTGGGAGCGGTCGTGCTCGCCCTCGCGGGCCGGCGCCGGTTCACGCCCTCGGGCCGCCAGCTTCTGGCACTCGCCGCCGTCGTCGCCGTGGTGGGCGGCGGGGTCGTCGCGATTCGTAGCGCGGCGCTGGACGACTTCCTCCAGTTCGTCGGCATTCGGAGCGAGGACGCGACCGTGGGTGTCGAGAGCTACTCGCAGCGCACCGTTCTCGGTTACATCGGGCTTCGCATCTTCGAGGACAATCCGATTGTCGGCGTGGGCTGG
>DATDOS010000167.1:0-37647 GCA_035293125.1 Gaiellaceae bacterium | reverse complement strand
CCGGGACCGGCGGGAATCAGTCCCGCGTAGTGGAGCGCGTACACGACCTTCGTACCCTCGCTCGCCTGGTTGTAGATCTGCTCGTTCGCCCGGGAGGCGAGGAAGCTCGCGAACGAGTTCACGACCGGGACGAGGCCCAGGCGTGCGAGGCCGGCGGCCATCGAGACCATGTCCTGCTCGGCGATCCCGACCTCGATGAAGCGGTGCGGGTGCGCGAGCTCGAACGCGCGAACGCGGCAGTCGGAGGCCAGGTCGGCATCGAGGACGACGAGGCGCGGCTCGCGCTCCGCGAGCGACAGCAGCGCCTCCCCGAACGCGTCGACGACGTACTCGTCCGTGACTCGCTGAGGCCGGGGAGCGCCGGCACCCGATTCGGGCTCTCCCTCGAGACCGTATGTGCGCCCTTCCTCGAGCGGCGGCACCAGCTCGAGCTTCACCGGGTCGAGGTGGAGCGCGAGCAGACCGGCATCGACCCTCTCGAGCAGCTCCACGTGGGCGCGCGCGAAAGCCTCGTCGTCGGGTGCCCCCGCATGCCAGCGGTACGTGCCGCCGCCCTCGACGAGCGCGTACGGATGCTCCATGAACGAGACGCCCTTGCCCTTGACCGTCTGCGCCACGAGCGCCTTCGGAACGTCGGGCGGTCCGGCACGGAAACCGGCGAACGCCTCGCGCAGCGCCGCGTGGTCGTGGCCATCGCACGACGTCACCTGCCAGCCGAAGGTGTGCAGCTTCTCCTCGAGGTCGCCCAATGCGAGGGTCTCCTCGGTCGGCTTGTCCGACTGGAGCTCGTTGCGGTCGACGACCACCCAGAGCCGCCCTGCGTGCTGGTATGCGGCGCCTTGCAGCGCCTCCCAGTTCTGCCCCTCCTGGAGCTCGCCGTCTCCGGTCATGACGACCACTCGGCCGCCGTGGCCGAGACGGTGCTTCGCCCACACCATCCCGCGACCCTTCGAGATGCCCATGCCGAGCGAGCCCGAGTTGGCCTCGATCCCGGGGACGCCGACGTCCGGGTGACCGTCGAGTCCGCCGAGTCGCCTCAGCCGGAGCAGCCGCTCTGTCGAGATGACGCCGAGCGCATGAAGCGCCGCGTAGAGGCCGGGAACGTCGTGACCCTTGGAGGAGAAGAAGACATCACGCTCCGGGTTGTCCCAGCCGAGCTCGGCGGTGTTCAGCTCCTCGACGAGCAAGTGCACGACGATGTCGAGTGCACTGAAGCTCGACCCCAGATGCCCGGAGCCGGCCCGTTTGACCGCGACGAGCGCGTTCGCCCGGCACATGTCGGCGAGGAGCGCGAGCGCCGCGTCGCGGTCGACGCCGGCGGTGCGCAGTCGTTCGAACTCGGCCTGGGGGATGAGGTGGAGCTCCGGCAACGTCGAGACGTTAGCGCTCCTCGCGAACGAGGCCCTCGCTCCCCCGCTCGCCGGCGAGCCCACACACGGCCGCGAGCACGAACAACGGCATCACGGGGATGGCGAACTCGTTCTGCGCGCTCTGCGAGAGGGCGTGAACGGCGAGGACGAGCAACCCCGAGGCGACGAGGATCGCGAGGGCCGGCCAGCCACGAGGACGGCGCACGGCGATCGCAAGCACGGCAACCGCGAGCCAGAGGATGGCGCGCGGGAATCGCCAGCTGGCGGTCGCGAGCTTGCTCCCGAGTGTCTCGTTCCCGTCGCGGAGCGGGAGCTCCGCGTTCCAGTCCCGGATCCGTGCCGTGAGCTCCCGGTAGCGGGCCTGCTCGGAGGGCGACGTGAAGGTAACCGACGGGTCCCGCAGCAGGCAGCGCTCGAGGTCGTTCGTCGGACACCAGACGAGGCCGTAGCGGACCGCCGGCGCGAGAGGCGAGAGGGCCTCGGGCGAGGGCATCGGCTTGTCGCCCACGAGGATCGTCGCCGGCCCGCGCGGGATGGGCTCGTCCTTTCGCACCGTCCCGAGGGCGTAGCGCTGCGTGAGGAAGTCCCAGAAGGTGTTTCCCACGGCGTCGGCGTACGCGCCCGGGTCTTCCCGGATAGCCTCGACCGACGCGTCGAAGAGGACGTCGTAGTCGCTCGACCAGCCGAAGACGCTGTCCGAGAGAGCGATCAGGCGAAGAACCTCGAAGTTCGACAGCCCGCGGAAGTACGTGTGGACGTCCACGTCGTGCCGGCGGTACGCGGGCAGTGTCAGCACCTCTCGCTGGACGGCATTCGCCAGGCGCCTCGAGGCGGGACCGTTGGCCGGATCGACCGAGCCGGCGACCTTGAAGAAGGGAACCCAGGCCTTGCCACCGCGCGCGACCGTGAAGTCGTCGTAGCGGAGCGCGTTGTGCCCCGCCCAGAGCGCGAGCGGGACGAGCATCGCTGCGAGTGCGATCCCCAACCGCGCCGATCGTCTCCGCCACGACCCGGGAGCGACGAGCGCGACAGCGGCGACCGCGAGGACGAGCACCTGGTTCGCCGGGCGCGTAAGCGTCAGGATCGCGGCGCCGAGCCCGACACCCACGAGCGTCCAACGTGCCGACCTGAGCACCGCGCGCACGACGAGCCCGGCCCACGGCGCGAGCAGCGCCGCGAAGACGAAGTCGCTCGACACCTGGTGGAAGAGCGCAGCGTAGGGGAGGTGAATAAGCACGACGAGCCCTGTCGCCACCGCCGCCAGGCGCCCGAAAGGCCGGGCGGCCCAGGCCCACCCGACGACAGCACCCGCGTAGGTGAGCGCCATGACAACCTCGAGCAGCTGCGCTCCGCCGATGCTCATCGGCGCTCCCGTGAGGAGCGGCGCCACGGGCGTTCGAAATACCTGGAGCGCCGAGAAAGGCGGATCGCGGTCGAGAAGCTGCAGGAAGTAGAGCCAGTAGTCCCAGGAATCGCGGCCCCGCTCGAGCGGCCACGCGAGCGCCTGCACCCAGTAGGCAGCAAGCGCGAGAAGGAAGAGCACCGCGGCGCCGCGCCACGAGTCGGCAAGACGCAGGAGCCGCTCGACCACCCGGCGAGCCTACTAGCCTCCCCGGAGCGTCATGCCGACCTCGAGCACGGTTCCCTCGCGGCGTACGCTCGCGCTCCTCGTCGTCGCGAGCGTCCTCCTCGCGATCGGCTGCTTCGCGGTCGTCTGGTCGCAGGCAGACGATGCCTCCGCCTGGGACGTTCCGCGCTACCAGGCCTTCGGCGCCCGCATGGCCGAGGGCGAGGTCCCCTATCGCGACTTCCGGCTGGAGTACCCGCCCGGCGCGCTCCCCGCCTTCGTCCTGCCGATCCACGGGTTCGGGTCGACCGACGGACCGGTGTGGGAGCCCGAGCTGAACGCACCGGCCCGACGCTACGCGCGCTCCTTTGCGCTGCTCATGCTTGCGCTGCTCGTCTCGACCGTGATCGCCACCGCGACGTCGCTGCGCCTCCTCCGCGCTCCGCTCTCGCAGTGCGGAGCCGCGCTCGGTCTCCTCGCCCTCTCTCCTCTGCTGCTTGGCGAGCTCGTCCTGACGCGGTTCGACATGTGGCCCGCAGCGCTCACGAGCGTCGCACTCGCCCTCCTCCTGAGGATGCGCTTCCTTCTCTCCGCCCTGGCTCTCGGAGCCGCGATCGCAGCCAAGCTCTACCCCGCCCTGCTCGTCCCGTCCGCGGTCATCCAGGCCTGGAGGAGCCGCGGGCCGCGGGCCGGGGTCATGACCCTCGTGGTCACGTCGGCCGCCGCCCTCGCGATCTTCCTCCCGTTCTTTGCGCTCGCCCCGAGCGAGGCGCTCTGGCCGATTCGGGTCCAGCTGGAGCGCGGGCTCCACGCGGAGTCGCTCGGCGGAAGCGCGCTCGTCGCGGCACATGTCCTGACGCTGCAGCTCGACCTGCACGGCTTCCCGATGCCGACGGTGCCCGTTCGGTTGGACGAGTCGAGCAACGGACTGAGCACGGCGGAGCTCGTCGGTGCATCCGCCGATGTCATCGGCGCGCTGAGCACGATCGCGACCGTCGCGCTGCTCGTCTGGCTGTGGGCCCGCTTCGGCCGCGGTCCTTCGTCACCGGACCGGCTGGTGCTCGTGGTAGCGGCGACGCTCTCCGTCGAGCTCGCCGTCGGCCGTGTGCTCTCGCCTCAGTTCCTCATCTGGCTCCTGCCCGTGGTACCGCTCGTCGTCGGTCGCAGAGGGCAAGTGGCGAGTGCCCTCCTCGCCGCTGCGCTGCTGCTGACGCACGCCTGGTTTCCGGGGCCGTACCGGGACTACGTGAATCTCCTGTCCGCGGGTCCGACGGCGCTGCTGCTCATCCGAAACGCGGTGCTGCTCGCCTTGCTTGCGGCGCTCGTCGTCCCGGGCACCGCGATCCCGAGGCGCTGGGGCACGCCTGAGCCGCAGAGATGAATCAGGCGGGCGCGCAGGCGGCCGTGAGGAGCTCCTCGTCGGAGCGCGCGCCGACCACGCGAACCCTGCCGTCAACCGCCCAGAGCCCGAGAGCGGACGTTGTCCCCCTCGCGAGCAGACGCCCATCGAGCGCGACCCCCGGAGGCGTCACCACGTACCGCGCCGAGAGCGGCCGCCCGTCGCTCGTTCGCAAGGTCCCGTCGGCCCCGACCAGGACCAGCGTCGTCGGCAGCGCGCCCGACGCGCCGCCGCCGACCCCCGCGCCCGGTCCGATGCGCTCGTTGTAGAACTCCGTCCAGAGGAACGCGTCCCGCACGCCCTGGAGACACGCCCCGGACGCGACGTAGAGCGTCGTCACCTCGTCTCCTTTCGGAGCGGCGCGATCGACCCACGAGACCTCGGCCGACGTGCGCGGATCGAACACGTCGAGGTTCTCCGAGTAGCGGGACTGCCAGACGAAGACCGCGTTCAGCACGAACACGGCGGCGATCGGAGCGAGGAGGACTCCGGCGACCCGCACCGGGACGAGGAGGACGACCGCGACCGCGGCGGCCGCCGCGAGGACGAGCGCGGCACGGACGTCACCCGGACTCTCCGTGAGAGACTGCAGCTCGGCCCAGAGCGCCGTCGCGACCCCGTCCAACTGCCGTCCGCGATCCTCGATCAGGAGCCGGGTCGGGAGGGTGGCGGCAAGGACGACCCCGAGCACCGCCCCGGCGGCGAGCGCCTTCCTCGATCCGGTGGCTCCGAGCTCCAGCCAAGCCGCGGTCAGAACGAGCCAGAGCGGCACGACGTAGAAGAGGTAGCGGTCGTGCAAGTTCGGCTCGATCAGGGGGGTGGTCAGGAATGCGCCCACGAGCAGGATGAACGCTGCGTTGGCCGCAACGAACACGGAGGCGAAGGCCGCCCTCGGAGTCGATCCCTCGGGGCGGAGCAGGAGGACGAGAGCCGCCGGCGCGATTACGACCGGCACGAACGCGAGATAGAGCTCGAGGCCGGCGAGCGAGTACCAGCTCATCTTCAAGACGACGAGGGGGTCGTACGATCGCCACAACACCTCGTACCCGCGAAGCGGCGACGTCCCTCGGGCCACCGGGACGGCGACGGCGAGCACGAGGCCGGCGGCCAAGACGGCGCCCGTGGGCCAGAGACGCACGAGCGACGCCATCCCCGGCCGCGGCCTAGCGAGGCTCAGCCAGCGGACGGCCAGACCGAGCACGAGCGTCGCGGCGAGGGCGACCAGCTGGGCACGCGTCGCGACGGAAAGGCCGATCACGGCTACGGCGCCGAGCTGACGGCCGATCGTCGGTCGCTCCAGGACGAGAGCGATCCCCAGCAGGGCGCTGCACGCCAGGAGATACGAGAGGCCCTCCGTCAGGACGAACCCCGTGTAGAGGGCGGAGGGCGCCGCGATCGAGAGCAGTGCGACGGCGAAGCTCCAGGCCGCGGGCAGCAGCCTCCGGCCGAGGAGATACACGGGGATCGCAGCGAGCGCGAACATGACAGCGTTAACCGCTTTCACGAGGTCGTACCCGGCGGGCTCGCCCGGCGCCAGCGCGAGCACCGGCGCCAGCAGAAGCGGGTAGATCGGACCGAAGCCGTACGGCTCGTCGCGAATGGTCGGCGGATCGAATCCGGCGAGCGCGCGAGCTGCATCCATATAGATCATCTCGTCGCCGAAGACCGACGGGCCCTCCAAGCGACGGCCGAGGAGCGTGTACACGACGGCTGCGGCGACCACCGCGCCGGCGACCGCCGCCGGCCAGACGACCCTACGCACGACCGGGGGCGATGACGTCCGGACGCTGGGGAGCGACGAGCTCGATCAGGTCTGAGCCTTCGGGAAGCTCGTCCGTCTTGCGGCAGAGGACGACGACCTCGTCCGAGCCCGGCCGGTAGTCCATGAACCTCGTGACCTCACGCCAACCGGTCCAGGCGAGCTCGATCCGCAGTGCGTCGAGCGTCGGCACCGCCTTCGCTTTTCCCGTTCCCCGCTGCCAGCGAATCTTGAGCGCCGAGTCCGGACGGGGATCGACCGTCGTCTCGAGCAGCATCTCCCCACTCAGTCGCGTGACCCGGTTGAGCATTCCGAGGAGGGGAAGGTGGAACGCGCTGTGGTAGAGGACGCCGAGGAAGAAGACGAGGTCGAACGGCTCGAGGGTGAGCAGCTCGGGGGCCGCGCGGAGATCTCCGTAGACCCAGCGGTGCGTGCTGCGTAGGCGTTCTTCCCACTGCTCGTGCAGGTGCCGGTCGGCCGCGAAGTCGGAGAAGACGAGCTCGGACGGACTGAGGCATTCGTCGATCCAGAGCGAGTGGATGCCGTACTTGGGCCCCACTTCCAGCACCCGCTTCCCGACCCAGTCCCTTCCCGTGACGATGTCTTCCAGCCCCTCCACGGTGATCGTGAGATCGACGTCGTCTGCGCTCACGGTCGACCCGCGCTTGTCCCGTACCGGTCGTGCGTCCTCCAGGTACGTCGTGTGGGCGTCGAGCTGGTCGCGGTAGTCGTACGCGGGGACATAGCTCGCCAGCTTGAGCCGGTCCGCGCTCCAGTCCACGAGCCGCCGGCCCGTCCGCCAGGCAAGCGCCTTCGCCCGGACGGGCGGCCTCACGCGGGCCACGGATGCTCCCGCAGCACGTCCTCCCGGACCTCGACACCCCAGCCCGGTCCGACCGGCACGCGAAGCTCACCGTCTGCGATCTCGGGCACCTCGCTGACCAGGTCGTCGCGCCAGGGGACGTCGTCGACGTCGTACTCGAGGATCCGCGCGTTTGGAATGACGGCACACCACTGCGCGGAGATGAATGTCGCGAGGTGCGAGTAGTAGTTGTGCGGAGCGCAGTTGACCTCGAAGGTCTCCGCGAGGTCGGCGATCTTCTTCGCCTGGTGGAAGCCGTTCCAGATGACATCCACGGAGGCGACGTCCATGCCTCCAGCCTCGAGATACGGCCGGAAGTCGCGGCTCCCGTAGAGGTTCTCGCCCGAGCAGACAGGCATCGGCGCGACATGGCGAACGTGCGCGAGAGCCCCGGGGTCGAAGAGGTCCACCTCGAGCCAGAGGAGGTCGAACTCGTCGAGGGCCCGTGCCACACGCACGCATCCCTCGGGCTCGAGGTTGAAGTTGAGGTCGACGATCGGGCGCGCGGCTCGTCCGGTTCCCTCCCTGAACGCCTCGAGCAGCCGGACGAGCGCATCGGCGATCTCGGCCGCGCGCAGCGTCCCTCCGCCTTCGCTGAACCCCGGCATGAGCACCTTCGGCGCGTCCCCGGGGACGACGACGTTCGTCTTGAACGCCGAGTACCCGCGCTCGACGACCTCCCGTCCGAGCGCGGCGACGTCGTCGTACGACGCGAGCTTCGTGGTTCGGGTCACCTCCCAGGCCCGGGCACGTGTCGTCCCGCAATGGGACCAGTACGTCGGGATCGTCTCGCGCGTCGGCCCACCGAAGAGCTCGTACACGGGTACACCGAGGGCCTTGGCCTTCAGGTCGAGGAGCGCGTTCTCGATCCCGGCAAGCGCCTTGGCGATCACGGAGCCGGGGCTCTGTCGGGTCGCACGATAGAGATCCCAGTAGATCGCCTCCACAGGCCTCGGGTCACGCCCGACGACGAGTGGCGCGAGATCTTCCACGATCCCCGCGAGGCCGCGGGGGGAGCCGTGCGAATCCGTGATCTCGGCCCAACCGACCGACCCGTCGTCCGCGGTCGCCTTGAGGAAGATCCACGGCCGCCAGCCGGCGTCGCAGAAGAGCGTTTCGAGGCTCGCGACCTTCACGAGGCCGGAGCATACGGAGGCCGCCCGACCGCGGGCAGGCTCCCCGCCCCCGAGGCGACGAGACGCTCGGCGCGGTCCCAGTCATCCTCGTCGTCCACGTTGAACCCTTCGTATCCCTGCGTGAAGAAGGGGGCGACGACCCGACCTTCGCGCGTTCCCGTCTCCGACACCACTCGCGTCCACGCGATCTCGAGCGCGCTGTTCTGGACGTAGACAGCGGGAAGCGCCTGGTACTGACCCGCGTGCCAGGTGACCTCGAGGTGCGACTGGTCGAGTAGCGGTCGCATCGTCCGCCTGCCCTCCTCGAGCACCCACGTCTTGCCTGGGTGCTGCTTCACGAGCTCGACCGCGCGAAGCGAGTCCGCCTCGGGTGTGGCAAGGAGCTGGTCGAGGCCGCGGCGAACGGCATCGGGCCCACGAAAGGGGTTTGTACACCGGATCAACGCGAAGAGGTCGTATCGATCGGGCAGCCGTTCCAGAGTGAAGGAGAGCCATTCGATGTCAGGCGAGGTGGACGTCGCGTACTCGCCGGGTCGCAGGAAGGGCACATCGGCGCCGTACCAGCGGGCGACGTCCGCGATCTCCTCGGAGTCCGTGGACACCACAACTCGCTCGAAGACGCCGCTCTGCAGGGCGGTCTCGATCGCGTAGGCGAGGAGCGGGTGGCCGGCGAGCGGACGCACGTTCTTGTGTGGCACGCGCTCGGAGCCCGAGCGTGCCGGGACGAACGCGACCGCCGAGTGTGCACTCACCGTAACCCGGCCGCTGCAGCGAGCTCCGTCAGCGTCGGGCAGGGCACTTCGAGCCGGTCGGCCGCCCGGAGCACGGCGCCGACGATCGCATCGAGTTCCGAAGGTCGCCCGGCGGCGACGTCCCGCGCCGCCGAGGTTGTCGTCTCGTCGGCCATCTCGTCGATGATCGCCCACTGCGCGGAAGCACGAAGTCCGACGCCGTCGGCCTGAGCGACGGTGCACGCCTCGGCGATCCCGTGCTCGAGGCGCGGTCGCCAGGTCGGGTCGTCACGCAGCTCGCCGACGGTGCGGCCCGACGCCGCCGTGGCCACGGCCAACGGAGCGATCCTCGCCAGCTTGTGCCAGAGGACGCGCTTCTCGTTCTGCCCGACACGCACATCGATCCGGGCCTGGCGAAGAAGCTCGGCGGCGCTCTCCAGCTCACCCCGCGGAAGGCTGTCGGACGCCATCGTGATCAGCGGCGAGGGCGTGGCTTCGATGATCTGCACGCGCCCGGCTCGATAGGCCTGGTAGTGGGAGATGCTGCCGGCGGCAACGCGACCGTCGAATCGTGCCCTGAGAGGCTCCATGTGCTCGAGGCCGTTCAGCAGCGGAACCACGACGCCCTCCGAGACCGCCGCCGGATCGACCCGCTCGATCGCCTCCTCGAGCATCGGCGCCTTGACCGTCACGAGCAGGAGGCCGACCGGCTTGGAGAGGTGCTCGGCGACCTCCGTCCGCGCGCTCAG
Organism: Gaiellaceae bacterium; assembly: GCA_035293125.1. GTDB lineage: Bacteria > Actinomycetota > Thermoleophilia > Gaiellales > Gaiellaceae > GMQP-bins7. The sequence goes on along the minus strand of DATDOS010000167.1, from coordinate 28,074 downwards.
CGTCCCGTCTCGTGACTCGACGACGAGCCCCGCCAGCGCAATGATCCCGACCGCTTCGGGGGGAGCGACGCAGATCGTGTGAATTCCCGCGAGCGACAGGCGTACGGCGAGCGAGCCGCCGACGGCTCCGGGGCCCAGGACTGCAACGGTGCGGTTCATGCCTTCATGGGATCGACGACAAGATTCACGACCTTCAGATCGGAGTACACGTCCAACGCCTCAACCCCTGACTCGCGCCAGCCTGTTCCCGAATCCTTGACCCCACCGAAGCCCATATGGGGCTCGGATCCGTGCGTCCCCGCGTTCACGACGACGACGCCGGCCTGGACGCGCTCAGCGAAGCGCATCGCCCGATGAACGCTCGCCGTGTGGATCGCGGCCGTCAGCCCAAAGGGGGAGTCGTTGACGAGCGCGATCGCCTCGTCGAGGCCTCCGACCCGGTAGAGCAGGGTCACGGGCCCGAAGAGCTCGGTGCACGAGATCTCGGCGTCGGGTGCCACACCCTCGATCACGGTAGGAGCGAAATACCATCCCGGCCGGTCGAGACGCTCGCCGCCGCTGAGGATGCTCCCTCCCGCTTCGGCTGCTCGACGCACTGCGTCCGAGATTCGCTGCATGCTCGCCTCGCTGATCACGGGCTGGGGGTCGAGTTGACGCACACCGGCGAGGAGACGACCGCGGAAGGCGTCGTACATGCCGTCGAAGACGACGATCCGGCTGGCCGAGGCGCACCGTTGCCCGGCGTTCGAGAACGCGGACGCGAGCGCCCAGCGAACGGCCGAGTCGAGGTCGGCGTCGTCACAAACGACAAGAGCGTTCTTGCCTCCGAGCTCGAGGCAGACCTTCGCCAGCCGTCGGCCTGCGGCCTCGTTGATCCAACGGCCGGTCTCGGCCGAGCCGGTGAAGCTGACGAGATCGACATCCGGGTGCTCGACGAGAGGCGCGCCGGCCTCGGAGCCGAGACCTTGAACGATGTTGAGAACCCCGTCCGGGACGCCGGCTCGTCTCGAGAGCTCGCCGAAGAGCCAGGCCGAGACCGGTGTGTGCTCGGAGGGCTTCACGACCGCCGAGTTCCCGCAGAAGATCGCGGGGAAGGCCTTCCAGGCGACGTTGGGCAGCGGCGTGTTGAAGCTCATGATCAGCGCGGCGACGCCGAGCGGCTGGCGCACGGTCATCACCGTCCGGTGAGGCATGCTCGCCGTCGTCGTGCGCCCGTAGGAGCGGCGCCCTTCACCGGCGACGAAGAGGCCCATCTCGACGGCGGCATCGGTTTCGCCGAGGGCGAGCTCCATCGGCTTTCCCGTCTCCTCGGCCACGATCGCAGAGGCCTCCTCGCGTCTGTCGCGGAGGAGCAGGGCGAGCTCCCGCACGATGTCGCCGCGGTCGACGGGCGTTCGCTCGGCCCAGGCCGGCTGGGCTGCGCGCGCGGCGGCAACGGCGGCCGCCACGTCGTTCGCTCCCGATCGTGGGATCCGGCAGAGAAGCGTCTCATCCGCCGGGCGATGCTTCTCGACCCACTCGCCGGCCTGGGGTAGTCGGGATACCCCGCCGATCAGGTTGGGAATCTCCACGGGGATCACTGTTCGCGAGGATATCCCCAGCCTTGGGCGAGGCTACAGTGGACTGTATGTCCGTACTCGCAGAAGCCTCGCTTTCCGACGCGGAGCATCGCGTGCTCGAGCGCCTCGGCTCCGCTCTCGAGGCGGAGTTCGGCTCGCGTCTTCGCTCGGTCTGGCTCTACGGCTCTAGGGCTCGAGGGGAAGAGCCGCACCCCGAGTCCGATGTTGATCTGCTGGTCGTGCTCGATCGCTCCTCGATGGACGATGACCACCGCGTGTACGACATCGTCTGGAGCGCCGCCGAAAAGGTCGGAGTCAGCCCGGTCCTCTTCTCGACGCTCGTGTACGACGTCGATCGCATCGCCCAACGCCGCGAGATCAGGTCGTTCTTCATCCAGGAGGTCGACCGAGACAAGATCGTGCTCTTCGGAGAGCCATGAGTCCACGTTCTGAGGAGTTCATGGCCGAGGCTCGCGGACGGCTCGCTGCGGCTCGAGCGACGCTTGCGTCCGGGTTCCCGCCGGCAACAGTCAGCCTCGCGTACTACGCGATGCTGTATGCCGCGCGAGCGGCGCTGAGCGAGGAAGACCTCTACGCGAAGACCCATTCGGGAACATGGCTGCTGTTTCGAGAGACATTCGTAGTGAACCGCCGATTCGACGCTGAGCTATTCGAGTCGGCGCAGAAGACGCTGCCGCTTAGGCTCGGCGCCGACTACGACGCTGCACACGTGTCGCAGGAACAGGCCGATGCAGTGGTCGAGCTCGCCGAGCGTTTCCTGGATTCGGTCGAAGCTCTTTACCCGAACTGATCACCAGGCCGACCAGCCGCCGTCGACGACGACGTTGGCGCCGGTCACGTACGACGAGCCATCCGACGCGAGAAAGACCACGGCACCGAGCGCCTCGCTCGCGTCGAGCATCCGCCCCATGGGGACACGTGCCGCGTACGCCTCGAGGAACTCGGCGGGCTGGTCGTTCCAGACCCCAGCCAGCGTCAGCGTGTTCACGCGTACGCCCGCCTTCGCCCAGTACGTGGCGAGGTAGCGAGTCAGATTGAGGACAGCAGACTTCGAGACCGAGTACGCCACGGGCTTCACGAACGTCTCCCCGTGCTCGCGCCGGAAGGCGTAGAGGTCCTGAACCGGTGAGAGGAGCCCGTAGACCGAGGACACGTTGACGATCGATCCACGGCCCGCGCGCGCCATGGCGCCGCCGATCGCCTGGCAGCAGAGGAACGTCCCCTTGACGTTGACGTCCATGACGGCGTCGAAGGACGCTTCGGGATAGTTCTCGAACGGACCGACCTCCTCCGCGGGAGCGTCCGGCGGCGAGTCGAGGCCCGCGTTGTTGATCAGTACGTGGGGTACCCCCCACTCGGCCTCGACCTCGCGTGCAGCCGCCTCGATCGACGCACGCTCTGTCACGTCGACGACGTACGCGCGAGCACCGTCCGGGACGTCATCCTCGGCCAAGTCGAAGATCGCCACGCGCATCCCGCGCTCGGCGAGGCCTGCCGCGTACACGGACCCGAGCTGACCCATTCCTCCGGTCACGACCGCGACGCGGCCCGAGAGATCGAAGAGGGGATCGCTCACATTCGCTCCCGCTTCGCGGCCCAGACGGCGTCGCAGAACTCTCTCACGCACCCGTGCCCTCCGCCGCGGGAGAGGACCAGCCGTGCAAGCGGGACGATCTCCGGCCACGCGTCTGCGGGAACGACCGGAAGACCGACCACCTCCAGGCACCCGGCGTCGTTGACGTCGTTCCCGACATATGCGGTCTCGTCGAGAGAGAAGCCTCTGCGCACAGCCTCCTCGCGGAGCACGGGCACCTTGTCTTGGACGCCCTGCAGGCACGCGGCCCGGATCTTCCGCGCCCGCGCGCCGACTGCCTCGTTCGTCTCGGTGGAGAGGATGAGGTAGTCGACCCCGACCTCCTCGAGCCGGCGAAGGCCCATTGCGTCGCCACGCCAGCAGGCAACGCTCTCCTCGCCGCGGTCGTTCGTCCAGACGCGGTTGTCCGTGAAGACGCCGTCGAAGTCGAAGACGGCGAAGCGAATCTGTGCCAAGTCGGTCACGCCTCGCGGGCGGCGACGGGTGCCTCTGCCGGCTCGACGTCTTCGAACGTGACGTCCTGCTCGACGGCGAGCGGATGACGCAACCTCCGCCCGAGCAGGCGGTCGAGCTCGTACGGAGGAAGACCGCCGTCGGCCGGTGACCGCGCCTCGAGATCCCTGGCGCCGAGCAGGTGGCCCGCAGCAAGATCTCGTGCGGCGACGAGCTTCTTCCCCATCTTCTCGAGCGGGCGCTCCTCGCTGGCGAGCGGGCGCTTGACCCCGTCACCGAGTGCCTCGGGAACGCGGCGCAGATCGCGGACGAGGCGGCGCATGCCGTCGGGCATGAGCGAGAACGCGTGATCCGAGCCCTTCCACGCGTGGTCGAGCGTGAAGTGCTTCTCGATCACACGGGCCCCGAGCATGTAGCCGACGAGGGCCATCGCGATCCCGCTCTGGTGGTCCGAGAGGCCGACGACGAGCTCGGGAAACCGCTCGCGGTACGTCTCGATCACCTGCAGGTTGAGCTCGGCGACCTCGCACGGGTACGAAGCGGTGCACTGCAGGACGCAGAGCTGCGGGTTGATCGCGACGATCGTGTCCACCGCGCGCTCCACGTCCTCGATGGTGCCGCCCCCGGTGGAGAGGAATACCGGCTTGCCGAGACCCGCGACATGGCGGAGCAGCGGCGTGTTCACGAGATCGGCGGACGCAATCTTGAACGCCGCCAGGTCGAGCTCGGCGAGGAAGTCGGCGCTCGGCTCGTCGAAGACGGTTCCGAACAGCATCACGCCCTCCTCGCGCGCGAACTCGCGCAGCTCGAGCCACTCGGCGGCGGACAACTCCAACGCTTCCCGGTGCTCACCGTACGTCCGGCCGAAGGAGTGCTCGTTGTCGTAGGGCGAGTCGTAGAGCGCCCGCGTGTAGAGGCGGCGGTTGTCGCGCTTCTGCAGCTTGACGGCGTCCACGCCGCACTCCTTGGCGGCATGGATCAGTTGCGTCGCCTTCTCGACATCCCCCTGATGGTTGTGGCCGATCTCCGCGACGACGTATGCCGGACCGTCATCCGTGATCCGCTTGCCGCCGACGATGAGCTCCGGCACGGTCACGATGGTACTCAGCCGGCCTGCTCGAGTGTGCTCGGACGCGCAGAGGACGACATCCGCACCCGCCGCAGGGTGCGGTTTACTGCCTGAGCGTGCCCACGATCGCGCTCCTGGTGAGTGTCGGCATCGTCGCCGCCACTTCCTGGCTCGTCGCACGACGCCTCGGTCCGCAGCCGCTCACCGGGTTCGTGCTCACCGCGTATCTCGTCGGGTTCACCGAGGTCGTTGCGATCACGCTCGCGCTCTCCATCGTTCACGCACTCGTCCGCTGGACGCTGCTCGCCGGCGTCGCCCTCGTCTTCGCGATTGCCCTCGGCTCGTGGCTGCGGCACGCGCCTCCACCGCCGTCTCTGCGGAAGGGACTCGCCCTATTGCGTGACGCGTTGCGGGAGCCGATCCTCGCCGTGCTCGCTGCGGCGGTGACCCTCGAGCTCGTATACAGTGCCGCGCTCGCGACCCTCACCCCGCCGAACGACTGGGACGCGATGACGTACCACCTCGCGCGTGCGGCGTTCTGGATCCAGCAGCACGCGGTCGCCTACGTCCCGGACACACTCGTCCTCCGGATGAACGTGAACCCGCCGAACGCAGAGATCGGGACGCTGTTCACCATGCTCCTCTCCGACGGTGACCGCTACGTCGGCCTGGTGCAGTACGTGGCCATGCTGGCAACCGCGATCGCGATCTACGGCCTCTCGAGGCGCACGGGACTCGACCGCCGCGCTGCCCTCTTCGGAGGGCTCGTCTTCCTGACGCTGCCGGTGGTCGCGCTCCAGGGCTCGACCGCGCTGAACGACATCGTCGTCGCCTCCTTCCTCGTCACGGCGACCTACTTTCTCCTCGGGGAAGCGAAGGTCGAGCTCGCGCTGGGTGGTGTCGCCCTGGCGCTCGCGATCGGGACGAAGTTCAGCGCGCTCATAGCGCTTCCGCTGGTGGTGCTCGTCGTACTCCTCGGGCAGCCGCGCCGGCGCTGGCCCGCAGTCGCACTCGGTGCCGTGGCTGGGGTCGGATTGGGCTCGTACTGGCTCATCGTGAATGTCGTCGAGACGGGAAGCCTCGACGGCAATGCGGGAGAGGTGCTCGACCAGCACGCCGACCGACGGCCCGAGGCGGTCTTGGCAAGAACCACGCGCCTCCTCGTGAACTTCGCCGACAGCATGAATCTTGGGCGGGATGCGCTCCTGTACGCACTGGCAGCCGCGGCGTTCCTTCTCCTCGCCTTGTTCCTGGAGCGCCGCCGAGGCCGGGAACGGTGGCTCTTCGCAGCCGCCGTCGCCGCCGTGGCGTGCGCGCCGCTGGCCGTCCCCCTCGTGCGCGACGGGTTGCTTCGAGCGCACGAGAAGCTCTGGCTGACACTCGGTGAACATGACCTCGCGTTCCTCGACGAACACCGGGACGCCTGGTCGGCGAGCACTGTCTTCTCGTACTACGGGCCACTCGGACTCATGCTGCTCGTTGTCGGGCTCCCGCTCGCCGTTCGATCGGCACGCCACCACGTCGTTCGGCCGCTGGCCATCTTGCTCGCCGCGGCGCCGCTCGTGTTCGCCGTGCTCGTCGCCGTGGCTCTTACGTACGACCCTTGGCGCGCGCGGTTCTTCATGTTCTCCGTGGCTCTCGCGGCATCGACATGGGGTCTCGTCCTCCGGCACCGCTGGCTCGCCTGGGGTGCGACGGCGATAGCGGCAGCAACCCTTCCGCTCGCGTTCATGCACTCGATCGAGAAGCCCGCCGGAGTCCGTTTCCTCGAATCGGACACATCGAACGGCGTATGGGGGAAATCCCGCGAGGCAGTCCAGACGTGGACGCGGGGAGGCGGCGTTGCCGAGGTCGTCGAGTTCTTCGCCCGCGAGCCAGCGACGGGTCGAGTGGGGCTCCGGCAAGAAGAGGACGACTGGGTCTACCCGTACTTCGGGAGGGGACTCGACCGCGAGGTCGTGTTCGTGCCGACGGAAGCGAGCTTCGATGGGCTCGATTGGCTCGTCCTCGGACCAGGCCGCCCCGAGCAGCCGAGCTCTGGATGGGAGACGGCGCTCGAGACCGAAGACGGCTGGCGAGTCCTCCGCCGGACGATGGCCGGGTAGGCGTGAACGCAGCCGGCGGAGTCCCGTGCCCTGCCGCGGGGTGTCAGTTCGTTGCCGTGCGATACGCCTGGATCGTCGCCTCGGTCGCGGCCGCCCACGAGAACCGCTCCCTCGCCCTCGCCCGCGCGGCCTCGCCGAGCCGACGCCGTAGCTCGGCGTCCCCCAGCAAGCGTTCGATGGCCGCTCGCAGAGAAGCCGGATCGCGAGGGGGAACGAGGAGACCGGTGCCCCCGTCCTCGACGGCGTCGGTGAGTCCACCCACCGCGGAAGCGACGACCGGGCGGCCGTACGCCATGGCCTCCCGCGCGACGACGCCGTAGCCTTCGCGCCGCGACGGGCAGACCACGACCGACGCGCTTTCGTAGTAGGGGCCGAGCTCGCGCGGAGGAACGAACCCGACCGCCTCAGGAACGTCGCCGCGAAGCGGCCCGTCGCCGACGATCATCCGGGGCATGCCCTCCGTCGCATCGAGAAACTCGAGAATGCCCTTCTCCTCCGACAGGCGCCCCACGTAGAGGACGTGTGGCGGCTCGTCGGGCTTGGCGACATCGGGGGGCACGTCGAACCCGCTCGGAACGACGCGGACATCTCGGGCGCCAAGACTGCGCGCGGTTTCCGCGAGCGCCCGCGAAGGGCACAGAACGAGGCGCGCGCGCCGCAAGAGCCGTCGGGACGCCCATGGCACGCGCCGCGCAAGCTCGACGTCGGTCCCCCAGAGCTGGACGACGAACGGCTTGCCTGTCGCGAGAGCAGGGAGCGCGGAAGGAAGCCAGTGCGCATGCACGAGGTCCACTGCCAGAGCCGCTCTGCGAGCGGCTCTGGCATAGGAGAGGAGGAAGAGCGGGACCAGAAGCACCTTCCACGGTCTGCGTCTGAGGTTCCCGGCGATTCCGTGGCCATACGCGAGGCCGAAGTGACGGAACGACGCCGGCGAGACGACGTCGACACGGATCCCGGCCTCTCGGAGATGCTCGACGGCATCGCGTACGAAGACGCCGGCCACGTCGTCCGGCCCGCGCGGGTACGACGTCGTGAGAACGAGGACTCTCATTCGCGTCGCGCTCGCCCGAATACGACGGGAAGAGCCGCCGCGAGCGTTGCGAAGACGTAGAAGTAGTAGAAGGTCATCGTCAGGTAGAAGAAGTTGGCGACCAGCGTCGCGACGAGCGCAGCGGTCATCCCCCACGCAAGCGGGCGTACGCGGGCGGCAAGTGGGTCTTGCGCGGCCGCCAGCGCTCGCCCGAGCCTTCGCGCCGCGCCGAGCCTTCGAAAGAGCCACACCACGAATGCGGCGAAGAGCAGCGCTCCCACGATCCCCGTCTCGACGATCGTGGCCACGTAGAACGAATGCGGCCCGAAGTCGGGCCGGCCCGTGACGAACTCGTAGTAGACGGCGAAGTTGTTGAGCCCGAGCCCGAGGAACGAGTTCGACGAGAGCACGTCCGGGACGAAGGAGTAGACCTCGAAGTGTGGAGACGCCGCTCCTCTGCTCGTGTTCGTCCGTGCTCGAAGCACGGTGAGGAAGAAATCGAGTCGCGCAAGGACGACGGCTCCGACGACCACGGCGACCGCGCCAAGGGGGACGAGGAAGGCGGGCCTGCGCAGGTGGCGGCGGTACGGCAGCGCGAGCACCAGAGCCCCGCACGCGAGCCCGAGGAGGGCGCTGCGCGAGAGAGTGGCCAAGACGACGACGAGCAGGAAGCCGAGGAGCACCGCAAGCGGCGTCCGCAGCCGATGACCACGCTCGAATCGCAGGTAGAGCGGCGTCAGCACGAGCAAGGGGATGACGAGCTCGATCCCGAGGTGGTTCGGGTCGCCCGTCAGCGCGTTCGGGCGAAACACCTCCTGCGTGCCGCCCACAGCCCCGAAGACGTTGATCCCGGTCTGCCGCGACGTGATCGGCTCGATGAGCAACGCGTCGAGATTCGTTCCGGCCACCTCGGCGAGCACGAGCTGCACGACGCCGTACGCCGCGTTCAGCGCGATCCCGCCACAGAAGGCCGCCAGCGCATACCAGTAGAAGCGAACCCCGCGCCTCGCGAGGAGCGCCACGCCGGCGACCAGGAAGCCGAAGTGAAGGACGAACTTCACCATCCCCTTCGCCCACTGCGCGAGTGCCTGAGCGGTGTCGAGGTTGTAGAAGCCCACGAGGTAGACGAGGGCGAACGCAAGGAAGAAGCCAAGCGCAACGACAGCCGTGCGGGTAAGGCGCGCGTCCACGTGCTCCAGCCGGTCCCAGGCGAAGAGCACGAGGAAGATAGAGGTGAGAACGTCCGAGAGCGTCAGCGAGCCCGCGAGCTCCCACTGGAGCTTGTGGAACGTGACGGTCAGGATCGTGGCGAGGAAGAGCGCGTCGAGCACCGGCTGGACGAGCACGCGGTCGCGAGAAGCGGCTCGCAAGGGAAGCGCGTGAGTCGTCACGTGATCTCCCGGAGCAGGGTTGCCATCTCCTCGACCCGTGCGCGACGCGAGAGGCGATCGCGAACCCTCTCGGAGAGCTCCACGCCGGGAAGCCCGCCGTCGAGGAAACGCGCGCGGAGCACCTCGAGGGCGACCCGGATGCCGTCGACGTCGTCCGGGGCAACCACCATGCCAGCGCGCGTCTCCCGAATGAGCTCGGCTGCGGCGCCGTCGGGAGGTACGACGGCGAGGATCGGTCGGCCTGCAGCGAGGTACTCGAACACCTTCCCGGAGAGGACGCCTCTTCCGCGTCCGCCCGCATCGGGCACGAGCAGGAGGAGCGCCTCGGAGTCGCGCTGGAGGCGAAGCGACTCCGAACGCGGCAGGTACTCGATCAGCTCGAGCCGGTCTCCGAGATCGAGCGACTCGGCCCACTCGCGGTCGGATGACCGGAAGTCGCCGACGAAGCGGGCGACAGCGTCGAGGCCGGATGCGTGGAAGGCCTGCAGGAACGGTCGCGGGTCGCGCTTCCCGAAGAAGCTCCCCGCGTGCGTGATCCGGAAGCGCTGTCCGGGCGCGTACTCGAGACCCGCGAAGTCGTCGAAGTCGCACCCGTTGGCGATCGTGCGGACGATCCCGCGCGGATCGAGCGCGCGGACCTCGTCGGCAATCGCCTCGGACACACACGAGACCGCGTCGGCGCGTCGCGCAACGAGCCGCGCGACCTGTTCGTTCGCCGCCTGGCGGGCACGGGTCGCAGTCGTATCCGAGCGGCGGTGCGGGTGCGCGACGATCGGGTCGCGGAGATCGGCGAGCCAGCGCGCTCCCGTGGCCTTCTGGACGGCAGCACCCACGAGGTGGATCGACCCCGGAGGCGACGTCGTGATCACGGCGTCGATCTTCTCGCGCCGCACGATCCGGATCGCAGCCGGAATGGCGGTCAGGTTCCACGTCACGCTCGCGTCCGGCACGAGCAGGCGGCGGGCGGTGACCTGTGCCTGCACGAGCGCGCGCTCGAGCCCTTCCGCCGCCCGCAGCTCCTCCGCAGGCTTGCGAGCGCGCGGGCCGACATAGCGCACCCGGTGGACCCAGGCCTGCGTGGGCACACGGAGCTCCGCGTCGCGGTGCACCCACTTCGGGTCGTCCGGAGCGAGGACGTGCGTCTCGATCCCGAGGGCGGGCAGGTACTGAGCGAGCTTGAGCGGGCGCTGAACGCCCCCGCCGCCGGCGGGCGGGAAGTACATGGTGACGAGCAGCACCTTCACGGGTGGGAAGGGTAGACGGGAGGCGTCTGACCCCCGCGTCTGACCCCTCCGCCGGAGATCAGTCGAGCGAAGCGAGTGCCGCCCCGACGGCCGCGATCGTCGCGTCGATCTCGGCATCACCGTGAGCCGTCGAGAGAAAGCCCACCTCGAACTGCGACGGCGCCAGATAGACACCCCGCTCGAGCAGCCCGCGATGGAACGCGGCGAAGCGCTCGGTGTCGGCCAGTCTCGCGTCCTCCCAACTTCGCACCGGAGCCTCGGTGAAGAAGAGGCCGAACATGGTTCCGACGCGCGCGAGCTGGACGGGCGCGCCGATCGCCCCGAGCCCGGCGAGAAGCCTCTCGCCCGCGCGCTCGAGCCCGTCCCAGACACCGGGCTCGACGAGAGCCCGCAACGTCTCGATCCCGGCCGTCATCGCGAGCGGGTTCCCCGAGAGCGTCCCCGCCTGGTACACGGGTCCGGCCGGTGCGACGAGCTCCATGATCTCGCCCCTCCCGCCATACGCGCCGACGGGCAGGCCGCCGCCGATCACCTTGCCGAGCGTCGTCAGGTCGGGCGTGACGCCGTAGAGCGCCTGGGCGCCGCCCGGATGCACGCGGAACCCCGTCATCACCTCGTCGAAGACGAGGAGCGCTCCATGCGCAGTGGTCAGCGCGCGGAGCCCCTCGAGAAACCCGTCCACCGGCGGGACGAGGCCCATGTTCCCGGCGACGGGCTCCACGATCACTGCGGCGATCTCGTGCTCGTCGAAGAGCCGCTCGACGGCCTCGAGGTCGTCGTAGGGCGCGGTGAGCGTGTCCGCGACCGCGCCCGACGTGACACCCGGCGAGTCGGGCAGACCCAGCGTCGCGACACCGGAGCCCGCCTGAACGAGGAGGAGATCGGCGTGGCCGTGATAGCAGCCGGTGAACTTGACGATCTTCGACCTGCCCGTGAACGCCCTGGCGAGTCGGAGCGCGCTCATCGTCGCCTCGGTGCCGGAGTTGACGAAGCGGACGAGCTCGAGGCTCGGCATGGCCCCCCGTATCAGCCTGGCGAGCTCGAGCTCGAGCGGGCTCGGCGCGCCGAAGCTCGTCCCGCGGCAGAGCGCATCGTCGAGCGCTGCGACGACGCGCGGGTGCGCGTGTCCGAGAATCAGCGGGCCCCACGAGAGGACGTAGTCGACGTAGCGGTTCCCGTCCACGTCCACGAGATAGGCGCCCTCTCCCCGCTCGATGAAGAGCGGCGAGCCGCCGACGGCCCGGAAGGCTCGTACGGGCGAGCTGACGCCGCCGGGGAGGAGCCCCTTGGCCTCCGCGAAGAGCCGCTCCGAGGTCTCGCGCTTCATGCCGGGAGGGACGCCTTCACGCCGCCCGCGTCTCCTCGAGCCAACACCCGGCCCGCTCTCGGACGAGGCTTGCCAGCGCCTCGATGAACACGGGATCGTCGTTCAGGGCCAAGGGCCGCTCGAGTCGGATGCCGAGCCGGGCCGCGATCGCACGGGCACGGAGGTCGATGTCGAAGAGGATCTCCACGTGGTCCGACACGAACCCGACCGGCACCGCCACGACGTCGCGGACGCCTTCCGCGGCGAGCGCCTCGAGATGGTCGTCGAGGTCGGGGCCCGCCCAGGGCTCCGGCGTGCGGCCGGCCGACTGGTAGCTCCACGACCAACGTCCGTTGGAGAGTCCGGCCCGCTCGGCGACAAGCCGCGCCGTCTCATGGCACTGGGCGTCGTAGGGGTCTCCGGAGGCGAGCACCCGCTCCGGGAGGCTGTGAGCGCTGAAGACGACGTGCACGCGCTCGCGCTCGTCCTCCGGCCAGCGGGCGAGCCCCTCGGTCACCCGCGCCGCGAACGCGTCGATGAGCCCCGGCGCGTCGTGGTAGCTGGGAATGTGCTCCAGCTCGATTCGGCCGCGATAGAGGTCGAGCCCGTCTGCGACCTTCTGCTGGTAGCGCGCCACGGACATGGCGCTGAAGTGCGGCGCGAGCACGAGGCCGACCGCGTGCGTGACGCCGTCCTCGACCATCTCGCCGACGACCTCCTCGATCCACGGCGCCCAGTGACGCATCCCGAGGTAGCACCGGTACCCGTCCCCTAGCCGCTCGGCGAGCGCGTCGACCTGCCTGCGCGTCACTTCGAGAAGCGGCGAGCGGCCGCCGATCGCGCGGTAGCTCTCCGTGATCTCCTCGAGCAGCTCGCGGGGCGTCGGACGCCCGGCGCGGATGTCGGCGAGGTAGCCCGGGATCTCGGCGAGCGAGGAAGGGCCGCCATAGGCCATGACCAGAACCCCCACCGGCAAGCGGACGGTCACGACGAAGTCCGCTCCCGCACGTGCTCGACGAGGCGGCGCACGTTGTCGACAAGCGTCTGCGGCCCGAGGCCGTGGCCGACGTTGAAGATGTGGCCTGGGCGTCCGCCTGCCCGGTCGAGGACGTCGTCGATTCGGAATCTGAGCTCCCGCCACGGCGCCAGCAGCGCGGCGGGGTCGAGATTGCCCTGGACCGGCCGGTCGAAGCCGACGCGTTCCCAGGCCTCGTCGAGCGGGAGCTGCCAGTCGAGCCCGATCACGTCGCCGCCGCAGGCTGCCGCCTCGGCGAGATAGGAGCTCACGCCGAGCGAGAAGTTGATCACCGGGACGCCCGCGCGCGCCACCATGGCGAAGAGCTCGCGGTTGTGCGGAGCGACGTAGCGGAGGTAGTCCTCGCGCCCGAGCGCGCGGCCGGCCCAGGAGTCGAACACCTGAAGCGCCTGTGCGCCCGCCCTCGCCTGAGCGAGGAGGTAGTCGGCCTGGACGGTGACGAGCTTCCCCAGGAGCCGCTTCCATGCCGCTGGCTCGGAGAGCATGAACGCCTTCGTCCGCGAGAAGTCCTTCGACGTCCCGCCTTCGATGGCATAGCTCGCGAGCGTGAACGGCGCGCCCGCGAACCCGATCACGGGAACGTCGCGCGGCTCCAGCTCCTGACGCACCAGCGCGATCGCCCCGAGCGTTCCCTGCATCGTCTCTTCTGCCGGAGGCGTCCCGAGGAGGTCGACGTCACGGGGTTCGGCGATCGGGTTGCCGATCCGTGGCCCGTCGCCCTTCACGAATTCGAGGTCGAGACCCATCCCGACGAGCGGAGGGAGGATGTCCGAGAAGACGATCGCGGCGTCGAAGCCGAAGGCCTCGATGGGCATGAGCGTCACCTGCGCCGCGAGCTCGGGGGTCCGGATGAGCTCCAGCATGGAGTGCTTCTCGCGGAGAGCGCGGTACTCCGGCTGGTAGCGCCCCGCCTGGCGGAGGAGCCAGACGGGAGTTCGCTCCGCGGGAAGCCCGCGGCAGGCGCGGAGGAAGGGAGAAGTCGGCTCGGTATCCACCTCCGCGATAGGCGGTGCGCTTACGCCGATTCGCTCTGCCATGCCACCCGGCCGACGAAGAACGGCCCCAGCCGCTCGAGGTGGAGCGACGTCTGCCGGGTCTTTCGCATCCGCTGGACGATGATCGAGAGAGGGTGCAGATCGGGGCCGAGCAGCCCGACGACGAAGTCGTTGTCGGACTTGTCGAGCCCGTGACAGGCGAGCCGGATGTCGTAGCCGAGCCCCGCGCGCCCGAAGGACATCCCGATGCCCCCGTGCTCCATCAGGATCGCGTTCTGCTCCTTCCGCGAGAGCTGCTCGAACGAGCCGGAGCGGCGGAGCGGGTACCAGATCGCCCAGCGGAGCTCGGGATCGAGGACGCGCCGCCGCGGCCGTTCCACGAGCGTCTCCTCGAGGTCCTGCTCGTACCCGATCGAGTACGTGCGGCCGAGCATCGTCAGCTCGGGCTTCGCCTCGAGCTCCGCAAAGGGAGGCGCCTGGAGGAAGCTCCGGATCTCCGACACGAACGTCTCCGGCGTCTCGCTGAGGGTGAGCAGCGCGACACCTGTCGGATCGTTGGCGTCCTCGTAGAGGGTTCCCTCGACACCCGCAGCCTCGAGTGAGGTGACGAGCGCAGCAGTGTCCCGTGCTCCCCCGAAGGCGTGCAGCTGCATGTAGAGCCGCCGGTCGAGCGACGTCGTCTCGCCGTCGGCCGTGCGACCGTGCTCCGCGACGTCGGCCTCCACGAGGGTCTCCTCGTCCGGCCTGTCGTCGACCCGCGCGTTCACAGGCGCTCCTGGAGCCAGGCCGCGGCGTCTTTGGCGTGGTACGTGACGACGAGATCGGCACCTGCACGGCGAATCCCCGTCAGCACCTCGAGCACTGCGGCCCGCTCGTCGAGCCAGCCGTTCGCGGCGGCCGCCTTCAGCATGGCGTACTCGCCGCTCACGTTGTACGCGGCGAGAGGGAGCTCCGGGAACCGCTCGTGCACGCGGCGGACGACGTCGAGGTAGCCGAGCGCCGGCTTGACGAGGAGAGCGTCGGCTCCCTGCTCGACGTCGAGGGCGGCCTCGCGGAGCGCTTCCCGCGCATTCGCGGGATCCATCTGGTGGCTTCGGCGATCGCCGAAGGCGGGAGCCCCTTCGGCCGCCTCACGGAACGGCCCGTAGAACGCCGACGCGTACTTGACGGCGTACGAGAGGACGGCCACCCGCTCGAGCCCCTCTCCGTCGAGGGCGGCGCGGATAACACCGACCATGCCGTCGATCATCCCGCTCGGGGCGACGACGTCCGCGCCCGCTTCACCGTGCGAGACGGCGATCCGGCCGAGGACCTCCAGCGTCTCGTCGTTCAACACATAGCCGTCGCTGTCGAGCAGGCCGCAGTGGCCGTGGTCCGTGTACTCGCACATGCAGACGTCCGTCATCACGACGAGCTCGGGGCTCGCGTCCTTGAGCGCCCGGATCGCCTGCTGGAGGACTCCGTCGTCCGCGTAGCTCTCGAGCCCCAGCGGGTCCTTCGCGCTCGGGATCCCGAACAGGAGCACGGCCTCGATCCCGAGCGACTCGAGCTCCCGGGCCTCGCCCGCGAGCAGGTCGACGGAGAGCTGGTCGACACCCGGCATCGAGGTGACCGGGTTGCGTGTCTTCGCGCCCGGAACGACGAAGAGCGGGTACACGAAGTCGTCGGGAGAGAGCGTCGTCTCGCGGACGAGACTCCGGAGCGCGGCCGTTCGCCGCAGGCGGCGCGGCCTGCTCACCCCCGGCACGAGCCGAAGCGCGTCGAGCGGCTTCGAGTGGAACTCCGTCACCTGCTCTCCGTGAAATGCGACACGAGGGCACGAATGATGCCGTCCGCCGTCGCCTCGTCGGCGACCAGGCCGATCGGCAACCCTACCTCGCGCGCCACGGCGGCCGTCTTCGGGCCGATGCAGACAAGGAGCGCCGACGTGCCGAAGCCCTCGAACGAGGTCGCGCAGGACGCCAGGCTGCGCACGGCGGAGCCACTCGCGAGGACGACGGCGTCTGCCCGCCTGAGCGGGAGGATCCCCCACAACGGGGGCTCGACCTGGACCGTGCGGTAGGCGACGACCGCGTCGACGATCGCGCCTTGCTCACGGAGCTCGTCTGCAAGCCGCGGGTCGGCGATGTCGGCCTGCGGCAGAAGCACACGTGCCCCTACGAGCGACCCGAGCCCTGCGGCGATGTCCTCCGAGGCGCGACCCGCGACGAACGACGGCTCCACCCCGAGCGCTCTGACCGCGTCGGCAGTCACAGGCCCCACTGCTGCGACCCGAGCGCCTTCGCCAATCCTGCTTAGACGCTCGCCGACGGCCGCGACGCTGTTGACGCTCGTGAAGACGACCCAGTCGTAGCCGGGGAGGTTCTCCGCGGCGGCGTCGAGGGCGCGAGGGTCCTCGGCTGGGCGGATCTCGATGAGCGGCACGATCGAGACCTCTGCCCCGAGGCGCTCGAGCGCCTCGGCGAGCGGCTTCGACTCGGGCCGCGTGACGACGATCCGCCGGCCTGCGAGCGAGGGGTCAGACCCCACGGGTCTGACCCCTGAGCAGGATCGCCGCCAGGATGCGATCGGCCCCTCCCGCGAGGGCGTCACGCGCTAGGCGCTCGCCGAGCTCCCTGGGCTCCCCGTCACCCGAGACCCGGACTACCCCACGGCCGTCAACGGACGCCACGAGCGCCTCCAACCGGACACGACCGCCTCCCACGATCTCGGCAAGCGCTCCGACGGGCGCCGAGCAGCCGCCGCCGAGCGCGCGCAGGAAGCTGCGCTCGGCCTCCGTCTCGGCCCGAGTCGAGAGATCGTCGATCGCAGCGACCAGCGCGAGCACCCGATCGTCCCCTGCGCGGCACTGGACGGCGAGGGCGCCCTGCCCGGGCGCGGGAAGCATGGTCGTCGCAGGCAGCCACTCGGATACGACACCCTCGAGCCCGAGCCGGCGCACGCCCGCAGCCGCAAGGACCACAGCGTCGTACTCCCCTTCACGCACCTTGCGGACGCGGGTATCGACGTTGCCGCGGATCGAGCGGACCTCGAGGCCGGGCCGCAGAGCGAGCAGCTGGGCTTCACGTCGAAGGCTGCTCGTTCCGACGACGGCGCCTTCCGGGAGCTCGTGCAAGGCAAGGCCGTCTCGCGCAACGAGGCAGTCGCGGACATCGTCGCGCGCGCAGACCGCACCCAGTACGACACCGGGCGCATCCTCGGTCGGAAGATCCTTGAGCGAGTGGACGGCAACGTCGATGTCACCGTCCCGGAGCGCCAGCTCGAGCTCGGCGGTGAAGAGGCCCTTCCCGCCGATCTCGGGCAGCGGCTCACCGCTCGCCTGCGTCCGGTCGCCATGGGTGTCGATCGGCTTGACGTCGCACACGAGCCCCTGCCAGGCGGCCGTGAGCTGCGTGACCACGCGCTCGGCCTGCGCCCGGGCAAGAGCGGATGCCCGGGTACCGAGGACTACCGCCGCCGGAAGCGGCGGAGCGCTCACGGGTCGTTCGGCGCGGTGAGCCCGAACAGCTCGCGGACGGCGTCGGCGACATCGTCCGCGTCGCCGGCGCCCGCTCGCTCGCGCAGGCGCACCGTCGGCTCGTGCAGAAGCTTCTTCACCAGCGTGCGCGAGAGGTGCTCGATCCGCTCGGCCGTGGCCGGGTCGACGTCACCGAGGTCGCGGAGCGTCCGGTCGAGCTCTTGCTCTCGGATCATCTCGGCCTGCCGGCGGAGCGCAGAGAGGAGCGGCTCCACCTCGAGCGCCTGGTACCGGCGCCTGAAGGTCGCCACCTCGTCCTCCACGATCGCCTCGACATTCGGCACCTCCCGCAGGCGGGACGTCATCGCGCCGTCGAGCCCGGCCCGGAGATCGTCGACGTCGAAGAGGCTAACGCCCGAAACCATCCCGGCCGCACGCTCGACGTCTGCAGGAACGGCGAGGTCGACGAGGACGAGCGGCCGCTGCTCACGGCATGACATCGCCGCCGCCACGGTGTCGGCACCGAGAACCGGGGCTTCGGAGCCGGTCGCCGTGACCGCTACGTCGGCCCAGGCGAGCGCGACTTCGAGCTCCTCGAGACCGTACACGGTCGCGCCGAAGCGATCGGCCACCTCGACGGCGCGTTCGCGCGTCCGGTTCGCGACTGCCGTCTGCGCAATCCCACGCCCGGAGAAAGCCTTGAGCGTCTGCAACCCGATCCGCCCCGCTCCCACGACGAGCGCGCGCTTCTCGCGCAGGCTGCCGAGAGCGCCTTCCGCGAGCGCCAGCGCCATGGAGCTCGCCGTCGCCGGGTTCGCCCCGATCGCGGTCTCGGCGCGTGCGCGGCGTCCCGAGGAGATCGCGGTGCGAAAGAGCAGCGAGAGCGCGGGCCCCACGGTGCCGGCGGCCTTTCCGGCCTCGAACGCGTCACCGACCTGCCCGAGGATCTCCGCCTCACCGAGCACGAGTGAGTCGAGTCCCGACGCCACGCGGCTCAGGTGGCGCGCGACGTCTTCGCCGGCATGGACGTACAGGTGGTCGATGAGGAGATCGCGGTCGACGCCATGCGCGCCGACCAGCGCGCGCAACAGCTCGTCGCGGGCGTCGTCGACTCCGGAGACGAGCCACGCGTACAGCTCCACGCGGTAGCACGTCTGCAGCACCGCCTGCTCGACGACGGCCGGGCACTGCTCGGCGCCAAGGCCGAGGGCGCCGATGCGCTCGCGCAGCTCGACCGGAGCGGTGCGATGGCTGAGCCCGAGGCAGACGAGTCGCTGCACGTCGCGGACACTCTACTCGGCTCGTACGCAAGACCGGAATCCGCTCGCGCGGAATTCCGGTCGCGCGAAAGATCCTGAAGGCGTCCGCTTCGCGGCCGCTGTCGCTGCGATTTCACATCCCGACGCTACCCCCTACAGAATGCGCCGGTGCGCGCGCTCGGGATCGACGTCGGCGGGACGTTCACGGACGCCGTCGTCGTCTCGGAAGGCACGGTACGCACCGTCAAGGTGCCAACCGCGCCACGCCAGGAGGAGTCGGTCATCGCAGCGGCCGCCGCGCTGGGCCTGGAGGGCATCGAGCGCTTCACGCACGGAACGACCATCGCGACGAACGCCCTCCTCGAGCGGCGCGGCGCCCGGACGGCCTTCGTCACGACGGCCGGGTTCGAGCACCTCCTCAATCTCCGCCGGCAGACGCGCGCGCACCTCTACCGTCCCTGTGCGGAGCATCCACCGCCGCTCGTGCCGCTCGAGCGCTGCGTCGGTGTCCGTGGACGCATCGGCCCGAACGGGGAGCTCGAGCCACTCGACCTCGAGACGCTGCCCGAGCTCGACGCTGATGCGATCGCCGTCTGCCTCCTCTTCTCGTTCCGAGACTCGCGGCACGAAGAGGCCGTAGCGGCGGAGATACGCCGCCGGAACCCCTCTGCACACGTCGTCGCGTCGCACGAGGTCGCACCCGAGTTCCGGGAGTACGAGCGCGCGTCCACCACGGTCGTCGACGCGTACCTCGGCCCCGTGCTGGCGGGCTACCTCCGCGCGCTCCGGAAGGCGTGCCGCGACGCGGGCCTCCCCGAACCGCTCGTCATGCGCTCGTCGGGAGGCGTTTCGACGCTCGAAGAGGCCGCTCGGCACGCCGCGTTCGCGCTCCTCTCGGGCCCGGCCGCCGGCGTCGTCGGCGCCGCTCGCGTTGCCGCACTCGCCGGCTTCGAGAACGGGCTGTCCTTCGACATGGGAGGAACGTCCACGGACGTCTGCGCGATCCTCGGAGGAACGGCCCGACGCGAGCACGAGCGGGAGGTCGACGGCCTCCCCGTTCGCCTGCCGACGCTCGCGGTACACACAGTCGGCGCAGGAGGAGGGTCGATCGTCTGGCTCGACGAGGGAGGCGCGCTCCGCGTCGGCCCCGAGAGCGCCGGAGCCGATCCCGGCCCGGCCTGCTACGGACGCGGCGGGGAGCGGGCCACCGTGACGGACGCCAACCTCGTGCTCGGACGGCTGCCTGCGGCCCTGCCCGGCGGCATCGAGCTCGACGCGGAGGCAGCCCGACGAGCCCTCGGGGAGCTCGACCCGGTGGCCGTGCTCGACGTCGTGAACGCCGAGATGACACGGGCGCTTCGCGTGGTGTCCGTCGAGCAAGGGCTCGACCCACGCGACTTCGCGCTCGTCGCCTTCGGAGGGGCAGGGCCACTCCACGCTTGCGCTCTCGCCGACGAGCTCGGAATGCCGACGGTGCTCGTCCCCGCCGCGGCGGGCGTGCTCTCCGCGCTCGGCCTCGTCGCGGCCGACGAGCGCCGCGACTCCGTGCGCTCGTACGTGATGCCGCTCGAGGAGGCGGGCGAGCTGCCTCGCGAGGGCGAGGCCGACATTCGTTACGCAGGCCAGTCGTTCGAGCTCACGGTTCCACTCGGCCCGGGACTCGCCGAACGTTTCCACGCCGCCCATGCAGAGCGCTATGGGTACGCCGACCGCGCGAGGGCGCTCGAGCTCGTCGCCGTGCGAACCGCCGAGGTGCGCCCGGCGCCGTCCGTCGACATCACCGGGCCGGTGATGTCGATCCGAGGCCCAAAGGCGCTCGAGCTCGAAGGGGCGACAGCGTGGGTCCCCGCCGGCTGGGCAGGCGAGACGGATCCGCACGGCACGCTCGTCCTTCGGAGGATCTCGTGATCGAGGTAGAGCTTCAGGTGATCGGGAGCGCGCTCCGGGCGATCGCGGAGGAGATGGGAGCCGTGCTCGTCCGGTCGGCGTTCTCGGCGAACATCAAGGAGCGGCGCGACTGCTCGACGGCTCTCTTCGACGAGGACGGCCGCATGGTGACCCAGGCCGAGCACATCCCCGTGCACCTCGGGGCGATGCCGGAAGCGGTAGCCGCCGTCCGTGCGCACGAGCCGGCGCCGGGTGAGCCTTGGTTACTGAACGATCCGTATGCGGGCGGGACTCATCTCCCCGACCTCACCATCGTCTCCAGGACGTCGCTCGGGTACGCGGTCACGCGGGCGCACCACGCCGACGTCGGCGGCTCGGTGCCGGGAAGCCTGCCCTCCGGGTCGAAGACGCTCGCCGAGGAGGGCGTCGTGATTCCGCCGACGCGCCTCGACCAGGCTGCGGTCGAGCGACTCGTTGTGCAGATGCGGAACCCGGACGAGCGTCGCGGCGACCTCAGGGCCCAGCTCGCCGCGCACCACCTCGCCGAGCGACGGATCGAGGAGCTCTGCGCGAGGCGGGGGCGCGAGCGCGTCGCGGCGGCGATGGACGAGCTCCTCGCCTACTCCGAGCGCGTCGTGCGGAGCGGTCTTCGCGCCCTCCCGGACGGGCGATACGAGGGCGTCGACACCCTCGAGACCTCCGCGGGGCCGCTCGAGCTCCGAGCTGCGGTGACGGTCGCTGACGACGCGATCGAGATCGACTTCGACGGAACCTCTCCCCAACACGACGGCAACCTCAACTGCCCGCTCGCGGTCACGCGCTCGGCCTGCTTCTACGTCGTGCGCTGCCTGACGGCTCCCGATCTCCCTGCCTCCGGAGGAGCGTTCGCCCCTGTGACAGTCCGCGCTCCGAGAGGCTGTCTCGTCAACGCGCGACCGCCCGCAGCGGTGGCCGCCGGGAACACCGAGACCTCGAGCCGGATCGTGGACGTCGTCTTCTCCGCGTTGTCCGGTGCGGTCCAGGTTCCCGCGCAAGGGCAGGGGACGATGAACAACGTCGTGTTCGGGAACGACCGCTTCACGTACTACGAGACGATCGCGGGAGGTCAGGGTGCATGCCCCGATGCGGACGGCCCGTCGGCGGTTCACGTCGCGATGTCGAACACGCTCAACACGCCCGTGGAGGCGCTCGAGCTCGCATATCCGCTTCGCGTCGAGCGCTACGAGCTGCGCCTCGGATCGGGAGGAGCTGGACGGTTCCGAGGCGGTGACGGCGTGATCCGCGAGCTCCGCGCGCTCGAGCCCTGTCGGCTCTCGCTCCTCACCCAACGGCGGGCGCTGGCGCCGCGGGGTGATCAGGGGGGCGCCGACGGCGTGCCAGGCCGCAACCTCCTGAACGGCGAGGAGCTTCCGGCGTTCGTCACGATCGACCTCCAGGCGGGAGACCTCCTCCGAATCGAGACGCCCGGCGGCGGCGGCTGGGGTCGGTGGGGTCAGACCCCACGGGTCTGACCCCATTTCTCGCCCCGCTACCCCCGCGGCGGGATCCGGAAGAGCGCGAAACGCTCGTCGCGATAGAGCTCCGGCAAGTCGAAGTCGCGCTGGGAACGGCGGCGGTCGACGACGAGGTACCGGGCTCCGTAGCTCTTCGGAATCGCCAGGTCGCCGGAATCGAGGAATCGCCGCGCATCCCGCGCGCGTTCGTACGGCCGGTTCGCATCCGTGTCGGCGACGTGACCAGGCGGCGCGACGGCGATGTAGACAGGCGCGAAGGCGGCCAGGCGATAGCTCG
Source organism: Gaiellaceae bacterium (assembly GCA_035293125.1). GTDB lineage: Bacteria > Actinomycetota > Thermoleophilia > Gaiellales > Gaiellaceae > GMQP-bins7. The sequence goes on along the minus strand of DATDOS010000167.1, from coordinate 5,877 downwards.
TGTCCTGATCCGAGTACACGATCGACCCAGTCGAAACCTTCGCCCGCACCGCATCGACGAGGCCGGGGGACAGCGTGGCATTCGCAGGCGTTGGCGCCCGATCCCAGTGGAGCAGCCCGACAAGGACGATGGGAGTCAGGAACAGCGCTGCGGCGAGTGCCGCCGGAGCTTCGAGCGGCGGTCTGCGGCGGAGAGCGCCCACGACGAGCGCAACCACCCCGCCGGCGACCGCGAACCACACGATCCAGGCGGGCGCCGTGTTCTCGAGCACGTACCCGAAGTCTCCTGGGTATGCGATCTGGAGCACGACGCCGGAGGCGAGAGCAAGCGGAAGAACGAGCCGTCCCACGAGCTTGGAGAGGACGCCGAGGCCGCCTGCGAGTGCGAACGCGAATGGGAGGAATCCCGCTGCACGACGCACCTGGGAGATCGAGACGAGATCCGCAAGCGTCGTGAAGAGGACCGGCACGAGCATGGCTGCCAACACCGCGAGCGAGCCCCCGGCCACGTACGCCGCCCAGCGCCGTCGCGCGGCGAAGCCGGCCAGCGGGACGAGGAGCAGCGCAGCGATCGCGACCGCCCCGCTCCGAGTGAAGACCTCTGCCGCCAGGCTGTAGACGGTGTCCGAGCGCACGTCGAGCTGCCCCGGGTAGTGGTCGAAGGCGCGCCGCACCTCGGCGCGGTCGGGCGATACGGACCGGCTGTCGCTCACGACGGGGAGGAGCCAGAGCATGAACAGCGCAGCCGGAACGACAAGCGCACCGAGGGCGGCCGAGCCGGCGCGGACATCGCTTTGTGCCCACAGAGCGCGCACGACGAGGAACCCCGCGAACGGGATCCAGAGGAACAGCGCATACGTGGGATGCACGACCGCGAGAGCAAGCCCCGCCGCAGCGGTCGAAGCCAGGAGACCCCGTGACGGGGAGCGCACGGCCTCGAGCGCGAGTGCGAGCGCCGCGGGCACGAGGAGCTGACGGGACGACGTCGCAGGGAGCGCGAGGAACACGTACGCGCCCCCCTGACCCGGCGCGAAGCAGATGATCGCCACCTGCGCGCCGGCCGCGGCTCCCGCAGCCCAGCTTCGCCGGAACAGCGCCCAGCCGGCCTCGTAGGCGACGACGACCGCGAGTGGGGCAAGGATCGACGGTAGGTGGAGCACGACCTGCTCGGGGTCTTCTCCGGAGAGCCGCGCAACGAGTGCGAGGAACCCGTGCCAAAGCGGAAACGCGTATCCCGGGTGCAGGCTGCCGTCCGCGAACTCCGAGACACGATCGAGCGAGAGCCCGTCGAGCTCGAGCAGTTTCCTCGTGCGCGCCAGATGGAAGAGCCCGTCGCCCTGGACCGCGGGCGCGACCCACCAGAGCAGGATCCCGACGAGAGTCCCCCAGCCGAAGGCCCACCAGCGGCCGGGAACCAAAGCACCGGGCGCCCAACCGCGCGCGAAGCGCGTCGTGGCCGCTGCAGCAGCGGCAACGGCCAGAAGCGCGATCGTGAGCGTCAGCGTGGCTCCGAGCGCGAACGTGACCGCGAGCGCCCCGAAGGGGAGCGCGAGCGACCAGCCGAGGGTCGCCGCCACGCTTCGCACGCCGAGGGCGCGCGCGAGCAGCCAGCCGGGCGCGAGCACGAGCCCGGTCGCGAGTGCGAGCTTGACGTAGAGCGCTATCGCCGTCATCGCCCGAGCAAGCCAGCCGCATCTCCGGAGGCGAGCCAGTGAGCGGCCTCCCGGTAGACGCGCCCGCGCTCTCCCCGGAAGGCAGCACCACGCAGTCGCAGCGCGGAGAGGAGTAGACGACGAGCGCGCTCGGCGGTCTTCGGCCCCTCGTGCTTCCAGAGGAAGAGCAGGTGGCCGCGCAGGTTCTCCCGATACAGACGCCCGCCGTGAGCGGCACCGCGGACGTGCACGCACTCCGCGCCGGGGAAGAACACGACCTCCCAGCCGGCCCGGCGGAAGCGGAAGCACCAGTCCGTCTCCTCGCTGAAGAGGAAGTAGTCCTCGTCGCAGAGGCCGACCTCGTCGACGGCCTCGCGCCGGACGAGCATGCAAGCGCCCATCACGACCTCCGCCTCGCGCACCTCGTCGTGATCGAAGCCGCCCGCGTAGAACGCGTTCAGCGCGGACGAGCGCGGTGCGAGCTTGCGGAGGAAGAAGTACTCGGTGGCAAGCCGCCAGAGTGTGGGAAACCCCCGAACGGAGCGCTGCAAGGTTCCGTCCAGGTTCAGGAGACGCGGGCCGACGACCGCCGCGCGGGGGCGCGTCTCCGCGAAGTCGACGAGCCGGGCGAGCGCACCGTCGAGGAGCCAGGCGTCGGCGTTCAGGAGCAGCGCGTAACGGCTGTCGGTCGCGCGCAGACCGATGTTCCAGCCCGCTCCGAGCCCGCGATTCTCGGCCTCGATCACGCGCACGTCCGGGAACCGCTCGCGCACGAAGCCGACCGTGCCGTCGCGCGACCCGTTGTCGACCACGACCGTCTCGACCCCACGAACCGAATCGAGGCACCGCTCGATCCAGGGGAGCGCGTCGTAGGCCACGACGACAACCACGACGCTGGTTCGGCTAGCCATGCTCGACCCCGGATCGCGTCCCACCCCGGAGCCCCTCCCGGACCATGATGATCCCGCCCGGCAGCGCCATCAGGAGCGTGACGAGGAAGTAGAGGAACCCCGCGGCGAAGGCCTGGTTCGCACCGACGTCGAGACTTCCGAGGAAGCTGACGAAGAACGCCTCGCGCACGGCGAGCCCGTTCAGCGTAAACGGGACGAGCATCACGAGGAAGAGCAGGGGTCCCATGACGTAGTAGACGCGCACGTCGAGCTCGATGCCGACGGCCTTTGCGGCGGCCCAGATCGAGAGGATCCGCACCGCCTGCACGACCAGGGTGACGGCGAACACCTCGCCGAGAAGGCGTGGCCGGCTCCGGTAGTGGTGGACACCTTCGTAGAACGCCCCGAGCGGACGTGCCAGGCGTACGCGCTCGAGAAGCGGTTGCACCCGTCGCAGGAGCGGCCGCGCGGAGCGGGCGAAGAACAGGAATCCGAGCACCAGGGTTCCGAAGACGAAGATGCCCTCGAGCCAGAGGTACGCGCTCACGTCGAAGTGCCCGATCGACAGCACGAATCCGATCGCGCCGAGCAGGACCGTGGCCGCTCCACCGAGCCCGCGCTCGAGAACCACCGTGCCGGTCACGACCGCCGTTCGACCAGGATGGCGACGCACGGTCTCGACGACACGCACCGCGTCTCCTCCGAGCGAGGTGGGAAGGACCTGCCCGGCCGTGTAGGCGACGAGGTACGCGCGGGTCAGCCACCGGATCCGCTCCTCGATCTCGTGCGCCCGCAGGAGCCATCCCCAGCGTGCCGCGAGCACCGGCACCGTCACGAGCATGATCGAGGCCGAGAGCGCGAACCACGCGGGGTTCGTGTCGGCGAGGACATCGAGCGTCGTCCCGAGCTCGATCTTCCAGACGAGGTATGCGATCGCCGCGGCCGTCAGGACGACGGTCCCGACACGCCGCGTCCTACGCGTCATGCGACTCCCGGCCGAGGACGTCGAGCGTGAGCAGCTCGAAGGCGACGTTCGACGCGGCGACTGCCGTGGGCTGCCCCGGCCCGTCGTAGGGCGGGCTCACCTCGACGACGTCGTAGCCGGAGAAACGAAGCCCGCGAAGCGCCCGCAGGAAGCCGAACGCCTCCCGCGTCGTCAGGCCCCCGGCTTCCGGCGTCCCGGTTCCCGGTGCATACGCGGGGTCGAGGACGTCGATGTCGAACGAGAGGAAGAGCGGTCCGTCGCCCGCCCGAGCGCGGGCGCGCGCACCGTACTCCTCGGCGCCGAGCGTCACGAGCTCCTCGCACGAGATCACCTCGAAGCCCAGGTCGATCGGCATCGCGACGTCGTCGGGGCCGTACAACGAGCCGCGCATGCCGGCGAGCAGCGAGCGGCTCGGATCGAGGAGACCCTCCTCGACCGCCCGTCGGAACGGTGACCCGTGGTAGTAGCGCTCGCCGACGTACCGGTCCCAGACGTCCGCATGGGCGTCCAGGAGGACGAGGCCCAGTGGGCCGTGAACCGCGGCGTGCGCCCGAAGCTCGCCCAGGACGATCGTGTGATCGCCGCCGAGGCAGAGCGTGTGTGCGCCAGCTCGAACGATCGGCTCGAGCTGCTCCGCGATCTGCCCCATCGTTCTCTCCGCGTTCCCCGGCGTGACCACGACGTCCCCGAGGTCCGCCACGGAGAGACGGCCGAAGACCTGCGTGCCCTGAACCGGGTTGTACGGGCGAAGCATCATCGATGCCGACCGCACCGCCTCGGGGCCGAAGCGCGTGCCCGGGCGGTTCGTCGTCGCCGTGTCGAACGGGATCCCGAGCACCGCCACGTCGACTCCTTCGGCACTCTCCACGAGCGGGCAGCGCGCGAACGTCCTCACTCCCGTGTACCGGGGCGCCGCGAGGGCGTCCGGAGGCCCGTAGCGCGGCGCGTTCTCTCTCTCCACGCGGCGACGGTACCAGGCGTCGACCTGGGGTCAGACCCCACGGGTCTGACCCCAGTCCGGCACCGTGACCGCTAAGCAGCCTCGGGCTGAGCGACGAGCTCGTCGGGCCGCATGACGAGAGCCTCGGCCGGCCGCCGCTTGCTCGGGATGAGGAGGGCGACGACTGCACCGATGCCGACCGCGACAGCTCCGATCCAGAGCGCCGGCACGAGCCCGTCGTTGAAGGTCGCGGGAGACTCGTACCCGCCGGCCCGGGCGAAGATCGAGGCGAGGACGGCGACTCCGAGCACGCCACCGACCTCCCGGATCGCGTTGTTGGTTCCCGACGCCTTGCCTTCCTCCTGGGGCCGGACGGCCGAGAGCACGACGTTGGCGACTGGGGCGAAGAACATCGCCATGCCGATTCCCGACAGGATGAACGGCCCGACGAGCGACGCGTAGCCAACGGTCGCGGTCGAGACAGCCGCGATCCAGGCCAACCCGAGCGCCTGCAGCGCGAGCCCGACCGCCATGATCGGCCTTCCTCCGATCCGGTCGGAAAGCGCGCCGGCGATCGGCGCCACGACCATCGGCATCGCCGTCCAGGGCAGGATGCGGAGTCCCGACTCGAGGGGCGAGTAGCCCTGTGCGGTCTGGAAGAACTGCGTCAGCAGGAAGATCGAGCCGAACATCCCGAAGTACATGAAGAGCGACGCCCCGTTCGCCGCAGCGAACGTCCGGTCGCGGAAGAACCGCATCGGCAGCATCGGTCGCGGCGCGCGGAGCTCCCAGCCGACGAAGGCAGCGAGGAGCACCGCTCCACCGACGAGCGCTCCCACGACGGCAGGGCTCGACCAGCCGTCGGCGTTGCCGTTCACGAGCCCCCAGACGATCCCGAGGAGTCCCGCGCTCGCCAACCCGAGACCCGGGAGGTCGAGCGTCCGGTCGGCGCCGTACGACTCGGCCAGCCTCGTCGCGAGCGGAAGCAGAAGGAAACCAACGGGCACGTTCAGCCAGAAGATCCACTGCCACGAGATCCCCTCCACGACCGCGCCGCCGACGAGCGGCCCCATGGCAACAGCGAGTCCGGCGATGCCCGACCAGGCGCCGAGAGCGGCCCCGCGGCGCTCACGCGACACGGCGGCGCTCAGGATCGTGAGGGTCAGCGGGGTCACGATCGCGCCCCCCATCCCCTGCACGGCACGTGCGGCGATTAACCAGTCGGCGGACGGTGCCAGCGCTGCAGCAGCGGATGCGCCGGTGAAGAGCGCGACGCCGATCATGAACATGCGCTTGCGCCCGAAGCGGTCGCCGAGCGCGGCTCCAGTGAGGAGGAACACGGCGAACGTCAGCGTGTACGCGTTGACGGTCCACTCGAGCTGCTCGAGCGAGGCGCCGAGATCGACGCGGA
>DATDOS010000166.1:0-6761 GCA_035293125.1 Gaiellaceae bacterium | reverse complement strand
CCCTCGTCGCCCCCGATCGTCCCGACCGAGCGCCACAGCAGGTCGCCGAAGACGACGATCAGGTCGGGAGCGACCCCCTTCGGGTCCTCGTAGAGCTCCTCGGGCTTGTAGACCGCGGTGGGGATCGGATTGCCCGCGTCGTCCGGGATCGCCGCGATCCGGCGCGCGAGATCGTCGCGCACCGCCTCGTACTCCCCCGGCGGGATCACGCCTTCGGGCTCCCGCCCCTGCACGTTGAGGAAGACGCGCGCGTAGTAGCCGCCCTCCCCCCAAGCCGTCGTGCGCGACCAGTTGACGCCGACGTCGCGGAGCGAGGACACGCCGTCGGGCTCGGTGAGCGTGGCGAGCAGTCCCTCGCGGCGGAGCCACTCGTTGATGCGGATCCCACCGTCGAGCCGCTTCGCGCCGTGGTCCGAGAGCACGAAGACGACGGTGTCCTCGTCCGCGTGCTCGAGCAGCCCCGCGATGAGCGCGTCGACGTGGCGGTGGTAGTCGAGGATCGCGCTCTCGTACGGGTTCCCCGGCTCGTGCTTGCGGTGCTCCGGGTCCATGTACTTCCAGAACCCGTGGTGCATCCGGTCGGGGCCCATCTCGACCATGGCGAAGAGCGTCCACGGCTTCGTCTCGAGCAGGTGCTCGGCGAGCTGGAAGCGTCGATCGGTCATCTCGTAGACCTGGCCGAGGAGGTAGTCCTTGTCGTCGGTTCGGAAATCCTTGGTGTCGAAGATGTAGTCGCCGACGACGTCCGCGATCTCGTCGCGGAGCGCTGCCGGATACGTGTACTTGCTCTCGAGCGACGGCGTGAGGAAGCAGCTCACCATGACGCCGTTCAGGGGCCGCGGTGGATAGGTGCCGGGCACCGAAAGCACGATCGAGGAGCCGCCGGCGCGCGTGACGAGATCCCAGAGGCGAGGCTCCTTGATCGCCGTCGACATGGCGATGAAGCCTCCGTCGTAGGTGTGATCGGAGCGGTTCCGGAAACCATAGACCCCGAGATCGCCCGGGGTCTTGCTCGACATCATGCAGGACCACGCGGGAACGGTGATCGGCGGGATCACCGAGGTCAGGCGCCCGTACGCGCCGCGCTCCATGAGGCCGGAGAGGGTCGGAAGCTGATCTCGCCAGCGCTCGAGGACGAGCGAGGGCTCGGCACAGTCGAGCCCGATCATCATCACCTTCCGCGGCACGGTCGGAGCGTAGCCAGGTGGGGTCAGGTCTTGCATGTCGCACGGAACGTGCAACATGCAAGACCTGACCCCGATGAGCGCCGCAGCCGAGCCCACGCCCGAGACCGTCGTCATGAAGTTCGGCGGCTCGTCGGTCGCCGACCCCGACAAGATCCGCCACGTCGCGCGACGGCTCGTGGACGCGCGCGAGCGCAGCGTCCGCGTGGTCGCCACGGTCTCGGCCATGGGCCGGACGACGGACACGCTGCTCGAGCTCGCCGGAAGCGTCTCGCGGGATCCGCACCCCCGGGAGCTCGACATGCTCCTCTCCACGGGCGAGCGCATCGCGTGCGCGCTCGTGGCGATGGCCGTGCACGACCTCGGGCACGAGGCCGTGTCCTTCACGGGCTCGCAGGCGGGGATCATCACCGACCCCGTCCACACGAAGGCGAAGATCCGCGAGATCACGCCGGTGCGAATCGTCGAGGCCCTCGACCGAGGGAAGATCGTCCTCGTCGCAGGGTTCCAGGGCTTCTCGCGCGACACGATGGACGTGACGACGCTCGGTCGCGGCGGTACGGACGCAACGGCGGTCGCGCTCGCCGCGGCGCTCGGTGGGACGTGCGAGATCTATTCCGATGTTCCGGGCGTCTTCACCGCCGACCCGCGCATCGTCCCCGACGCGCGCAAGCTGTCCGTGGTCGCCTACGAGGAGATGCTCGAGATGTCGGCGTCGGGAGCGAAGGTCCTGATGCTGCGGGCCGTCGAGCTAGCGCGGAACCACGGCGTTCGCATTCACGCCCGCTCCACCTTCTCGGACGAGACGGGCACTTGGATAGAGGAGGTCGAGGGAATGGAGCAGCCGATCGTCTCGGCGGTGACGCATTCGGAGGATGAGGTCCTGTTCGACCTGACAGGCGTTCCCGACCGACCCGGCTCCGCGGCGGCGATCTTCGAAGCCGTCGCGGACGAGCACGTGAACGTGGACACCATCCTCCAGAACGTGGGACACGAGTCGGCCGAGCTCTCGTTCTCCGTCCCTGAGGACGATGTGCCTGCGACCCGCCGCGCGCTCGAGCGCGCACAGGAGTCGATCGGTCCGATCGAGGTCGATGAGGTCTCCGATCTCGGGAAGGTGTCGCTCGTCGGCGCCGGAATGCGCTCGCACCCTGGCGTCGCCGCGCGCATGTTCCGCACGCTCGCCGACGAGGAGATCAACCTCCGGCTGATCTCGACTTCGCCCATCAAGGTCTCGTGCCTGATCGCACGCTCGGACGTAGAGCGCGCCGTCCGGGCGCTCCATGCTGCGTTCTCCTTGGGATCCCACGCAAGCCCCGAGCCCGCGGGGTAGCCTCCGCCGTCGAGATGAGCTCCGCCGTCGACACAGCCGAGACGGTCGAACCGCCCGTCCGCAAGGGGCGTGGCCGAGCAACGGCAGTCTGGGCCATCCTCGTCGTCGCAGGGCTGCTCCTACTCCTCACGTCCTTCGCCGTCTGGATCAACCGCGCCGCGCTCAACACCCAGGTCTTCACCGACACGAGCACCGAGCTCCTCGACGACGATGCGATCCGGAGCGCGGTCGCCACGCGTGCCGTCGACGAGCTGTTCGACTCCGTCGACGTCCAGGCCGAGGTCGAGGCGCAGCTTCCCACCGACTTCAAGTCCCTCTCGGGGCCGGCGACGGCCGGACTCAGGCAAGCCTCGTACGAGATCGTCGACCGCGCGCTCGAGCAACCGGCGCTGCAGAGGCTCTTCGCCATCTCGCTCGAGGAGTCGCACTCCACGCTCGTCGAGGTTCTCGAGGGGGGCGGATCGCGGGTGTCGACCGAGGGAGGCGAGGTAACCCTCGATCTGAGGGAGATCATCCGGGAGGCCGCCGACCGGATCGGCATCGGCGAGCAGGTCGCGGACAAGATTCCCGCCGACGCCGGTCAGATCGTGATCCTCCGCTCGGACCAGCTCGACACTGCGCAGGACGCCTTCCAGCTCCTGAAGACGCTCGCCTGGGTGCTTCCGCTGCTCACGCTCGTGGCGTTCGGGTTCGCGGTTTGGCTTGCGGGAGAGCGGCGTCGCGCCGTGCGCGGCGTCGGAATCACCCTCGTCGTCGTCGGCGTGCTCGGTCTCCTGGCCGCGAACCTCACGGGGAACTACGTCGTCGATTCGCTGGTCGCGCAGAGAGACGGTCGCCAGGCGGCCGACAACGCGTGGGACATCCTCACCGACCTCATGCGCGGCTCGTTCCGCTGGATGATCGTCGTCGGGATCCTGTTCGTCGTCGCCGCGTGGGTCGCCGGGCCGGGACGCCGTGCGGTGTCCACCCGTCGGTCGATCGCACCGGCGTTCCGCAACCGTGTCTGGGCCTACGGCGGACTCGCGATCGTCGCGCTGCTCCTCCTCTTCACCGGTCAGGTCAGCGACTTCACGCGCTTCTTGTTCGTCACCGTCCTCGTCGCGCTCGGCGCCGCCTGGATCGAGCTGACGCGGAGGCAGACCCTGCACGAGTTCCCCGACGCGGGCGGATCGACGCTGATCGCGGACGCGCGCAGTCGGGTCACGGGCTGGTGGGAGGAGCGGCGGGCCGTCTGGGAGGCCGGTGTGCCCGCCGGGCCCGACGTCGACGTCACCGCGCGGCTCGCGAGCCTCGCCGATCTGCACGCGCGCGGAGAGCTGACGGACGAGGAGTTCGCCTCGGCCAAGGCCCGCGTGCTCGCTGGTCAGTAACCCAGGCAGGCTCCCACAACCCGGCGACGAATGACGCCGGCATGGATTCCTCCAGCCGTGCCGTGCACGCCCTCGTCGCCGCGGGCATCTGGATCGTCGCGGTCATCGCAGTGCGCTTCGTGCTCCGCCGCGCCTTCGCACGCTACGAGCGCCGACTCGCCGAGAAGGACACGGCCGTCGCAGCGCGTCGACGAACGACGTTCGCGTTCCTCCTGCGCGTGGTCATCGCGCTCACCGTCTTGATCGGGGTGTGGAGCGTCCTGTCGATCTTCCCGGCAACCCACGAGGTGGCGAACGCGTTCCTCGCCTCGAGCGCAGTGCTTGCCGTCGTCGCGGGGGTCGCGCTCTCGACGCCGCTCGGCAACCTCGGCTCAGGCGTCCTACTCGCGTTCACCCAGCCGGTGCGGCTCGGTGACCTCATCACGGTCGGCGAGCACACCGGTGTCGTCCAGGAGATCTCGCTGAGCTACACGACCCTCGTGACGGACGAGGGTCCCCACGTCTACGTGCCCAACCAGATGATGGTGAGCACGATGCTGGTCAACCGCTCCGTCGGAACTCACGCCCACGCCTGAGGGGCGAGGGCCCTACAGCTCGAGGCTCTGGCCGGGTCGAAGCACCCTCACCGAGACGTCCGGCGCTGTCCTCTGGACGGCCGCCACGAACTCTGCCGGCGGCAGGTCGACGAAACCGGGCGCGCCGCGAAGACCGAGGTGGATTGGGAAGTACGTCCCCCAGTGGATCGGCACGACAAGCTCGGGGCGTAACAGAGCGACGACCTCGGCCGCCCGCTTCGGATCGAGGTGCCCGGCGCCGAGCTCGGGTCCCCAGCCCCAGATGGGCACGAGCCCGACGTCCACCGGCCCGAGCCCGGCCATCTCGTCGAAGAGATCGGTGTCGCCGGCGAAGTACACGCTCTTCGAGCCGACGACGACGTAGCCGAGCGCGTCGGCCGACGCCCCGAACGGTCCCCGGCTCCCCTCGTGCTCGGCCTGCACGGCCCGCACCTCGAGCGCCCCGATCCGGATGGCCTCGCCGAGCTCGACCTCGACCACGGCTTCGAAGCGCCGCTTCCGCAGGAGCCCGCCGAGCCCGCGGGGCACGACGACCGGGAGCTTCTTCCCCAGCTTCTCGAGCGACGGCAGGTCGAGATGGTCGTAGTGCCCATGCGAGATCAGGACCGCGTCGAGGCCACGCAGCGCCTTCGCGTCCACGGGGACTGCGCGTCGTAGGTGCGCGACGCGGTTCCGGAGCAGCGGATCGGTAAGGAGGCGAACCCCGTCGAGGTCGACGACGACGCTTGCATGTCCGACGTACTCGATCCGGGCCACGATTGAACGCTAACCGGGGTCAGACCCTACGGGTCTGACCCGCCAGCGTTACACGCAGTCCTTGAGCCCTTGTGCCTCCGGTAGCGACTCGAGCTTCTTCAGCGTGTTGTTCTCGATCTGCCGGATTCGCTCCCGGGTGACCCCGAACGCCTGGCCGACCTCCTCGAGGGTGCACGGCTGGGCGCCGTCGAGGCCGTAGCGGAGCTCGATGACACGCCGCTCCCGCTCCGGCAGCGCCGCCAGCGCAAGCCCCACGTCCTCGCGGCGGAGCGACAAGGAGGCGGTGTCGAACGGCGACTCCGCCTGCTCATCTGGAACGAAGTCCCCGAGCGACGAGTCCTCGTCCTCGCCGATCGGCTTCTCGAGCGAGATCGGGAACTGCGACATGCGCAGGATCTCCTGGACCTCGTCGGGCGTGATCTCGAGCTCGTCGGCAATCTCCTCGGGCAGCGGCTCGCGGCCCAAACGCTGCACGAGCTGGCGCTCGATGTGAACGACCTTGTTCAGCTTCTCGACCATGTGGACCGGGATCCGAATCGTGCGAGCCTTGTCAGCGATCGCGCGGGTCACCGCCTGACGGATCCACCAGGTCGCATAGGTCGAGAACTTGTAGCCCTTGCGGTAGTCGAACTTCTCCACCGCCCGGATCAGCCCCAGCGAGCCCTCCTGGATGAGGTCGAGAAACGAAAGCCCGCGCCCGAGATAGCCCTTCGCGATCGAGACAACGAGTCGAAGGTTGGCCTCGATCATGTGCTGTTTCGCCCCCATGTCGCCGCGCTCGATGAGCTTGGCGAGCGACACCTCTTGATCTGCTGTCAGGAGCGGCACCTTGCCGATCTCGCGCAGGTAGAGGCGAAGCGAGTCGAGAGAGGGCTCCACCGAGAGGTCGAGCTTCGGAGCGACCTTCTCCTCCTCCACCGGGGCGGGCTCCTCGTGAGGGAGCGCCTTGTGCTCCACGCCTTCGACCAGCTCGATCGAGTGGTCGATGAGATACGTATAGAAGTCCTCGACCTGCTCCTTCGTAAGCTCGACCTCGTCGAGCCCGGTGACGATCTCGTCGTACGTGAGGAACCCCTTCTCGAGCCCTTGCTCGATGAGGCGCTGGAGCTCCTCTACCTCCGGGAGGGCGATATCGACGGACAGCATGAGCCGGGCTCTCTCCTCTCGCGCTCGAACGGATACTGACCTTCCGACATGCAAAGAACCGGTCCGCCTGCCCCCCCCGGCTCCACCACCAAGCGCGCGGATACTAGTCCGGTATGGACGATTGTGGAAGAGGTCCGCCCCAAAAAAGTGGGAGTGCGCTTCAGAAGGTGCGGAGCTCGCCCACGACCTCACCGCGCGAGTTCTTCACCGGAACGTCTCCGAGATCCCCGGTCTCGAGTCCGAGCCGGGCGAGGAAGGAGGCGAGACCGCTCCGGACGGCTCTCGTCGAGCCGTCCTCGACCTTGACTGCAACACCCAGCCCGTCGCGCGAGACGGCGCAGAGGAGGCCTTCGGCTCCGCCCTTCGCGACCCACCCCTGCCCGAGGCACATCAGCTC
>DATDOS010000165.1:0-3051 GCA_035293125.1 Gaiellaceae bacterium | reverse complement strand
GAAGGCGAGCGCCAGACGGTCGATGCCATGCCCGAACCGCCGATCAGAACCTTGCGGAGTCGTCACCATACGGATGACCTCCTGAGTGCAGGACTCGCGGCTGCGCACACAGCCCGTCTTGCCTGCTCAGGAGGTCATTTTCGGCAACACGCCGGACGCCGCCCGACCGGTGAAAACGGTGGATCGAGGCTAAGATCGCCGCCGATGCTCGTCGCAGGGAACTGGAAGATGTTCAAAGGCGCGCACGAGGCGCGGGCGTTTGCGACCCGCATCCGCCACCTGCCGGAGCGCGCGGTGGGGGTCGAGGTTGTCTTGTGCCCGCCGTTCGTCTCGTTGCAGGCGACGCTCCAAGGCCTCGGGGAGATGAGCCCGGTGCGTGTCTACGCCCAGAACGTGCACTGGGAGCTCGACGGGGCCTTCACCGGAGAGGTCTCGGCACCCATGCTGCTGGAGGTCGGCGTTACCGGGACGATCGTCGGTCACTCCGAGAGACGGCAGCTCTTCGGCGAGACGGACGAGACCGTTCGCCGGCGTACGGAGGCGGCACTCGAGGCCGGCCTCGCGGTCATCGCCTGCGTCGGGGAGAGCGAGTCCGAGCGAGAGTCGGGCGAGACCGAGGCCGTCCTCGCTCGTCAGGTGTCGGTTCTGCCGAAGCACGAACGGCTGGTGATCGCCTACGAGCCCGTGTGGGCGATCGGGACCGGGCGCACGGCGACGCCGGAGATGGCTCAGGAAGCACATGCGTTCATCAAGTCGCTCCACGGTGCGCCCGTGCTCTACGGGGGGTCGGTCAAGCCGGAGAACGCACTCGTCCTGCTTTCGCAGGCAGACGTCGACGGCGCGCTCGTCGGCGGTGCGTCGCTCGACCCGACGTCGTTCGAGGCGATCTGCCTCGCCGGCGCCGAGGTCGTGGCTGAGTGACGCCGCTCGTTGCGCTCGTGATCCTGGACGGCTGGGGCCTCACCCCGCCGGGTCCGGGCAATGCCGTCGAGCTTGCGAACACGCCTGTGTTCGATGCGCTGTGGGATCGCTATCCACACGCGAGGCTGGCTGCGTCCGGCGAGGCCGTCGGTTTGCCGCCCGGGCAGATGGGGAACTCCGAGGTCGGGCACCTGACGATCGGGTCGGGCCGGATCCTGTTCCAGGATCTCGTCCGCGTGAATCACGCTGTTGCCGACGGCTCGTTCCAGGCCAACGAGCCGCTGGTCTCGGCGTTCCGGCGCGCGCGCGAGAGAGGAGGCGACGTCCACCTCCTAGGGCTCGTCTCGTACGGCGGCGTCCACTCGCACATCGATCATCTGCGCGCGCTGCTCGAGCTCGCCGGGCAGGAGGGAATGGCCGAGCGGACGTGGGTGCAAGCCTTCACGGACGGTCGCGACGTGTCGCCACACGCCGCAGTGCACGACCTTGCCGAGCTGCCTGCCGACCGCATCGCCAGTGTCTGCGGCCGCTACTACGCGATGGACCGCGACCAGCGCTGGGAGAGGACGGATCGCGCGTACCGCGCGATCCGTCTAGGAGAAGGCATCCAAGCAGTCGATCCTGTCCAGGCTGTTCGGGAGAGCTATGACCGTGGGATCACCGACGAGTTCATCGAACCGATCGTCCTCGAGGGTCGTCCAAGGCTACGTCCACAGGATGCAGCCATCTTCTTCAACTTCCGGCCCGACCGGGCGCGGCAGCTGTCCGAGCGCCTTCTGGAATCCGGGATCGACCTGACCACGATGACCCGGTATCGCGACGACTTCCCGTTCCCGGTGGCCTTCGGGGAGCAGCACGTCGAGAACACGCTCGCGGAGGTGCTTGCCACGCGTGGGATGCGCCAGCTCCACGTCGCCGAGACGGAGAAGTACGCCCACGTCACGTACTTCTTCAACGGCGGCGAGGAGCGGGAGTGGGAGGGGGAGATACGCATCCTCGTCCCTTCCCCGCGCGACGTCCCGAGCTACGACCTGAAGCCCGAGATGTCTGCGAGCGCGGTCGCACAGCGTCTGTGCGACGAGGTGGGCAACGGGTACCGCTTCGCAGTGGTCAACTTCGCGAACCCGGACATGGTCGGGCACACGGGGTCGATTCCGGCGGTCGTCGCCGCCGTCGAGGCGACGGACGGTGCTCTGGGAAGGGTCGTCGACTGCGTCCACGCTGCCGGCGGCGTCTGCCTGATCACGGCGGATCACGGCAACGCCGAGGTCATGCTGGCGGCCGACGGCACGAGCCCGCACACGGCTCACACCTCGAATCCGGTCCCGCTGGTCGTCACCGACGACGCGGTGACGCTCCGCGAGGAGGGCGAGCTGTCCGATCTGGCGCCCACCATTCTGGCGATGCTCGGAATCGCCGTTCCGGACGATATGACCGGGACGGCGATCGCAACGCGCACGTAAACTGCGCCGAACAGACCCCTTACCGATCTCCCTCTATACTCGCCGCTCGCGTGTCGCTCCCACAGCCCGATCTCGGAGTTCTGCGCAAAGCCCAGCAAGGCGACGAGCGTGCGTTCTCGATCATCGTGCGCACGTACGAGCAACCCGTCTTCAACTACGTCCTCCGGCTCACGGGCGATCGCGCGCTCTCCGAGGACCTGACGCAGGAGGTGTTCCTGCGGGTCTTCCAGGGGCTCCCGAGCTTCTCGCTGCGCTCCCGGTTCACGACGTGGCTCTTCCAGGTGACCAAGAACCGTGTGCTGGACGAGCTACGCGCGCTCGAGCGGCGCCCGCGGGCGGTCGTGAACATCGAGGACGTTCCACCGCTCGAGGTCGTCGACGCACCTGCGGAGCGCGCCGAGACCATCGACGCCGTCTGGCGCGCCGTCGAGCAGCTCAACCCGGATCTCAAGATGGCGCTGCTCCTTCGCGACATCGTCGGCCTCCCGTACACGGAGATCGCCGAGACGCTCGAGATCACCCTCGCGACCGTGAAGTGGCGCATCTACAAGGCGCGTGAAGAGGTGCAGGCCGCGCTCCAGCGCGAGGGCGTCGTCGTCCCGATCAGCGCCGCACCCTCCGCCAAGCAGCGATAACGCGACCGCGGCGAGGTCGCCGCGCACGTTTT
>DATDOS010000164.1:0-17660 GCA_035293125.1 Gaiellaceae bacterium | reverse complement strand
CCCTCGTCGGCATCCTCGCCGAGCGCGAGATCCTTCCGAGCCCGCTCGAGGCCACGACGTTCGCGCTTGGGATCCACGAGGACACGGGCTCGCTCACCTACCCCACGAGCACGCAGCGGGACGCCGACGCGCTCGCGTGGTGCCTTCGCCACGGCGCGCGCCAGGACCTCGTGTCCGCCTACCTGCACACACCGCTCGCCGCCGGCGAGCGCGAGCTCCTGAACCATCTGATGGAGGCGCTCGAGCCGGTCGACGCCGGGGGCGACGAGCTCCTCGTGGCGGCGGTTCGGTGGCCGGAGTACGTGGAGGGCGTCTCCAACCTCGCGCACAAGATCGTCGACGTGACGGACACGAAGGCGCTCGTGCTGCTCGTGGAGATGGACGCCCGCGTCTTCGCCGTGGTGCGTAGCCGGAGCGACCGGATCGACGCCTCGGTGCTCGCGGCCGCACTGGGCGGCGGCGGCCACGCTCAGGCCGCATCCGCGATCGCCCGTCTCGATCTCGACGAGGCGCGCACTCGGGTGCTCGACGCGCTCGAACGGGCGCAGCGGGAGCCGCGGCGCGCACGTGATGTCATGTCCACACCCGCACGGTCGGTGGCACCGAACGAGAGCGTGCGCGACGCGATGGTGCTCTGCCAGCGTCACGGCCAGAGCGGCGTGTTCGTGACCGAGAACGGGCGCGTCGTCGGCGCCGTGAGCCGCGAGGACCTGGACAAGGCGATCGGGCACGGGCTTGCCCACGCCCCCGTGCGCGGGATCATGAGCGGCCGCCCACTCACGTGCTCGGAAGACGCGACGCTGGCCGAGCTCCAGTCCCTCGTCACGATCGCCGAGGACGGCCGCGTCGCAGTGGTGCGCGAGGACACGCTGGTCGGCGTCGTGACTCGCTCGGACCTCCTCCGTGAGCTCGAAGGGATGGAGCCGGGACCGGAGGAGCGCGGTGAGAGCCTCGCCGAGGAGCTTGCTCGGCTCGAGCGGCTGCGGCCCGTCTTCGAGGCGGTCGCGTCGCTCGGCGATCGCCCGGAGCGTGTCTTCCTCGTCGGCGGAACGCTCAGGGACATCCTTCTCGGGGAGGAGAACTTCGACGTCGACATCGCCGTCGAAGGCGATGCGATCTCCTTCGCGCGCGCGCTCGCGTCGGCGCTCGGCGGTCGGGTGACGCCGCACGAGAAGTTCGGTACGGCGATCGTGCTGTACGGGGACGAGGGCCGTATCGACGTCGTCACGACGCGTACCGAGTTCTACGATGCCCCCGGAGCGCTCCCGACCGTCGAGCGGGCGGGCCTGCGCGAGGACCTCTTTCGCCGCGACTTCACGATCAACGCGATGGCGGTCTCCCTGAAGCCGACGGACTTCGGACTCCTCGTCGACCCCTTCGGCGGCCGGTCCGACCTCGAGCACGGCGTGCTCCGCGTGCTCCACAACCTGTCCTTCATCGACGACCCGACCCGGATCTTCCGCGGCATTCGCTACGAGGCGCGGCACGGGTTCCGGCTCGACGAGCACTCGGCACGGCTCGCGCGAGGCTGCATCGAGATGGGGCTCGTCGGCGATCTCTCGTCGGCGCGACTTCGTGACGAGCTCGTGCAGCTCCTCGAGGATCCGGGTGCTCCGAGTGGCATCGAACGACTCGGGGAGCTCGGCGTCGACCGGGCGATCCATCCGCACCTCCGCGGTGATTCCGAGGCAGCCTTGGTCTTCGAGCGCGCGCTTGCCCTGCGTGAGGAGCTCGATGTCGAGGTTCCGAGCTGGCGTCTCGGGATCGCCGTTCTCGCGCGAGGGATGACCTCCGACGAAGCCTACGCCTGGCTCGAGCGACTGAAGGTGCGCCGGCGCGACGTGGACCGGATCGTCGGCGCCATCACCGTCGCTCCTCGGATCGTCGAGCGGCTTCGTGCAGAGCATCTGGATCCGGCGCAGGTCGTGGCGCTGGCCGACCCGTTCGCTCCGGACGCGCCGCTTCTCGCCCTCGCTCGCGAGGAGCAGCCGGTTCTGCGCGACTACTTCGAGCGACTTCGCAAGGTGCAGCTCGAGATCGGCGGCGCCGACCTCGTCGCCATGGGTCTCGCGGAGTCGCCGCAGATCGGCGATGTCCTCGCGGAGCTCCGGCGGCGCAAGCTGAACGGCGAGCTCAGTGGGCGCGAGTCGGAGCTGGCTGCCGCGCGGGAGCTGGTTGCGGCGCCGGCAGATTCGTGAGCATCGCACCGGCAGACGAGATCGCGGAGCGCTATCGCCGCATTCGGGCGGAGGTCGGACCAGCCGTCACGATTGTCGTCGCGACGAAGTACGTCTCGCTCGAGGAGATGGCTGACCTCGTCGAGGCCGGAGTCGAGGTCGTGGGAGAGAACCGCGCGCAGGACCTCGAGCGGAAGCACGCCGTCTATGGCAATGCGTTTCGGTGGCACTTCATCGGGCATCTGCAGTCGAACAAGGTCAAGGTCGCAAACGAGCTCTGCGAGCTCGTCCACTCGCTCTCGTCGGACTCCGCGGCGCGCCGGCTCACGGTTCCGGCTTTGCTCGAGGTGAACCTCTCGGGCGAGACGTCGAAGTCCGGCGTCTTGCCCGAGGAGATCGCGGGGTTCGTCGAGCGCTATCCGTTCATCCGCGGCCTGATGACCATGCCACCGCTCGCCGACGACCCGGAGGCGTCACGGCCGTACTTCCGCCGTCTGCGCGAGTTGGCTGCCGAGCACGGTCTCCGGGAGCTGAGCATGGGCACGTCACAGGACTATCGCGTTGCCGCCGACGAAGGCGCCACCTTCATTCGCGTCGGCGAGATCCTCTTCCGCGGCGCCACGTGATCCCGCCGAGAATCGCGGCCCAAAGCGCAGACGCGAAGAAGACGAGCGGTCCGAGTACCAGCGCGGCACGAACGCCATCCTGAAGAATTGTGCAGCCGGGCCAGCAGTCGACCCATCCGTCGGCGTCGTGGAAGTCCACCACCATCGCGACATACGCGAGCGCCCAGGTCGCAGCGAGGAGCGCGACAACAGCGACGAAGACGAGGGCGAGACATCCGCGCCTCCATGCCACGGTGAGGAGAAGAGTGATGCCGAGGAACGTCAACAGCGCGACGAAGGGGAGCCATGTTGCAGCCACGAATCGAGCCTCGACCATTGGAGCCGACTATCGCTGAGGCGTGCGGGCGACGACGTGAAGCAGGGGAGCGATCTGTCGATACGGATCGCTCTCGCTCAGAGCCAGTTCGAGCCGCAGGAGATCGCCGTAGCCTTCCACGCTCCACTTGAGCTCATCGGCACCCACGAGGTAGTCGTTCACGCACCGGACACCCAGCGACGTCTCCACGCGTAGACCGGCGCGCTCGAGCCAGATGTTGACCTCGTCCATGTCGGTCAGGCCGATTTCGGTGCCGAACGTCTCGCCCAGTCTTGTTCGGACGACGGTTTCGACTGTCTGCAAGGCCCCCTTCAGGTCGCGGCGCATGAGGGCGTACCGAAGGGGCTCCGCGAGACGGTTTCCGACGACGATCGAGAGTTGACCGTCGATCGCCAGCAATTGGGCGATCGCGACAAGCCGGCCAGCAGGATCGCGGACGTACCCGAGCAGGTTGTGGGCGAGGATGAGATCGAAACGCATGCCGAACGACGCACTGTGGATCGCATCCACGTCGAGCACGGCCCACTCCGCTTCGACACGCGCTGCTTTCGCGGCCGTCTGTGCGGCCGCAACCATCTCGGGAGATGCGCCTGGGCATCACCGCCATACGCCATGGTGCGAACCTTAGGGCAGTCCGTAGGCCGCTCGAACCCGGGCAGGGCTAGAATCCCCGCGGTCATGGGCTTCACCGACCTCTGGAATCGTACGCTCGTCTACTTCGGCATCGCCGAGGACGAGGAATGGGACGAGGACGGGTACCAGACGAACGAGCAGCTCGAGGAGACCTACCGGCGGCGCGATCGGCACAACGTCCGCCGGCTCCCGAGCACGTCCGACGCCGACGAGTGGACGTCCGAGGAGGCCCCTCCTCGCCGCGAGCGCTCGGCCCGGCTACGAAGCGTCAATGCCCCGGCTCCCGCGAAGGTGCATCTTGTGGTACCGCGGACGTTCAACGACGCCAAGCAGATCGCCGACCGCTTCAAAGCGCAGGTTCCGGTGATCCTGAATCTCCAGGGAGCGGATACCGAGCTCTCCAAGAGGCTCATCGACTTCGCGAGCGGGCTCACGTACGCACTCGACGGCAGCATGCAACGGGTCGCGGACAAGGTGTTCCTGCTCACGCCGCGTGACGTCGAGCTGTCCGCCGAAGAGCGTGCGCGCGCAATCGAGCGCGGCGGCTTCTTCAACCAGGCGTGAAACGCCTCGTCCGCGAAGCGGACCCGTGGTGCGTCAACCGGGAGGTTCCCCCAGCATCCACCGGGACCCCAGCGTCCACCGAAGCCCTAGCGTAGGAACGCCGCTGCCGGCGGCGAACACGCTTCCAATGGGCGCTTACGCCTCTCTTGCCCTACTCGCCGACGCGGCTTCGTCGTTGCAGAACTTCGTTTCCGTGTTCGTCGGGATCTACGTCCTGCTGATTTTCGCGTACGTCCTTCTGTCCTGGATCAAGCTCCCGTATTCCGCGACAGCCGCAACTGTGCAAAGGTTCCTGGACGAAGTCTGCCGTCCGTACCTTGGCCTCTTCCGGGGGCGCATACCAACACTCGGGCCACTGGATCTCTCGCCGATCGTGGCCGTCGTCGTTCTGCTCGTTGCGGCCGGGCTCGTCAACCGCCTCATCGGGGCACTGTTGTAGGAGGTCCTATGCCGCTCACACCAGTTGAAATACGACACGTCGATCTCCGCCGCGCGTGGCTGCGCGGCTACCGACGTCCCGGCGTCGACCAGCTGCTCAACGAGATCGCGGACAGCTTCGAGGAGGTGTGGCGCGAGCGCGCCGACCTCTCCGACCGCGTCGAGGAGCTCGAGGGCGAGGCAGCCAAGCATCGCGAGCTCGAGGCGCTCCTTCGTTCCACGCTCGTGTCTGCGGAGCGGGCCGCGCAGGACATGAAAGAGCAGGCCCGGCGCGAGTCCGACCTAATCGTCCAGGAGGCCCACGCCGAGTCGCGCCGAGTCACCCGCGAGGCCGCGGCAGAGAAGCGGCGCCTCGAAGAGGACATGATCAAGATCCGCGCGCAGCTTCGCTCCGCTCTGGAAGCGCTCGGGGAGTGGCCTGGCTCGAAGGAGAGCGAGAACGAGAGTGAGATCTCGGACACGCGGCCGGCGAAGATCGGGGAGATCACCGACAGCGGGATTCGGAAGGTAGCGGGCTAGGCGAACGCTCGGGCGCGGATATCCTTCGGGTCATGAGGAGCCCGCGCACGAGCCTGCGTCTGCGCGTCATCCCGGGGGCGCCACACTCCGGGATCGTCGGTCGGCACGGTGACGCCTGGAAAGTGCGCGTCGCGGCCGCCGCGGAGGCCGGGAAGGCGAACGACGCAGTGCTCGAGCTCCTCGCGCAAGCACTCGATGTGCCCAGGCGAGATCTCGAGCTCACTTCGGGGAGAGCCTCGCGCGACAAGGTCGTCGCGCTCGAAGGGTTGACGAGGGAAGCGGTCGACCGGAGGCTCGAAGCCGCGGCGGGTGGACGATGACGCTCGATCTCGACCGCTTCCGGCAGGAGCTCGAGAGCGAGCAAGAGCGCCTCCGGTCGGCTCTCGAGACCGTGAACCATGCCGGATCGCTGATCGAGGAGACCGGAGATCTCGCGATCGGGTCCGGCGATCACATCGCGGACAGCGCCACGGAGACCTTCATGCGGGAGCTCGACGGAGGCCTCGAGGAGAACGCGGAGCATCTCCTCGCCGATATCGGCGACGCACTCCGGCGGATCGAGGACGGGACCTACGGCATATGCGTTGCCTGCGGCCGCCCCATCGACCGGGAGCGGCTCGAGGCGGTTCCGTACGCGACGCTCTGCATCGACGACAGGCGCGCGCAGGAGCGCCGATGACCAACGCTCGCCTACGGCTCGCGTTCGTGGGGGAAACCATGTTTCCCCCACGTGCCCCCTTCTTCTTGAGGAACGTGGGGGAACCTCCCGGTTCCCCCACACCCCTTCCACACCCTCATCGGCCGGAGAGCCGCCGATGAGCGAACCAGCGCGCTCGGAAGCGCCGGTGGTCGACGTCCGGGTGGGCTCTACCGCGAACGCGTTGCAGCCGATCTCGGCTGCTGAGCGTTCGCTCGCTGCCGGATCCGCCCAGTGGCTCGCGCTCCTCGTCGTGGCCGGCGCGGCGGTCGTCGCCGATCAGCTGACGAAGCAGGCAGTGGGTCGCACGCTGTCGCTCGGAGACAGGGTCGACATCGTCGGTCCGTTCTCGATCCATCACGTGCAGAACTCCGGGATCGCGTTCGGGCTCTTCGCGAGCCGCACGGCGCTCGTCATCGGCGTCACTGCGATCGCCGTCGGATTGATGCTCTGGTTCTTCGCGCGCTCAGGACGGCGCCACCCGGTGCTTCCGGTGGCACTCGGGCTCGTTCTCGGGGGCAGCATCGCGAACCTCGTCGATCGCGTGCGCCTCGGGCACGTCACCGACTTCCTGGACCTCGTGGCGTGGCCCGCCTTCAACCTCGCGGACACCTTCATCGTGGTGGGCGTCGCACTGCTCTTCGGCGCGCTCGTCCTCGCCGACAGGCCGCACGCCATGCACGGTGCACGCGATGGCGACGCTTCGCTTCAGCGTCGCTGACGCAGAGGCGGGCTCGCGCCTCGACAAGGCGCTCGCTGTGCGTGACGAGATCGCATCGCGCTCTCTCGCCGAACGTCTCTTGCGGGAGGGCGCCGTTCGGGTCGACGGTGCGCTCCGGCCGAAGAGCCACCGGTTGGAGGCCGGTTCGCTCGTCGAGGTCGAGCTTCCGAAGGCGGTGGCCGCGCTCGAGCTCGAGCCGATGTCCGTCCCGGTTCTCTACCTGGACGAGCACCTCTTCGTCGTCGACAAGCCTGCGGGGCTCACCGTGCATCCGGGCGCGGGGGCGAGGCAGGGGACGCTCGCCGGCCAGCTCCTGTCCCTGGGTGCGGCAGGGGGCGTCGATCCCGAGCGGCCCGGCATCGTCCACCGGCTCGATCGCGACACGTCCGGCCTGCTCGTGGTCGCCCGGTCCGAGGAGGCACATCGCGCGCTGCAGGATGCGATCAGGAGACGGGCCGTGGAGCGGCGATACCTCGCGCTCGTCCGAGGGCGTCCTCGGTCGCGAACGGGTCGGATCGACGCACGCATAGGCCGCGATCGCCGCGATCCCACGCGACGCTCACTCGACACGGACGAGCCGCGCGACGCGGTGACACACTTCGAGGTCGTCGAGAGCATGGCCGAGCATGCGCTTCTCGACGTGCGGCTCGAGACGGGCCGCACGCACCAGATCCGCGTCCACCTCGCGGCAATCGACCTTCCGGTCTCGGGGGACGCCCAGTACGGCGTGCGAGACGATCTCGGGCTCACGAGGCAGTTCCTCCACGCCCACCGCCTTCGCTTCCGCCACCCCGTCACCGACGAGGAGATCGAAGTGACATCGCCGCTTCCGCCGGATCTCGAAGCCGCTCTCGCGCGGGCCCGCACGGGCGACGGCAGCTAGACTTCCCCGCGTTCCGTTCCTTCGACCCGGCGACCCAGCCGAGGCGGGGGTGCCGCCGCTCTGTGCGCGGTTCCGCCCGGCCCGCCGGCGATCCACCGTCAACCACTCAGAAAGGGGCTGATCGCGTGTCAGTCGTCACGATGCGGGAGCTGCTGGAGGCCGGCGTCCACTTCGGCCACCAGACGCGCCGCTGGAATCCCAAGATGCGCCGCTACATCTTCGGCGAGCGCGGCGGTATCTACATCATCGATCTCACGAAGACCCTCGAGCTGCTCGAGGAGGCTCACGAGTTCGCGAGAAACGTCGCCGATCGCGGCGGGACGATCCTCTTCGTCGGCACCAAGAAGCAGGCGCAGGACGCGGTCTCGGAGCATGCCAAGCGCGTCGGCATGCCGTACGTGAACCACCGCTGGCTCGGCGGTCTGCTGACGAACTGGCGCACGATCTCCGAGCGGATCGCGTATCTGCACGACCTCCGCCGCCTGAAGGCCGAGGGGCAGCTCGACCTCCTTCCGTCGAAGGAGCGGATCGGCATGGAGGCCGACCTCGAGAAGCTCGAGGCGAACCTCGGCGGCGTTGCGGACATGAAGCGCCAGCCCGACGCGGTCTTCGTCATCGACCTGAAGAAGGAGCAGCTCGCAGTGCGCGAGACAAGGCGACTCGGCGTTCCGGTGATCGGGCTCGTGGACACGAACGCCGATCCCGACGAGGCGAGCCTCGTGATTCCCGGGAACGACGACGCGATTCGCTCCTGCAACCTCGTAACGCGCGTGATCGCGGACGGGATCGCTGCCGGGATGATGAAGGTCACCCCTGCGGAGCTCGCTGCCGAGCGCGAAGCGCCGGCGGCGGAGCCGGCAGTCCAGGAAGCGGCCGCGGACGAGGCGCCGGAGCTCGAGCCGGCTGCCGCCGTGGCCGAGGGAGGGGAGAGCGAGTGAGCACGACGATCAGCGCCTCTCTCGTCAAGGAGCTCCGCGACCAGACCGGTGCGGGGATGATGGACTGCAAGCGCGCCCTCGAGGAGACCGGCGGCGACCTAGAGAGCGCTCGCACGCTACTCCGCGAGCGTGGGATGGCGTCGGCCGGCAAGCGAGCCGGGCGAACGACGACCGAGGGGCTCGTCGGCTTCATCGTCGAGGGCAACACGGGCTCGATCGTCGGGGTCGGCTGCGAGACGGAGCCGGTTTCCAAGAACGAGGAGTTCCAGTCCTTCGCGCAGGACGTCCTGCGTTCCGTGCACGCCGACGGCGCCGCCCCGGTCGAGAGCTTCGAGCAGGAGCGCGTCGAGCTCATCGGCAAGCTGGGCGAGAACATCGTGGTCGTCGGCGCCGAGCGGTTCGAGGCACCGGACGGAAACGTCGTCGCGGGCTATGCGCATCCGCCCGCCAACAAGATCGGCGTCCTCGTGGAGCTCGAGGGTGGCTCGCCCGAGCTCGCGCGGCGGCTGGCGATGCACATCTCCTTCGCTGCACCCGAGTGGACCACGCGGGACGACGTGCCGGAGGAGACGGTCGCGGCCGAGCGCGCGATCTTCCTGAACTCCGACGAGGTGCAGTCGAAGCCCGAGGCGGCTCGTGAGAAGATCGTGGACGGCATGCTCGCCAAGCGCTTCTTCGCGGCCACGCCCGGTGGCGTTCTCGCCGACCAACCCTGGATCCACGATCCTTCCAAGACGGTCGGCCAGGCCCTCGCAGAGGCGGGCGCCTCAGTCGCCGGCTTCGCCCGGATCTCGGTCGCGGGGTGACCGCACGCACGGAAGAGGTCGCGCGGCGGGCGTCCACGGATGCTTCGATCCCCTTCCGGCGCGCTCTGCTGAAGCTCTCCGGCGAAGCGCTGCTCGGGGACCGCGAGTACGGGATCGACCCGAAGACCGTCGTCGCGATCAGCAATGAGATCCTTGCCGTGCACGAGGCGGGCACCGAGCTCGCCGTCGTCGTCGGCGCTGGGAACATCTACCGGGGCATGGCGGCCGCTGCCGAGGGGATGGACCGTGCCACCGCCGACTACGCGGGAATGCTGGCGACGCTCCTGAACGCGCTCTCGCTCCAGGACGCGCTCGAGCGGCTCGGAGTCCATACGCGCGTGCAATCGGCCATCACGGTCTCGGAGGTTGCGGAGCCGTACATCCGCCGGCGCGCGATCCGTCACCTCGAGAAGGGTCGCGTCGTGATCTTCGCCGGCGGCACCGGGAACCCGTTCTTCACGACCGACACCGCCGCTGCGCTCCGGGCGCTCGAGATCGGCGCCGAGGCGATACTGATGGCGAAGAACGCGGTTCAGGGTGTGTACGACGGCGACCCGCGCCAGGACCCCGATGCGCAGTTCATCCCCGAGCTGACGCACCTGGAGGCGATCGAGCGCGGCCTCAAGGTGATGGACACGACCGCGCTCTCGCTCTGCATGGACAACCGGCTGCCGATCTACGTCTTCGAGCTCGCCGAGGGGAACGTCCGCCGCGTGGCGGCAGGCGAGCGAGTGGGCACGATCATCTCGACCCCTTAGCCCGAGGAGGACTGCATGGCCGCGATCGAGGAGTTCCTCGTGGACGCGAAGAGGCGAATGGACAGGTCGATCGAGGCGACCCACCAGGAGTTCAACTCGATCCGTACCGGCCGGGCCTCGCCGGCGCTCCTCGATCGCATCACGATCGACTACTACGGCACGCCGACTCCCCTCAAGAGTCTCGCGTCCATCGCCGCCCCCGAGCCCAGGCTGCTCATCGTGCAGCCGTTCGACCCGGGCTCGATGAGGTCGGTCGAGCGGGCAATCCAGGAGTCCGACCTCGGTCTCACTCCCTCGAACGACGGCAAGATCATCCGCCTCCCGATCCCGACCCTCACCGAGGAGCGGCGCAAGGATCTCGTCAAGGTCGTGCGGCGGGTCGCCGAGGACGGCAAGGTGGCGATCCGCAACGTCCGGCGCGACGTCATGCAGCACCTGCGCGAGCTGGTGACGAATGGAGACGTGGGCGACGACGAGGAGCGCCGTGCCGAGCAGCAGGTGCAGAAGATCACCAACGAGCACACGAAGTCGATCGACGACCTCTTGAAGGTGAAAGAGGCGGAGATTATGGAGGTCTGAAGCTGCCGGACGAAGATCCAGCGGCAGCGAGAAGCGTCGCGATCATCATGGACGGGAACGGGCGCTGGGCTGCGGCCCGGGGCCTCCCCGTCGCCGAAGGGCACCGCGAGGGCGCTCGCGCGCTCCGCCGGACGGTCGAGGCCTCCATCGACCTAGGCGTCACATCGCTCGCCGTCTACGCGTTCTCGACCGAGAACTGGGCACGCCCGCCCGACGAGGTGGAGTCGATCATGGAGCTTATGGACGAGACGATCGACCGCGAGCTCCCCGATCTGGCGAAGCAGGGCGTTCGCACGCGCTTCTTCGGACGGCGCGACCGCGTTCCGGAGCTCCTGCGGGAGAAGATGGCTCGGCTCGAGGCGGAGACGTCCCATAACGACCGGCTCAGCCTCTGGATCGCGTTCGACTACGGGAGCCGCGCCGAGATCGTCGAGGCCGCCCGGCGGCTCGTCGCAGACGGTGTGGCGGCCGAGGACGTGTCCGACGCGGCCGTGACCGAGCGGCTCTACGCGCCCGAGCTTCCCGAACCCGACCTCGTGATCCGAACCTCGGGCGAGCAGCGGATCTCGAACTTCCTGCTCTGGCAGTCCGCCTACTCGGAGCTCGTGTTCACCGACACGCTGTGGCCGGACTTCGGCAAGGACGAGCTCCGCGCGGCACTCGAGGAGTTCGCGCAGCGCGGCCGGCGCTTCGGAGCGCGATGAGCTCGCTGGCCTCGCGCGTTCTCGTCGCGATCATCCTCCTGCCGGTCGTCATAGGTCTCGTGTACCTCGGGGGCTGGTGGCTCTTCGGGCTCGCTCTCGCCGGCGGGCTGATCGCGCTGCACGAGCTCTACGTCATGACGCGCGAGCTTCGCCCGTTCGTCCTCGGAGGATATGTCGGTTTCGTCCTGGCGCTCCTCGGTCTGCAGCTGGGAGAGGTTCCCTGGATGTTCAGCGGGATCCTCGCGACGCTGCTCTTCTCGTTCGTCCTCTTCGGTCTCTCCGACGTTCGCACGTCCGCCACGACCTCGTTCGGGGTGACGCTGCTCGGCGTCGTCTGGGTGGGCGCGGGCATTGGCTTCCTTCTGCTCATCCGCGACATCCCCGAGTTCGGCTTCTGGGCCGTGATGGCCGTGCTCTTCACCGTTTTCGCCGCGGACACCGGCGCGTTCTTCGTCGGGCGTGCGGTCGGGCGCCACAAGATGGCGCCCGCGATCTCCCCGGGGAAGTCGTGGGAGGGCTTCGTCGGCGGGGTCGTCGCGGCGATGGCGACGGCGTTCGTAGTCCTCTACAAGGATCGCGACGAGTTTCTGACGATTCCGGAGACGCTCGCGCTCGGGGCCGCGATCGCTCTGGCGTCGGCGCTCGGGGACCTCTTCGAGTCGGCGGTGAAGCGCGATCTCGAGGTGAAGGACTCCGGGCGTCTCCTGGGCGGCCACGGCGGCATGCTCGACCGGCTCGACTCGCTCCTGTGGGCCGGCGCGGCGGCCTACTACGTCATCCTCGCGTTTGGCAACGCATAGCCCGTTCTGAACACGACGACGGTTAGCCTTCGCGCGTGGACGAGAGACGAATTGCGCTCCTCGGAGCGACGGGCTCCATCGGGCGGCAAGCGCTCGAGGTGATCTCGGCGAATCCCGAGCTCACCGTGTGCGCGCTCGCGTCCGGCTCGCAGCCGCTCGGCGAGCTCGCTGCGCGGCTCGGCGTCGAGCATGTCCAGGTAGGCGGCGACCTCACCGAGGTCCTCGAGCGCTCGAACCCGGACCTCGTACTGAACGCGGTCGTCGGCTTCGCGGGTGTCGGTGCGACCCTCTGGGCACTCGAGCGCGGGGTAACGCTCGCGCTCGCGAACAAGGAGAGCCTCGTCGCCGCGGGCGACCTCGCGGTCGCGGCCTGGAAGCGGGGAGGAGGCCTCCTGTTGCCCGTCGACAGCGAGCACTCCGCGGTCTTCCAGTGCCTCGAGGGCCGTGCGCCGGACATCGTCGAGTCGCTCGTTCTCACCGCGTCCGGGGGGCCGTTCCGGAACCACTCGGTCGCAGATCTCGAATCAGTGAGCGTGCAGGACGCGCTCGCGCACCCGACCTGGTCGATGGGGCCGAAGATCACGGTCGACTCGGCGACGCTCGCGAACAAGGGTCTCGAGCTCATCGAGGCGCATTACCTCTTCGACCTCGAGTACGAGAGGATCGAGGTCGTCGTGCATCCGAGCTCGGTCGTCCACGCTCTCGTGCGCTTCCGTGACGGAGCCGCGCTCGCGCATCTCGGATATCCCGACATGCGTGTTCCCATCTCCTTCGCCTTGACCTATCCCGAGCGTGGAGCGACGGCGGTGCCGGCGCTCGACTTCAGAGCTGGCCTGACACTCGAGTTCGAGGCTCCCGATCTCGAGCGGTTCCCGCTGCTCGGGCTTGCCCGGGACGCCGGAGAGCGTGGCGGGACCTATCCCTGTGCGTTCAACGCGGCGAACGAGGTCGCGGTCGCCGCGTTCCTCGACGGCCGGATCGGGTATCTGGAGATCGCGCCACTCGTCGAAGACGCGCTTGTGGGGGTCGGGGGAGCTCCTGCGCGCGATGTCGCGGACCTCGTCGAAGCCGATGCCGAGGCCCGACGCCTCGCCGGTGGGAGGCTGGCAGCAGCTTGAGCATCTTCATCGCGATCATCGGCCTCGCCTTCCTCATCCTGATCCACGAGGCAGGACACTTCTTCGCGTCTCTCGCCGTCGGGCTGCGCCCGCGGAAGTTCTACATCGGCTTCCCGCCAGCGCTCGTTCGCACCACGCGTAACGGGATCGAGTACGGCGTCGGGGTCGTCCCGCTCGGCGGCTTCGTGAGCATCCCCGGGATGCACCGCCCGATTCCGCACGACGCGGAGCGGCGCTTCTCGCGAGCTGTGACAGAGCTACCGACCCTCGCGGGTCCGGTCGATCGCGTGAAGCGGTCACTCGAGGGGGATGACTTCGCGTCCACGCTCGCCGCGCTCGACGAGCTCGAGGAGGACCTGCACGAGCGGAAGCTCTCTCCCGGAGCTCTGAGCTCCGCCGAGAAGGGGCTCACGGAGCTTCGGGACGCACTCGGGTCCGATGCGTACTGGAAGGCGCCGACGTGGAAGCGCCTCGTCGCGATCGCGGCGGGCCCTGTGGCGAACATCGCGCTCACGCTCGTCCTGTTCTCGTTCCTCGCCTTGACCAGCGCCGGGAAGCCGTCTCAGACGATCGCCTCGGTCGTCGCGAGCTCGCCGGCCGCAAAGGCCGGGCTACGACCGGGAGACCGGATCGTCGCCATCGACGGAGCTCCCGTGTCCGGTGAGGAGTTGGGGGAGCGGATCGTCGAGTCAGAGGGGCGACCACTCGTCCTGACCGTCGTTCGGGGCAGGACGGAGCTCGAGCTCGGGCCCGTCAGGGCGGCCGAGACGCAGGACGGGTACCGCCTCGGCATCGTGCGCGAGGGCGAGGGGCTGCCACCGCTGGAGGCGGTGGGTCGGGCCTTCGAGGTCACCGGGATCGTGTCGAAGGAGATCGTTCTCGGGCTCGGGCGGCTGTTCACGAGCGAGGGCCGGAGGGATGTCGCGAGCCCGATCGGAATCACTCGGGTGTCCTCGGACGCGGTGGAGCAGGGCACCGAGAGTTACCTGTGGGTGCTCGGCCTCATCTCCCTGTCGCTCGCCCTGCTGAACCTGTTGCCGCTGCTGCCGCTCGACGGTGGGCACATCCTCTTCACGCTCATCGAGGGCGCACGCGGCCGGTTCGTGAAGCGCGAGGTGTACGAGCGCGTGTCCGTCATCGGCCTCGCCGTCGTGCTTCTCCTCTTCTTCGTCGGGCTGTCGAACGACATCGGGCGGCTGTCTTAGTGCGCAAGACCGGAATCCGCTCCCGCGGATCCCGGTCGCGCCAAGATCCCTGAAGGCGACCGCTTCGCGGCCGCGGCCGTACGCCGTACTCGACGCCACTGCGGTCGAGGCTACCCTCTAGCCGTGGCGAGCAAGGTTCGGATCCACGTCGGGAACGTGGCCGTCGGCGGCGGCGCGCCGGTGGTCGTGCAGTCGATGACGCTGACGAAGACCCACGACGTCACCGCGACGACGGCGCAGATCGCTGCGCTCGCCTCCGCCGGATGCGAGATCGTCCGCGTGGCCGTGCCGAAGAACGAGGACGCGGCTGCCCTCCCCATGATCGTGCGGCTCTCGCCGATTCCGGTGATCGCAGACATCCACTTCAACGCGTCGCTCGCGCTCAAGGCGATCGACGCGGGAGTGGCCGCGGTCCGGATCAACCCGGGCAACATCGGCGGGCCCGACAAGGTCGAGCAGGTCGTGACTGCCGCGAAGAGGGCAGGGATCGCGATGCGAATCGGCGCCAACTCCGGCTCGCTGCCGAAGCACCTCCACGGGCTGGCCCAGCAGGACCAGGCCGAAGCACTCGTCGCCGCGGCGCTCGAAGAGGTCGAGCTCCTCGAGAAGCTCGACTACCGCGAGCTCAAGATCTCCGTCAAGGCGACCCACGTGCCGACGATGATCCGTGCCTATCGGATGCTTGCCGCGAAGGTGCCGTACCCGCTCCATCTGGGGGTGACCGAGGCGGGAACCGAGTTCGCAGGCGGCATCAAGAGCGCCGTCGGCATAGGAACGCTGCTCGCGGACGGGATCGGCGACACGCTCCGGGTCTCGCTCACCGCGGACCCGGTGAAGGAGGTCGAAGTCGCCTGGGAGATCCTCAAGGCGCTCGGTCTCCGCGAGCGCGGGCCGGTCATGATCGCCTGTCCCTCGTGCGGGCGCGACAACGTCGGCGTCGAGAACCTCGCCCGCGTCGTCGAGGAACGTCTGCGGGGATACTCGGAGGCCGTCGAGGTGGCCGTCATGGGCTGCGCGGTGAACGGGCCGGGAGAGGCGGGCGACGCCGACTTCGGGATCGCCGGAGGCCGCGACGTCGGCTTCATCTACGCCCACGGGCGGGTGCTGCGGAAGGTGCCGTCGGAGACCCTCGTGGACGAGCTCTTCCACGAGATCGACCGCTGGCTCGCCGACGGGATGAAGCGGCCGAAGCGGCTCAAGATGGCGAAGCCGGCCGCGCTCGCGATGGCCGAGGCTTCGCTCATCCCGTTGGGGAACTCGTAGGGGCGAGATATATCTCGCCCCTACAAACCCTTCCTCTAGGCTCTGCGCTCCATGATCGCCCGGCAGTCACAGCTGTTCATCCCAACCTTGCGCGAGGCTCCCGCCGACGCGGAGGCGGTCTCGCACAAGCTGCTCGTCCGCGGGGGTTACATCCGCCAGGTCGCCGCCGGCGTCTGGACGTTCCTGCCGCTGGGGTGGAGGGTGCACCAGAAGGTCGTCCAGATCATCCGCGAGGAGATGGACGCGATCGGCTCGCAGGAGATGCTCATGCCCGTCCTCACGCCTGCCGAGCTCTGGCAGCGCACTGACCGCCTCCACATCCCGGAGCTCTTCAAGTTCGAGGATCGTGCGGGGCGGCCTTTCGTCCTCCCGCTGACGCACGAGGAGACGGTCACGTTTCACGCACTCGAGATCCAGAGCTACCGGCAGCTCCCGCAGATGCTCTACCACTTCGCGATCAAGGATCGCGACGAGCCGCGGCCCCGTGGTGGCCTTCTCCGCGTGCGCGAGTTCATCATGAAGGACTCCTACTCGTTCGACCGCGACGAGGAGGGGCTCGACAAGAGCTTCAAATTGCACGGGGGCGCGTACGAGCGGATCTTCGAGCGCTGCGGCCTGGAGTTCTACGGCGTCCAGGCCGAGTCGGGGATGATGGGCGGCTCGATGTCGATCGACTATCTCGCCCCCTCCGGCTCGGGCGAGAACACGCTCGTCACCTGCGAGAACGGGGACTACGCCGCCGATCTCGAGATCGCCCGCGCTGTGCCCCGCCTGCCCGACTTTCCCACGCGTCTCGACGCACCCGAGCCCGTCGAGACCCCGGGGGCGAAGACGATCGATGCCCTCGCAGACATGCTTGCCATCGATCCCGCCGCGACGTCGAAGGCGATGCCTGTGTTGACCGCCGACGGGGCCCTCGTCCTCGCGCTCGTGCGTGGCGACGATCGTCTGGAGGAGGCAAAGCTCGCCGCGGCGCTCGGCGCTGCTATTCGCCCTGCGACGGAGGACGAGATTCGGGACACCTTCGGCGCCGACCCGGGCTCGATCGGGCCGGTCGGTTTCACCGGCCCCGTCGTCGCCGACGAGACGCTCCGCGAGGGCCAGTTCGTCGCCGGTGCGAACCGCACCGGGTGGCACCTACGCGGGGTCGAGGCAGGACGGGACTACGAGCCGCGTTTCGCCGACATCCGACAAGCCGGCGAGCGTGATCGCTGCGTCGCCTGCGGCGGCGCGCTTGCCTTCCAGACCGCGATCGAGGTCGGCCACATCTTCAAGCTGGAGACCCGCTACTCGGAGCCCATGGGTGCGACGTTCCTCGACGAGGACGGCCAGGAGCGGCTGGTCCTGATGGGAAGCTACGGGATCGGCCCGGGGCGGGTCCTGGCGGCGGCTGTCGAGCAGAGCCACGACGAGAACGGGGTCGTCTGGCCCCGCTCGATCGCGCCGTACGACGCCCATGTCCTCTCGCTCCACGGCGGCTCGGAGGCAGTGGCAGCGAGTGCGGCGGGGCTCGCCTCGGCCGTTCACGAGGCCGGGCTCGACGTCCTTCTCGACGACCGTGACAAGCGGCCCGGGGAGAAGTTCGCAGACGCGGATCTGATCGGGTGTCCCATCCGCGTTATCGTCGGAAAGAAGACCCTCGACGACGGCGCAGTTGACGTCCGCACTCGGGATGGAGCGTCTGAGGAACGCGTTCCGGTCGCAGACGTGGTGAAATGGGTCCTGCAAGCCTGATGGCGAAGCGACGGAGATACAGCGACGAGCACTTCGGCCCGGCGATCGAGCGGCTGATGATCGAGACGGGAACCACCTACCGGGGGCTCGCCGACAAGGCGGATCTGTCCGCCGGCTATCTGAACCACATCGTCCACGGGAACCGACCGGTCCCGTCGAACGACGTGATCGCACGCATCGC
>DATDOS010000163.1:0-4134 GCA_035293125.1 Gaiellaceae bacterium | reverse complement strand
CGGCTTCCACGACTCGATCGCATCGCTCGTCGTCCATGGAGTCGCGGGCGCGTTCGCCTTCGGCGTACTCCTCAACCTCGGCCCACGCATCGGGAAGTACGACGTCTTAGGACGCGCGAGATCGTTCCGGCCTCACAACACCCACATGACGTTGATGGGGCTGATGCTCATCTTCACCGGCTTCTATGGCTTCTACGCCGCCTGCCTCTTCATCCAGTCGACGATCTTCCCGGGTTGGTTGAACATCTACCTCTCGCCGACGACCCTCGGCGCCATCGCGATGGTGATCACGATCGGCTTCGCGGGTGGCTTCACAGGCGGCTGGTTCGCCAGCAAGGGGGACCCGTTCTGGACGCTGTCGGGCGGCCTCGCAGGGGTCATCTCGGTCTCGGCGGGTGCCGACGTGTACCACCCGTCGCTCGCGTACCTGCTCGCAACGTCGGGCGGCATGCTCGCCGTCTGGTCTGGCGGGTACATCGAGAAGAAGCTCCGGGTGGACGACGCAGTCGGCGCGGTGGCGGTACACGGGGTCTGCGGCTTCTACGGCGTGTTCCTCGTCGGGATCTTCGCCGGCGGTTACCCGACCGGCATCAACAACATCCCGGTGTCGTTCGGTGGGCAGCTGATGGGCATGATGGCGTTCCTGCCGCTCGCGTTCCTGCCGGGGTACATCCTGAGCTGGATCCTGAAGAAGTTCAACCTCCTGCGCGTGCCGCCCGAGGTGGAGCTCGAGGGCCTCGACCTCGCCGAGTTCGGACAGGACTTCTACCCCGAGTTCGAGCGCGTGCCGGAGATCATCATCACGCCCGACGGCCAGGAAGTCGATTCCGCCGACATCCTGCTCGAAGCGTACGCAGCAACCAACGGCAAGCCGACCACGCGAGTCGAGGCATAAGGAGGAGCGATGTTCGACACCTTCCCGTACGACGAGTGGGGCGACACGGTCACCGACTTCTGGACCTGGGGCCCCGCGAACTCCACGGGCACGTACATCCTCACGGTGCTCGGCTGCATCCTTATGGTCGGCTCGCTCATCGGGTGGGTGTGGCTGGAGAAGCAGAAGCTCGAGCGGCAGGCGGCTGCGCTGCGGGCATCCGGCGCTTTCGACCAGCCCGCCCAGACGGGATCGCAGACGATGGGCCCCGGGGCCTAGACGAGAGGGGCGCGCATGGCTGAGAAGCAGATCGACTTCCCGCCGCTGCAGAAGGAGGTCTCCTGGGTCGCGCCGTTCATGCTCGGCCTTTCTGTCCTCTGCATCATCGTGGTCGTGATCATCCTCACGGCGACCGATTTCCACTCCTTCATCGGGCCGTGGGGGTAGTCTGAGGCGAATGTCGCGGCTCTACCTCCGCTGCGCCATCTGCAGCAGACAGCAGGCGGAAGGACTTATCTCGGGTGCCGCATGGGGGCGGCTGGAGTTGCCCCCAGGCACCGAGATCGAGCACCCCGCACTCAAGGGGTCGATGTTCCGCGTGTGCCCCGGCTGCAGGCAACGGCACCCCGACTGGGAGGCGAGCCTCCTCGAGTCGTTCGGGCTGACGACACCGTCCCACCTACGCGCGGAGGCAGCTCAGTAGAAATCCGGATCGGGAAGCCGCGCATCCGCGGATGCCCAGGCGGACCGCCGGCCCGATGATCGCCGACGACCTCGAGACCAGGGAGGCCCGATGAACATCCTTCTCGCGTACAACGACACCGACGTCTCGAACCGAGCGCTCGACCGCGCCGCCCAACTCGCGCGCCTATACGACGCGAAGCTCGTCGTGACGAGCATCACCCCCGTGCTCGTAGGCGCGGCACGGGACGCCGGGCCGGGGTCAGAGCTCACGCGGGCCGACGAGCGTCTCAAGGAGCTCGGGATCGAAGCCGAGCTCGTCGAGGCGATCGGCGAGATCTCAGAGGCCATCGTCCAGGTCGCCGAGAGCCGGAACGTGGGATTGATCGTCCTCGGCACCAGGGAGCCGAGCCAGGTCGAGCGCATGCTCGGGCACAGCGTTTCGGAGAACGTTCAGCGAATGGCCCACTGCGACGTGCTCATCGTTCACTAGCCAGCGCGACACGGAGATCGTGAGAGAGGTTCGCGTGGGTCAGGTCGGCACCGGCATGCAGGGTCGCCACCCAGACACCACGTCGATCGTAGATCCGCACCGGAGCCGAGTGCAGCGTGTCCTGTCCGCTCTCGAGCGACGAGAGAACCTTGAACTCGCTCCACAGCCCACGCAGCTCGCCCTCGGGCTGACCCCCGCCGAGGTAGAGAAGCCGCCCGACGGCCCGGTTACGAGTGAGGAAGCTGCGCACGCTGCTCTCCGTGTCCTCGGCCGGATCGGTGCTGATCGCCACGGCCCGGACGTATTGCCGCTCGGCGGAAGTCAGGCTGTCGATCGTCCGCGCAATAGTCCACGCGATCACAGGGCAGGACTCCGTGCACTGGCTGTCGAGGAAGGTGAGCAGCGTCACTCGACCAGCGAGATCGCTCGAGCGGACGGCTCGCCCGTCGTAATTGCGGAGCGAGAAGTCGCGCATCGTGATTCCCCCTGGCACCTCGCTGCCTCTGTACAGCCCTGAACCTGCGACGGATGCATCCCGCACGGGCGAGGGCGACCCGTTGCCGAGCGAGATCGCGAGCATCGCACCCCCAGCACAAGCACCGCGCCGGTCGCACAGAAGACCGCCACGCGCCCGCTCATCAACGATCGTCCTCGTGCGTGCGATCAGCGCCGGCGCTACCGCTTCGCATCCGGATCATCATCCACAGCATCATCCCGCCCATCACGACCGGGCAGATCAGCACGGCGAGAAGCAAGAAGGGTTCCATGTACTCACCTCCTCTCTCGGCCGTAGGTCATGGCGTCGAACGTACCGTCCACGTCGCGCCTCCATCGGTCGAGCGCTTGATGGTGCCGTCGTGGAGGGCGACGAAGAGCTCGTCCGCACCTTGTCCGAGAAACGCTGCCGGCTGACCGCCGACCGAACCACGGCGCTCGAAGCGACCGCCGCCGTCCGAGCTCAGGAAGACGTCTCCGCCCCCGTCAACGAGGAAGAGCCGATCCGTAGTCGGCCAGGCGAGAACACCGACTTGGTCTCCAACGCTGACCCAGCTTCGTCCCCCGTCACGCGACTCGTACAGCCCCTGCGAGAGATCGCTCACCCCGGCGGCGACCACGTGCTGGCTGTCGTCCGGATCCGCGGCGAGATCGAGGAGTGGAGCCGGTCGCTCGACCTCTTCCCACGTTCGCCCCGCATCCCCGCTCACCAGCAACCGATCGTTCGAAGCGTCGTAGCCGTACACGCGCTCACCGGCCGAGCGGAGGACGTGAAAGTCGGCTTCGCCGAGAAGCGAGATCGGATCCCAGTTCCTGCCGCTGTCGATGGACTCGAGCAGACCGAGAAGCGGCGGCAGGTCGGTCCGCAGGTCCGGGTGCCCGGAGCCGAGAAAGCGGTTCTCACCCACAACCGTGAAGCCCATGGTGTCCTGGTAGCTATCCCCGACCCTGACCGCCTTCGAGTCTCTCTCGCCCACGCGGAAGAGCCCGGTATGGGTCGCGATGAACAGGGCTCTGTCAGCGGGATCGATGCCGAGGCCGTGCACGTGCACAGGGCCCGCGTCGGCGGCCGACGTTCCTCGTCCGCCGTCACTCAGGCGCCACACGCCCGCCGCTGCGAGCACGACCGACACCGCGACGAGGCCGAGAAGCCCTCGTGCTATCCATGGGGGGCGCTTCGGTGACGGAGGTGGTGCCTGACGCCGGCGCTGCGCCGTTGCCTTCGTTGCGTTTGTCATCAGCTCTCCTCTCTTGATCCGTCTTTCGAGCCTGCCCGCGGACAGGCGACACCGAGAGGACGACTCAGAAGAGGAAGCGTTGAAGCGACGCCGGGGAGGCCCGGCCGGATGCCGGCACCGAGAAGACGATCAGCGACAGCGACACGAGCGTGGCCACCGCGAAAGCCGGCCAGAGCTCGATCACCGCCGCGGGTGCCGACTGAACGATGCGGTCGAACGCTTGCGCGAACTGATCGTCCAGGCAAGCGCACGCGAATCCGATCAGAGCCAGACACAAGACCGCAAGCAGAACGAAGGCCAGCAACGGCATCCGCCCGCGCAAGCGTGTCAGTGTCACGGCTGCGAGGATAGCC
>DATDOS010000162.1:0-2158 GCA_035293125.1 Gaiellaceae bacterium | reverse complement strand
GCCGTCGCGATCGTGCTTGCGATCAAGGCGTGGGTGATCAACCCCTACCGCATCCCGTCCTCCTCCATGGAGCCGACACTGCACTGTGCCCGGCCAGCTCCGGGCTGTGAGTCGCGGTTCTCCGACCGCGTGCTCGCAAATCGGTTCATCTACCACTTCCGCGACCCGCAACGCGGTGACGTCGTGGTCTTCGAGACGCCGCCGGCCGCAAAGGCGAAATGCGGCGCCGGAGGGACCTTCGTGAAACGGATCGTCGGGCTCCCCAAGGAGACGATCCAGATCCGGCTGCGACGTGGGGCGGCGTTCGTGTACGTCAACGGGCGCAGGCTCGAGGAGCCGTACATCGAGCACGACCGACGGGACATCGGGCCGGAGGAGAAGTTCAAGGTGCCGGCTGCCAGCTACTTCGTCATGGGCGACAATCGCTCGCAGTCCTGCGACTCGCGCGTGTGGGGGTCCGTTCCCGAGAAGAACCTGATCGGAAAGGTCTTCATCACCTACTGGCCGCCCAACCGGATCTCGTTCCGCTAGGCGGTGTCGTGCGCAAGAGCAGAATCTGCGAGCGCAGATTCTGCTCGCGCGAGATCCTGACCGGCAGCTTCGCGTGCTGCGCCCTCCGGTCGCACACCGCGGGCCTCCGCTGTTGCGATTCGCTACCATGGCGGCCCGGCCCCGGCGGCCCTCCTTTCCGATGAACACGACGATCGAGAGCCTCGAGCAGCGCCATCTGCGCACGGACCTGCCTCAGTTCAAGGCGGGCGACACGCTTCGCGTGCACTTCAAGGTCATCGAGGGCAGCCGCCAGCGGATCCAGGTCTTCGAGGGCATCTGCATCAAGCGCCAGGGCTCCGGGTTCCGGGAGACCTTCACCGTCCGCAAGCAGTCGTTCGGCGTGGGGGTCGAGCGCACCTTCCCGCTCCATTCGCCCAAGATCGAGAAGCTCGAGGTCATGGCGATCGGCGACGTCCGCCGCGCAAAGCTCTACTACTTGCGCAAGAGAGTGGGGAAGAAGGCGCGCGTCCGCGAGCTCCGGCAGGGGTAGCCAGTATTCTCGGCCGCGTGGCTCGGTCCAGCGGCCAGCGTCTCCTCGGGTTCGACAGGCGGCTCGGTGTGCGTTTCGTGGCAGGGGCGGACGAAGCCGGCCGCGGATCGCTCGCGGGGCCGCTCGTGGTGGCGGGGGTCCTGCTCGACTACGAGCTGCTGCAGGGCGCCAGGGTGCGCCCGCTCGCGTCGTTGAACGACTCCAAGCAGGTGTCACTGCACGAGCGCGAGGCGCTCTTCCGAGCGGTCGGTGCGTGTGCGGCCGCGATCAGCGTGCGCATCGTGCCCTCGAGCGAGATCGACCGCTCCGGCCTGCATCGGTCGAACCTCGCCGGGCTTCGCGCGGTGCTCGCCGATCTCTACCCGCCGGCGGACGCCTGCCTCGTCGACGGGTTCCGACTCGGACCTTCGGCCCCGCCGCACCAGGCGATCGTCGACGGGGACGCGCGGAGCGCTGCGATCGCGGCAGCCTCGATCGTCGCCAAGGTCGTGCGAGACCGCGTGATGCGGCGCCTGGACGCCCTCTACCCCGGGTACGGGTTCGTCTCGCACGTCGGCTACATCACCCCCGCACACTCCGAGGCGGTCCGCGCGCTCGGCCCTTCGGCTCTGCACCGCCGCTCGTTCCAGGCCGCCTGCTACGAGGCGGCGTGAATCGCGGAGAGCGGCGCGCCCTCCGCCACTATCGCCTCCGCGGCTACCGCCTCCTCGACGCCAACGCGCGTGTCGGCCGGTACGAGCTCGATCTCGTGCTGCGTCGCGGTCGCCGATTGCTCGTGGTCGAGGTGAAGGAGAAGAGCGGTGCCGCGTTCGGGGATCCGCTGGAGATGATCGACCGGGAGAAGGTTCGCCGTGTGCGGACGGGAGCGCAAACATGGCTGGCCAAGCATCCTGAGCTCGAAGGCCTCGATCTCACATTCGAAGCCGCAGGTGTTCGGGGCCGCAGAGTCGAGCGTGTCCCTCTCGGATAGCTGGACACGGACCTCTGGCGGCGGGATCATGCGCGGGTGACGCGCGCACTCCCGACCGGCGTCGTGACCTTTCTCTTCACGGACGTCGAAGGTTCGACGAAGCTCCTGCACGAGCTCGGCGACGCCTACGCGGATGCGCTGCACGA
>DATDOS010000161.1:0-6866 GCA_035293125.1 Gaiellaceae bacterium | reverse complement strand
GATGTCGATCGGCGCGTTGTCCTTCGTGATGTTGGTCTGGCGCGGAATGTCCAAGACCTCGGTGCGCGTGTCGACCCACACCTTCGCGTGGACGATCGGCAGCGCGACCACGATGCCCGGGCCCTTCATGCCCTCGAACGTACCGAACCGGAACCGGGCGATCCGCTCGTAGTCCTTGACGAAGTTGAGGATGACGCCCATCGCTACCTCCCCGGACGTTCTGAACTGTGGACAGTCTCGGCTTCTGGCGCGGGCCCCTCGCTCGCGGCCGGCTCGACCAAGAAACCCATCTGTGAAAGCTCGGCCACTCTAACCTGCTCTCCCACCTCGGCCGAGTCCGCTCCCCGGAGCTCCGCCGTCCACGTCTCGCCTGCGAGGCGTACCTCCCCCTGCGGAGCGAGGCGAACGGTCACCTGGGCGAGTTCCCCGAGAAGCCGCTCTCGCGCGTACGGGCTCACGTAGACCTGATGATGGGACAGCCGCATCTCGCGAACGAATAGGAGGACGAGCAGGGCGGAGGCGACACCGATTCCGGCCAGGAGCCAGCGGCTCACTTGCAGCCCGTCGTCCGGCAGCCCTGGCGCGTCCGAGCCTCCGAGCATGAAGAGGCCGCCGAGGACGAGCGAGACAGTGCCGAAGGCCCCGAAGAGGCCGATGCCGGGGTGAAGAGCTTCGAGCACGAAGAAGAGAACCGCGAGGGCGAGGAGTGCAAAGGCCGCCCAGGAGAAGGGGAGAAAACCCACTCCCGTGAAGCCGAGGATCAAGGCGACGACGCCGATCGCGCCCGGCACCCAGAGCCCCGGGCTCCAGATCTCGACGGCGAGCGCGAGCGACCCGAGCGAGATGAGGAGAAACGCGATATTCGGGTCGGCGAGGAACGAGAGGATCCGCTCGAAGAGATTCATCTCAATCGTGTGGATCTCGGCCCCGGCGGTACGCACGGCTACGTCCCCGTCGGCCGCGGAGAGCGTGCGCCCGTCGAGTGCGGCCAGAAGCTGCTCGACGTCACGCGCGAGGAGGTCGGCGATGCCGAGCTCGAGCGCCTCCTCGGCCGAGTACGACCTCGCCTCCCGAACGGTGGCCTCGAGGAGAGCCACCGGCCTGTCGCGGCGCGCGGCGATGCTGCGGATGAGCGCCGCCGCATCCTCCGTCGCCTTTCGCGAAAGCGTCTCCGGGAGATCCTCCCCGCCGGCCCCGACGACCGCGGCGGCGCCGATGTTGGTGGCGGGAGCCATGGCGAGGAGCGCGGCCGCAGTGGCCACGAACGTACCAGCCGACGCCGCCTGGGCTCCCTCGGGCGCGACATGCGAGACGACGGGCACCCGCGAGCCGAAGATGTCGCCCACCATGTCGCGCGTCGCGTCGAGGAGTCCGCCCGGCGTGTCGATGCGGACGACGACCACCGGCGCGTTCTCCTCCTCGGCCTCGTCGAGGGCGCGCTTTAGAAAGCGCGCGGAGACCTTGTCGATAGCCGCGTCGAGTTCGACAACCACGACCGGGCCCTCACCCGGTGCGCCCTCGGAGCCGGCCGCTCCCGTCGCCGCGAGCGCCGCAGCCACGGCGAGCAACGCGACGAGCACCCGTCCGGCACCCGTTCGGGCCAGCATCGAGGTGTGGCGACTCACGGACATGCCATCGACGGGATCGTATGCCCGAAATGCTGGGGTCGAGGCCGTTTCGCGTGGCTTGCGGCGCCGGCTGCCAAGCCTCCCGCATCGTATTGACGGATTCAACGGAGGGACGGCCAAGCCGGCTTCTTCCCTGCACGCAACCCGCTTCCGGCCCGATCACTGAGGGAATGAGGGATTGAGGGACGACCCTCCGTGAGAGCACGCATTCGCCCTTGCCCTCGCCGCCGCAGCCGCAGTCGCAGGACGAGCCAACGGGGTTATAGTCCGGGACCGTAGTCCGAGCCGAGGAAGGTGCCATGGAAGCGTTTACTCGCGAGATGATGAGCGTGGCGTTCGAGGGCGGCGGTGTCGAGGTGCGCACCGAGGAGGCCGGTGAGATGACGGTTGGCCTGTTCCGGCTGCCAGGCGGGACTGACATGCGCCCGCTGCTACACGGGCTGGAGGGCGATCTATGCCAGTGCCCGCACTGGGGTTACATGCTGAAAGGGACGCTCCGTATGCACACGCCTACCGGGCCAAAGGACTACAAGGCGGGGCAAGCGGTCTACTGGGCGCCGGGACATGCCCCCGAAGCGCTGGAGGATGTGGAGTATGTCGACTTCTCACCCACTCAGGAACTGAACGCTGTGCTCGATCACGTCAAGCAGCAAGCGGCAGGTCCCTAACGGACGCAGAGGAGCGCAGCAACGTCGTGATCTGGCGGAACCGCGACACGCACCCAGCGGCGGCAGGCTCGAGCGTCGAAGCAGGAGCTGCCGCTCGAGCGTCGCGCGTTTCAGCGCCCGCCGGCTCAAGACCTCTGCGCTCATCTCGTCAGCGCGCGGTTCCTCGCACGCCCGCAAACTAGACGAGGAGCGCGACGATTCAGGCACGGTGATCCCATGTGCCGCGCGTCGGCTCATAAAGCGGCGCCGCGTGTACCCGCCTGGAACCTCCGGGCGGCGAACCCCACATGCGAGCATTCCCGGATCGGCATCTGGCCCACTCGCACGTCCGACCGCCGCGACCGCAGAGCCGTCCGCCGTGGACGGCTCGCCGCCCTTGCGGCGCTCGTCGCCATCGCCACGGCGCTCGTCCTCGTGGCCGCGTGGTCGCTGGACGGCGGTGAATCGACGTCCGTCCTCGTACCGCGCGAGGACGTGGTCGAGATCGACGCGCTGGCCTACAACGACTCGAATGCGGAGGAGCTCGAGCGGCGTGCCGCGTTCGGCTTCAGCCAACCCCTCTACGCCAAGAGCCCAGGCGGCGTCGTCGCGACGGCTCGGCGAACCGAGTCGTACCGGCCGCTCGTCGAGGACGCCGTCGCCGACAGCGGCTTCGATGCCGATCTCGTCGAGGCGATGGTGTTCCTCGAGAGCGGCGGCCGTCCGGACGTCATCGCCGGCGACGACCCGGCCGGGGCGTCCGGTCTGACCCAGATCCTGGCCGAGACGGCGCGGAACTTCCTCGCGATGGACGTGGACCTGGACGGGAGCCGCAGGCTGACTGTGCAAATCGCGGGCGCCGAGAGGCGTGGGAACGCCAGGTTCGCCGAGCTCCTCCGCGAGCGGCGGCGCGCGATCGACGCCCGCTTCGATCCCCGGCAGGCGCTCGCCGGCACGGTCCGCTACCTCACGGCCGCCCGGGAACGGCTCGGCCGGGACGACCTGGCCGTCGTCTCGTACCACATGGGGATCGGGAACCTGACGAACGTCCTGCGTGCGTATGCGAGCGCTCCGCGCGAGGTCTACGTGCCCGACCTCGTCGAGGAAGAAGACCTCTCGTGGCCTCGCGTCTTCTTCGACACGGCACCCGACCGAAACGAGTCCGCTCACGAGCTGCTCGCACCGCTCGGCGACGATTCGCCGACCTACTACTGGCGGGTGCTGGCCGCGCGCGAGATCATGCGTCTCTTCCGCGACGACCCCGACCGGCTGCAAGAGCTCGACCTCCTGCACAGGGCGAAGACGAGTCACGAGGAGGTGCTGCACCCACCGGCGGAGACAGAGCGCTTCGCCGACCCGGTGGACGTCCAGCGGGCCTGGGACGCACACACGCTT
Source organism: Gaiellaceae bacterium (assembly GCA_035293125.1). Taxonomy (GTDB): domain Bacteria; phylum Actinomycetota; class Thermoleophilia; order Gaiellales; family Gaiellaceae; genus GMQP-bins7. The sequence continues at coordinate 3,196 of DATDOS010000161.1, read as the reverse complement.
CAACCGTTCCCGAACGAGCCGGCACGCCTCGGGTTCGCGGTCGATCGCACGATGGGCGAGCTGGCGGTGCAGCTTGGCCAGCCGAAGGAGCTCTACCGCGGCCTCCGCGCGGAGGCGCTGGCCCTGCTCGTGTACATGGCGGGACGCGTGAAGGAGATCAGCGGGACGGCGCAGCCGCTCGAGGTGACGAGCACGGTGCGCGACGAGACCTACCAGGAGCTCCTTCGCGACGGGAACCCCGAGGCCACGCACGGCTACTCCCTCCACACGACCGGCTACGCGTTCGACGTCCGCCGCCGCTACGAGTCGGGCGCGCAGGCGCAGGCGTTCCAGTTCGTGCTCGACGACCTCACGGCGCGGGGCCTGATCGCGTGGATCCGCGAGCCGGCGGCAATCCACGTCACCGTGGCGCCTGAGGCCGAAGATCTCGTGCCGATCGTGCTCAAGCCTGAGGACTGAGGCCCTCTGCTACGGGAAGCGCGAGCTGTCCGGATCGAGGTCGAGGCGCCCGCCGTCGCGACACTCGGGAGGGACCAGGTACTCGAAGCTGCTTCTTGCGCGAAGCGCGTTCTCGGTGAGCTGCTGCCGCATCATCTGCCGCGCGGTGTCGTCGGAGAGCCCGAGCCTCCGGCCGAGCTCGACGCCGGACTGGAGCGCGTAACACTCCGCCGTCCCTTCGTCGCTCACGCCGCGGAGATGCCATGCCTCGTGCGCGAGGACTGCCAGGGCGCGCGCGGTCTGGCTCCACCTCACCTCGTTCTCGAACGCGAGCCGGTAGAGGTCGAGGCATCGCTCGGGCGTCAGGTACGCGTGGTCGCCGCCGACGATCGCGACGCCGTCCGCGTGCTCCACCGCGCCGACGAAGTCGCCGGACTCGTCGCAGTAGATCGTCACCGGCTTGCCCGCGATGAGCGAGGCTTCGTCGGCGAAGAGCGCCGAGGCCTCGACCCGCGTCTCCGTGTCGAGCGAGTCCCAACCCGTCCGGCTCTCGAGGAACCAGATCGCCCCGAGGAGCGCCGCGATCATGCCGAGCCCGAGCAGGAAGCGGCGGAGCGGACGAACGAACGCACGGTGTTCGGGGTCGGGTAAGTCCGACGCCTCGTACGGCTCGACCCCCTCGCCGACGACCTCGTCGTCCGTCTCCTGCGAGGGCGCGAGCCGGACCCCGTCGTCGCCGTCGCGCACCAGGAGCAGGTCGTCGGTCCCGGCGTCGTAGCCGAAACGATCCCGGTCGATGGCCTGCGGCCGCCGGTCCGGCCGCCGTCTGGGGCCGGCGCGAAGAGCGCTCACGAGGAAGTGGAGCTCGAGCCCGAGCGCCACCAGGAACACGAGCAGGATCGGAACCGCCGACCGGAGCTCCCGCGGACCGAAGATCCACACGAGCACGAAAACCACGAGCGCGATGCGCACCACCAGCCACGGGCTCGGCCCTGCTCGCTCGTCCACGCTGCGACGGTAGCGCGCGGGTACGAGCGGGCGTGCCTCGGCGGTCGTGCCTCAGCGCCGCGAGCCGGGCGACCGTTCGTCGGTTGATCCCAAGCCGCCACGCGATCGCCCGCTGCGAGAGCCCATCCGCCGCCAACGCCCGCACCTGTGCCCACTCCAACGCGCTCCGCACCGCCCGCCTGCTCGACGTCGTGATCGAACTTCAGCCTCAGCGGCGCAGCCCGCACGCGGGCGAGGCGTTCGCCGTCATTTGAACGCCCGAGCCGCGGACTAGACTCACCGTGGACATTCGATGACCACTGCTCAATGGGAAATTACTGCTGTCGACGGAAAGACGTACCGCTTCAACGTGCCGGCGAGCCTCGATCCCGTAGCAGAGCTCGAGAAGTTCATCGACGGGAAGAGCGAGTGGTTGTCGACCTGGCTTCCCGTTCTCGGTGACTGCCACATCCGCAGCGACCACATCGTCTCGATCCGAGTATGCGGGGACACTCCGCCGCTGGCCTCGGACTGAAGGTCCCGTTCGCTCACCGAGCCCAAATTCCCTAGCTTCGACTATCACCGAGTGGTCCCGACATCGCGGATCCCGGCAGAGGACGGCATTCCGTGCTCGAGGAGCGGTAAGGGGCGATTCGATGCTCGAAGCGTCGCTGTCGCGGTGTGGCGGAACCGCGACACGCCCCCGCAAGGGTCCCTCTGCTGAATCGGCACGGCCACCGACCCTCGCGGCCGATGACGGCCGTTCTCGACAGCTAGTGCGATCTCCCATCGCGCGCGCCCGCTCCTGCAGGACCGGGCGCTTCCGCGGCTCAGGCGACGCGCGGCTTCGAGAGCACCGTCGCGCTCGCGAGTCCGGCGAGGGCGGCCCCTGTAAGGCCGAGCACCGCACGGTGGGGGTTACGATCGCACGGTGGAGGACGAAGCCTGAGATGAGTCAGTTCGCGTCACGCTCGATGAAGGACAAGGGAAACGACCTTGAAGCTCAGATCGAACGGTTCTTTGCCTCCAACGACTACGAAACGACACGGAACGTGAGTCTCGTCGGGCGGTCGGGCGGTCGGCATGAGATCGACGTTCTCGCGAAGAAGTCCGACGGCATTACTGACTTCTCGGTCATGGTCGAGTGCAAGGCCTGGAATCACCCCATCGAGAAGGACATCGTGTCCAAGGTCGCCTACGTTGTCACCGATCTTGGCTTGAACAAGGGCATCATCGTCAGCCTCGAAGGCTGGCGGATCGGGGCGGAGCAGGCAGGCAAGGAACTCGGGATCGATCTCTGGGACGCGTTCGAGCTCGAGAAGCGTCTCGGCCAGGTGCTGGTCGCGGAACTGAAAGGTGTCGGGCCCCGCCGGCATGCACTTGGACTTCCTGCCGCCATGGGCCGGGAGCGAGGAGAAGTCGCGCTCGCCAACCAGCGAAGCGGGGTGTTCGGCAAGGAGATCATCGAGTGGGTGGAACTCGTATGGCTTCCGTTCTTCCGGTTCGACATCCGCCTCGCTCAGCAGGAGAGGCGGCTGCTAGGTGGCGCACGAGTCAAGAGCGTGCGTGTCGTAAACGCGTATGAGGCGCTTTCGGGAGAGTGGACTGGCGTGTTCGAGAAGGAGCCTGTCCGAGGGTGTCCGACTTTCTGTGTGTCAGGGCAGTCGGTCTCCGAAGTGGATCTTGAACGAAAGCAATGCTGCGCTCCAGTGGTAGGTGTTCTTCCAGCTCTTCTGGGCGTTCATGATCGAGAGGTAGATCAGCTTGCGGG
>DATDOS010000160.1:0-13253 GCA_035293125.1 Gaiellaceae bacterium | reverse complement strand
GAGCCCGGGCAGCATGAGATCGAGGACGATGACGTCGGGCCGGCGCTCGCGGGCGACCCGAACGCCCGTCTCGCCGTCGCCAGCGATCTCGACCTCGAAGCCCTCGCGCTCGAGGTAGGACCGGACGAGGGCGGCGAGTGGGGCCTCGTCGTCAACGACGAGCGCCAACGGACGAGGCCCGCTCGTGAGTCACTCCTCCAGCATCGCGACGAACCGACCGTGCCACCAGTGGCTCCACACGGCGCCGGTCGAGGCGTTGACGGACAGCATCCCGGCGACCCGACCGTTCTTAAGGACGTGAAGCGTGTAGTAGCCGGGAAACACGTCCGGCTCGCCCACGGTCGCCTCGCTGTTCTGGCCCGCGAGCCACCGGGCCGCAAGAGCGCGCGCCTTCTGCGGCGAAACGTCGCCGGTCGCGACGCCGGGAGTCCACGTCGGGTCGGCGGAGCCACCCATCATCCCACCGGTGGAGCCGCCCATCATGCCGCCTCCCATCATGCCTCCGGCGGAGCCGCCCCCCATCATGCCGCCGTTGGAGCCGCCTCCCATCAGGCCGCCGCCGGAGTCCCGAAGGCGGAAGTCGCTCATCATCCCGTAGCGCGTATTCCACATCATCGCCGGCCCGTACTCGAGAAAGACCGTTCCGGTCTCGGGCTCGACGAGCACCTCGGTCGCGAGACGACCATTCTGCTCCTCGAGCTCGGCGTAGTAGTGGTTGGAGAAGCGCATGACCTCCCCGACCTTCAGGTCGAGGCGGTCGGCGAAGCGCTGCGCCTGCCGCTTCGCGTCGGCGAGACCGCGTACGGGATCCCCGCCGTCGGCGGAGTAGCCCATCATCCACGCGCCGGAGCGCTGCATCACCCAGCCGCCAGCGCCATCGCGGGTGGCCGCCCAGCCGACAGTGGCGACGAGGCCCGCTATGGCAGCGACCAGCACGAGCAGCGGAAGCGTCTTCGAGCGCATCGCGATCACATCCTCTCCACACGGGCCGCGGTCAGCTTGGCCCGTAGCACGTCGTAGGTTGCGGTGTCGATCTCGCCGCGCACGAGGCGCCGGTCGAGGATCTCCTCGGGCCGCTCGCGCACATCCTCCCTGCCCGGGCCGCGGGCCGGGAAGAGGCTCGCGACAGCCCAGACGATGCCGATGATCAGCAGACCCCAGAAGACGGCCATGAGGAGCCACCAGCCTCCTCCCATTCCTCCGTCCCAATCCATCATCGTAAAGCCCCTTTCGTCCGTGATTCCGACTCCACGGTAGGGGCACGGCCTCAAGGTTCCACCTGGAGCACGATCAAGATCCTGTGAAGCCGGCTCAGTACTTTCTCCGGAGAGCATGCGCGGTCGGCGGCCGATGCGGTGGCCTTCATGCCGTCTTCACACTGGCGAGCGATGGTCGCTCCGATGGAGCCGAATAAGAAGATCGTCGTCATCGACGACGAGCCCTCTGTGCAGGAGGTTGTCCGTGGCTACCTCGAGAAGGACGGTTACCTCGTCTACGTGGCCGGCAACGGCCGCGACGGGCTCGCGCTCGCCGAACGGGCGAAGCCGGGTCTGATCGTCCTCGACCTGATGCTGCCGGACGTGAGCGGGGAGGAGATCTGTCGCGAGATCCGGAGCCGCTCCGACGTCCCGATCCTCATGCTGACGGCGAAGGCGAGCGAGGACGAGCGCGTGGGCGGTCTCGCGCTCGGAGCCGATGACTACCTGACGAAGCCCTTCTCTCCGCGGGAGCTCGTCGCCCGCGTCCGCGCGGTGCTGAGAAGGACGCAGGGGACTGCGATGCCTCTCGTCGAGGTGCTCTCCTTCGACGAGGGTGCGCTCGAGATCGATACCGTCCAGCATGAGGTTCGACGCGACCGGGAGCTTGTCGAGCTGACCCCGAACGAGTACCGCCTGCTCGTCACCCTCGCCCGCTATCCAGGTCGGGTGTACTCGCGCTTCGAGCTGATCAACCACGTGCAGGGATACGACTTCGAGGGCTACGAGCGCACGATCGACGCCCATGTGAAGAACCTGCGAAAGAAGATCGAGCCCGATCCGAAGCACCCGCAGTACGTCGAGACGGTGTTCGGAGTGGGCTACCGGCTCGCGAAGCGGTGACGATCTTCTCGCGCTTCGGCCTCCGCGCCCGCCTCGCACTCGCGCTCGTCGCGATCGTGGTGCTGGCCGTCGGGCTCGCGACACTGCTCTCGAATCGCGGACTCCATCCACGCGTGTCCCACGCGGCGCAGTCTCGGCTGGAGCGCTCAGCCGAGCACATGGCCGAGGTGGCGGGCGCCGTCTACGGAGACGAAGGAGGGTGGAGCGCCGAGGCTCGGAACACGCTCACGCATCTCGCGAAGCTGAACAGCCTGCGCCTCCGCTTGAACGGGGCTCTGCCGGCACCCTCGGCAACGGCCCCGGTCCTCGTCGACGGGCGCGAGGTTGCCACGGTCGCCGTCGCTCCCGAGAGCGGCGCCCTCCTGACCCAGGAAGAGGAGCACCTCCAGACCTCGCTCGACCGCCTGCATCTCGCCGCCGGCGCGGTATCCGTCGTGGCCGCACTGCTGCTCGCGTTCCTCCTCGCCGAGACGCTGTCGCGGCCGCTACGCCGCATTCGGGATGCCGCGCAACGGATCGAGGAGGGCGACCTGACTGCGCGTGTGGAGCCCAGCGGCGACTCCGAGATGCGTGCGGTGGGACATGCGCTGAACCGCCTCGCCGAGACGCTCGAGCACGAGGAGGAGATTCGCAAGGCAAACGTCGCGGACCTCGCGCACGAGCTGCGCACGCCGGTGTCGGCGCTCCTCTCGCGAATCGAGGCTGCCCAGGACGGCGTGCTTGCCGACGAGGCGGGCAACCTCGACGCGATGCACGCCGAGACGCTCCGGCTTGTCCGGCTGCTCGACGATCTCGCGAGGCTTGCCGAGGCCGAACGGCCAGGGCTTCTCATCGAGAAGCGCGTCCTCGACCTGGCGGAGGTCGGCCGGCGCGAAGCCGACGCCTTCTCCGCGATCTTCGCCACGAAAGAGATTCGGTTCGAGACGGAGCTCGAGCCAGTCGCCGTCCAGGGTGACGCCGACCGGCTCGGTCAGGTGGTGTCCAACCTCCTCTCCAACGCCCTTCGCTACACGGCGCCCGGAGGCCGAGTCGAGCTCCGCGTGAGGCGGGAGGACAGGCGGGCCGTGCTCGAGGTCTCGGACACCGGAGTCGGGATCGCACCCGAGGACCTCAAACACGTGTTCAAGCGCTTCTGGCGCGGCGAGAAGTCGCGCTCGCGGACGACCGGCGGGGCCGGGATCGGGCTCGCAATCGTGCACGAGCTCGTGCGCGCGCACGATGGGCGGATCGATGTCGAGAGCCTGCCGGGCACCGGTTCGACGTTTCGGGTGTCTCTTCCCGCGCTCGACGCGCGCGCTTCACGAGAACGGCAGAGGAGCTTCACCGGATCTTCAGACGCAAGCGCGACCCTGAGCCCATACGAGCAAAGGAGGTCGTGATGGAACTCGGAACCCTGCTCATCCTGCTCCTTGTGCTGGCCTGCCCGCTGATGATGGTCTGGATGATGCGCGGTCACGGCGGCCACGGGTCGCACGGCGCCGGCCACTCGGGACACACGTCGCACGGGGCGGCGCACGGTTGCGGTCACGGCGGCGGCGGCGAGGAGGCCGATACGACGTCTCTGGACGAGCTCCGCCGAAGGCGGGACGAGCTCGAGGCGGAGATCGAGCAACTCGAGCAGTCGGAGAACCAGACCGAAGCCCAGACGCAGACGCCGGCTGCCGTCTGACGATCGCCGGAGGTCGACCGTCGTGCCGGCGCTACGACTCGGGCCTTCCCCTCCGCGCAAGCGGGTGACGGTTCGCGTCCGCGTAAAGGGGGGCTACCAGCCTTCGGTCGTGCACGCGCGCGTTGGCGAGCCGCTTCGCATCGTCTTCTCGCGCGAGGAGACGGCTTCCTGCTCGGAGCACGTCGTCTTCCCGGCCTTCGGGATGAGCGCCATGCTGCCCCCGTTCGAGGACGTCGCCCTGGATCTCGTTCCGGAGCGGGCAGGCGAGTACGAGTTCACGTGCCAGATGGGCATGCTGCGCGGCCGGCTGGTCGTCGTCGAGGATGGGAACGCCGCTCCTCGGTCTTCCGACCGCGTGTCGGGCTCCGGAACAGGACCGCCGAGGACGAGCACCGCCGAGGAGCGGCGCGACACCGTTCTGCTCGCCTTCGTCGGCTGGGCCTGCAGCGTTCCACTGCTCCTGCTCGTCTCCGTGCCGTTCCTCGGCTGGAAGGCCGGAGCCGCACTCGTACTCGTGTGGTTCGCCATCGCCGCGCTCGCGTGCTTCTTCCTCTGCTACGGACGCGTCGTGCGCAAGGCGCCCATCGTGATCGGAGACCGCGACCGGGTGAGGAGCGCATGACCAGCGTCGCGGTCGAGCCCGCCTCGCTCGGCGGGCGTGTCTGGGGCGCGATGCTCGCGGTGTGGGGCGGCTTCATCGGCCTTCTCCCCCATGTACTCCATCACGTGGGTCCCCTGGCGGGTGCTGCGCTTCTCGCCGGAGCGACCGGGCGGGTCCTGTTTGCCGCGATCGGGTTTGTCGCGGCGATCCCCTTCCTCCGGCGCCTCTATCGCCGCTTCCGGACCTGGCGAGCGCCGGCGATCGCACTCGCGGTCTTCGCTGCGATGTTCTCGCTCTCGTCGTTCGTAATCGGCCCGGCCATCTCCGGCGGCGACGCCCCGGCTCAGCCAGGGATCGAGCAGGACGGCCATGACGAGCACCACTGAGATCTCGGCTCTCGAGCTGGTCGTAGAGCCGGCTCATGCAGCAGCGACGACAGGAGACGAGCGATGAACGACGAGTACGGCTATGGGCTCTGGGTGCTGGTGGTGGTCAACTCGCTGCTCTTCATCGTCTTCGCAGTCAGCTTCTTCCACCCGCGTACGAGCCGCGACTGGCGCGTTCTGGGCGGCTTCTCGGCCTTCGTCGTCGCTCTCTTCACCGAGATGTACGGCTATCCCCTGACCGTCTACCTGCTCACGGGGCCGCTCGGCGGAATCGTCCCCGGAGTCGATCTCAGCCATAACGCGGGTCACCTGTGGACCGATCTGATCGGCTGGAAGGGCGATCCGCACGTGAGTCCTTTCCACCTCGCGAGCTACGCCTTCATCATCGGCGGCTTCTGGCTGATCGCCGCCGGCTGGCGGGTGCTCTTCGCCGCGGTCAAGGCCGGTGAGCTGGCCACGACGGGCCCATACGCGCGCTTGCGACACCCACAGTACGCCGGGCTCGTGCTGATCATGGTCGGCTTCCTGCTGCAGTGGCCGACGCTGGCGACACTCGCCATGTTCCCGATCCTCCTCCTCGTCTACCGGCGGCTCGCGATCCGCGAGGAGCGGGAGGTCGCAGAGCTGTTCGGCGAGGAGTGGGAGCGCTATGCGAGCCAGACGCCGCGCTTCCTCCCGCGCTTCCACGGTCCGCCGCCTGCGCTGCCGGACGAGCCGTGACGGTCCCGGTCGCTCGGCGCCAGCTCTTCGCCGAGCCGGCGAAGCTGATCGTCACACTCGCTGCCGTCGCCTCCGCGGTCGCCCTCGTCCTGCTGCTCGGGGGGCTGCGGCGCGGCATGGGCGAGCAGGTGACGCTCTACATCGATCACCAGGCGCCGGTGCTCGTCGGACAACGGGACGCCCGGAACTTCCTCTCGCAGACGTCGGTGCTCCCCGAGGCGCTTGCGGGTGACATCGAGCGCGTACCCGGCGTCGCCGAGGCGACCCCGATCAGCCAGCAGTACGCCATGCTCCGCCTCCACGAGCGCCGCGTCCTGACACTCCTGATCGGCTACGACGCGGGGAAGCCGGGTGGGCCGTGGACGCTGGCGTCTGGAAGGACACCGCGCGCGACGGGCGAGCTCGTCCTCGACCGGGTGCTCGCCTCGGAGCACGGCCTCAGCATCGGCTCGACGCTCGAGTACCGGGGAGCCCGCCTACGGATCGTCGGCCTCTCGAGCGGAACGAGCGGCTTCATGACGCCCCTTGCCTTCGCGCTTCGGGAGACCGTCAATTCCCTCAGCCGCCAGCCCGAAACGGCCAACTTCTTCCTCGTCAGCCCCGACCCCGGGATACCGCCGGATGTCCTCGCCGCGCGGATCAACCGTTCCGTCGCCCGTGTATCGGCGCTGACCCGGGCCGAGGCCACAGCAAACGACAGGCGCCTCTTCGTCGACCCCTTCTCGGGGCCGCTGCTCGCCATGGTCGCGATCGCTTTCGCCGTCGCGATCCTCGTCGTCGGCCTCGCCGTGTACAGCTCGACCGTGGAGCGGAGTCGCGAGTATGCGACGCTGAAGGCGCTCGGACTCCGGCAACGAGCGCTCTTCCGGCTGGTGGGCGTCCAGGCAGCGGCGCTGGCTCTCGCGGGCACGGTGCTGGGCATTCTCCTCGCCCTCGTGGCCGCCCGCGGGGTCTCGGCGTTCGCGCCCAAGTACCTGATCGCGATCAGCGCGGGGAGCGTGGCGGCGATCGTCGCAAGCGCGCTCGCAATGGCGCTTGTGGCGGCGTTCGTGCCCGCCCGCTTCCTCGCACGCCTCGACCCGGCTTCGGCCTTCCGGCGATGAGCGTCCCGCTCGCCCGCCGCCAGCTCCTCTTCCGCAAGGGCCGGGCTCTCGCCGGCGTCGCGGGGATCGCAGCTGCCCTCCTGCTCGTCCTCGCTCTGAACGCGATCTTCGCCGGAATCAACGACCGGCTGACCGCCTACATCGACAGGAGCGGCGCAGACGTGATCGTCGCCCAGCGCGGGGTCGACACGATGCACATGACCCAGTCGGCGCTTCCGGAACAGGTCGTCGCAGCCCTCGCCGCTGTCCCCGGCGTCGCGGAGGCGAAGCCGATCCTCTACGTCCAGGCGATGATCGAGCGCGGCGATGAGCGCGGGATCGCGTACCTGATCGGCGACGACTCCGGGGGCGCGCCGCTGCCGATCGTGGCGGGGCGCCGACCCCGAGCGGAGGAGATCGTCCTCGAGCGCACGCTGGCGGAAAGGCTCGGTGCCCCACCGGCCTCCCGCGTTCGCGCGCTCGGGCGTAGCTTCCGTGTCTCGGGGGAGGTCGAAGGTCTCGCCTCGATCCTCAACTCCGTCGCCTTCGTGCGCCGGCAGAATCTCGCCAGCGCTCTGGGAAGCGTCGGGGTCGTGAGCTACGTCCTCGTCCGCGCCGAGCCGGGGGTCGGAGGCGGCGACTTGGCAGCGCGCATCGAGGAGTCGGTACCGAGCGTGACGGCGTCCACGCGCGCAGCCTTCGCTCGCTCGGAGCGGCGCGTCGTCGGGGACATGACCACCGACATCGTGCGGGCGATGATTCTCGTCGGCTTCGTCATCGGGGTCGCCGTCGCCGGGCTCGTCGCGTACAGCGCGACGCTCTCGCAGCTCCGCGACTACGCTGTTCTGCGAGCGCTCGGCCTGCGTGCGCGCCGCGCCCTTGCGCTCGCCGTCACGCAGGTCGGAGCCACCGTCGCTGCCGGCTTCCTCCTCGCGCTCGTCCTCGTGTGGGCGCTCGCCGCGATTCTGCCCAACCTGTCACCGACGCTTGTGCTCGCGATCCGAGCGGGCGATGTCGCCCAAGCGCTCGGCGTCGCGGCGGCTGTCGCGCTTGCGGCGGCCGCTTTCCCCGTCCTGCGCGTCGCGCGCGTTGATCCCGCCAGTGTCTTCCGGAGGTAGGTGATCGAGATGACGTCACTTGTTCGCATCCATGACCTCGCCAAGACGTTCGGCGAGGGTGAGACGCTGGTCGAGGCCGTGCGCGGGGTCGACCTCGAGCTCGAGCGCGGCGAGATCGTGCTCGTCATGGGACCCTCGGGAAGCGGCAAGACGACCTTCCTCTCGATGCTGGGCGGTCTGCTGCGTGTGAGCGCGGGGGAGATCTGGATCGACGGGGCGGACATCGCCGCGCTCGGCGAGCGAGAGCTTCCGACGTTCCGCGCCCGCACGTTCGGCTTCATTTTCCAGGACTTCAATCTCGTGGCCGCGCTCTCGGCCTGCGAGAACGTCGAGGTCGCACTCAACATCGCGGGTCGGACCGGCCGGCCGGCGCGCGAGCGGGCGCGCACGCTCCTCGAGTCGATGGGCCTCGGAGAACGGCTCGACTTCCCCATCGAGAAGCTCTCGGGGGGCGAGAAGCAGCGCGTCGCGATCGCGCGCGCGATCGCGAACCGGCCGGCCCTGATCCTTGCCGACGAGCCCACGGCAAACCTCGACTCGCACCACGGCGCCGAGACGATGCGCCTGCTCCGCGAGCTCGCGAAGAAAGAGGGGGCGACGGTTGTGATCGTCAGCCACGACCAGCGGCTGCGCGAGGTGGCCGACCGGGTGCTCTGGCTCGAGGACGGGCGGTTCAAGGCGCTGCAGGCGCTCGTTCGAGATCCCGTGTGCGGGATGCTCCTCGATCCGGATGAAGCTCCCGCCTCTCTCGATCGCGATGGAGTACGCCTCCACTTCTGCTCGCGCGGCTGCCGCGAGCAGTACGAAGAGGAAACGGTCACACGCGCTGGGATGAGATACCTATAGGGGGTATCCTGGGAGGGGCATGGCAGAACCGAAGACTCTGAAAGCCCCGTCCAAGACGGCGTCGGCCGTGCTCCACGTCGGGAACCTGCACTACGCATCCGAGAAGGCGGTCGTCGAGCGGGTGCTCGGACGTCGGCCTGGCGTCCTCTCCGTCGATGCCAACCCGGTGGCGCAGACCGCGACGGTCGAGTACGACCCCGCGCAGACCACCGTCGAGGATCTCGGTCTGTGGATCGAGGAGTGCGGCTACCACTGTGCGGGCCGCTCCGTGCCCGGGCACGTCTGTGACCCGCTTGCTCACGAGGAGCCGCTCGCGCCCGCGCACGACCACGCCGCCGTCGAGCGCGCCGACGACGCGCACGGACACGGGCACGGCGGCCATGCCGGGATGTCCATGGACGCGATGGTGCGCGACATGCGCAACCGCTTCTTCGTCGCGGTCGCGTTCGCGATCCCAATCGCGATCTGGTCCGAGCTCGGCGACCGCATCTTCGGCGGCATCCCGCCGACCCCGTTCGGGATGCGCGCCGACGTCTGGGAGTTCCTGCTCAGCCTGCCGGTGATCTTCTACTCGTCCTGGATCTTCTTCCGGGGCGCGTACGTCGCGCTCAGAGCGAGGACGCTCGACATGATGGTGCTCGTCGCCGTCGCGATCGGTACGGGTTGGGTCTACTCGGTCGTTGCGACCTTCTTCATCGAGGGCGAGGTGTTCTACGAGGCGGCTGCGTTCCTGGCGGCGTTCGTCCTGCTCGGCCACTGGTTCGAGATGCGGGCGCGCGGCGGTGCCAACGACGCCATCCGTGCCCTGCTCGACCTGGCGCCGCCGAAAGCGACCGTTCTCCGCGACGGTGTCGAGCTCGACATCCCGACGGCAGAGGTGCGGGTCGGCGACCTGCTCCTGATCCGACCCGGGTCGAAGGTGCCGGTCGACGCGGAGGTGTTCGAGGGCGAGAGCTCGGTGGACGAGTCGATGGTGACGGGCGAGAGCATGCCGGTCGAGAAGCAGGCGGGCAGCCGGCTGATCGGCGCCACGATCAACAAGAACGGGACGCTCCGCGCGACTGCGACCGCGGTTGGCTCGGATACGGCTCTCGCCCAGATCGTCAAGCTCGTCCAGGAGGCGCAGAACTCGAAGGCGCCTGCACAGCGGCTTGCGGACAAGGCGGCGTTCTGGCTCGTCCTCGTCGCCCTGGTTGGAGGAGTAGGCACGTTCCTCGTCTGGAACCTCGTCGTCGGCGCACCGGTGCAGGAGTCGCTCGTCTACGCGATCACGGTCGTCGTGATCACGTGCCCGGACGCGCTCGGCCTCGCGACGCCGACCGCGGTGATGGTCGGAACCGGGCTGGGCGCCCGGCGCGGGATCCTGTTCAAGAACGCGATCGCGATCGAGCAGGCCGCGAAGCTCGACACGGTCGTGTTCGACAAGACCGGCACACTCACCCGCGGCGAGCCCGAGGTCGTCTCCGTTGCCACCGCCGACGGCGTGGACGAAGGCGACGTCCTCCGGTTGGTCGCGGCGGTCGAGCGCGAGAGCGAGCACCCGCTCGCCGAGGCGATCGTCCGGGCAGCCGAGGAGCGCGGACTCGACGGGGCCAAGGCCGAGTCGTTCGAAGCGGTTCCCGGGCATGGAGCGCTCGCCACCGTCGAGGGCAGGCGGCTCGCGATCGGCAACGGGCGCTTGCTCGAGAGGGAGGGTGTAGAGCTCGACGGCCTCATGCCGCTCGCCCGCGAGCTCGCCAGCGAGGGCCGGACCGTCGTCCAGGTCGCGATCGACGGCAAGGCGGCGGCCCTGATCGCGATCGCCGACGCCCCGCGAGAGACCGCGCGGGACGCGGTCGAGTCGCTCGAACGGCAAGACATTCATCCCGTCATGTTGACCGGCGACAACCGCCAGACCGCCGAGCGGATCGCGAGCGAGCTCGGGATCGGCAAGGTGTTCGCCGAGGTGCTGCCGGGCGACAAGGCAGACGTCGTCAAGGAGCTGCAGGGGCGCGGGAACGAGGTCGCGATGGTGGGCGACGGCGTCAACGACGCACCTGCGCTCGCCCAGGCCGACGTGGGCGTGGCGATCGGCGCCGGCACCGACGTCGCGATCGAGACCGCGGACGTCGTGCTCATGCGCTCCGATCCGCTCGACGTCGCCACTGCCGTCACGATCGGGCGCGGTACCGTCCGCAAGATGAAGCAGAACCTCGGCTGGGCGATCGGCTACAACTCGCTCGCGCTTCCAATAGCAGCCGGCGTCTTCGCACCGTGGGGACTGACTCTGCGTCCCGAGATCGCAGCGATCTCGATGTCCGGCTCGAGCGTGTTGGTCGCGGTCAACGCGCTCGCGCTGAAGCGACTCCGCCTTCCGGGTGCCGCTCGACGCGGCGGAGCTTCGTAGCGCACGTCAGCCGACGGTGTCCCGGCGCCGCGGCGGGAGCGGGACGAAGACGCTCGTCGTCCGGGTGATGGCCGTCCTCTGGTCGTCCAGGTGCGAACGAAGGATGCGAGCCATGTCGGACCGATCCGATCACAGGAGCTCCTGCCAGCGGCGATAGCGCACCGCGCGCCGAACGATGCGGGCGTCGTGGCCGCTCTCGAGGAGCTGCTGGCGAACCTCTCCCTCCTGCGCCAGGCGGAGGAAGAGCCAGGCGATGGCGACGATCGTGACGAGCGAGCCCTCCAGCATCATCAGCGAGCCGGCGAGGCTCTGATCCGCCTCGGGCGAGAGCCCGAGGAAGTCGTCGCCCGTCTCGTAGATCTCGTAGAACGGGCCGCCGGCCCAGACGAACACGTTTGCGATCAGCGTTCCGACCAGCCGGACGCCGACGATGTAGCCGAGCTTCGCGCCGGTTCCGAACCACTCGGGGGCGGGCAGGGTCTCGAGGACGGGCAGCCAGAGCACGATTCCAGCGGTGAAGAACGCTACGTGCTCGAGCGCGTGGACGGCACTGTTCTCGACGGCGGCCTCGTACAGCGCGGGCACGTGCCAGAGGGCCAGGTTCGCTGCCCAGATCGGGAAGGCGACGAACGGGTTCGCCAGAACGCGCAGGCGCATGACTCCGGGGAGGCCGAGCACGGGGCGCAGGAGCGGCCCCGTCAGGCCCGCGAGCAGGCAGAGCGGAGCGAGATCGCCGAGCAACAGGTGCTGCGCCATGTGGAAGGAAAAGAGCTCGTCCTCGGCGATCGCGGCCAGGGGCGACGCGACGGCGACGACGAGGAGCACGATCCCGAGGAGGAAGAGCGCGATGCGCCAGCCGGGGACGGGCTGCCCTCGGCGTGCGAGCGTCCGGGCCCGGATCGCGTACGCGGCGGTGATCAGCACGATCGGCGCGAGCTGGAGCGGGTCGAGCGTCCAGCTCGTCACGAGCGAGACCGAGAGCAAACGGCCGGACACGCGGTCACTGTAGAGCGATCTCACCTTGTGGCTCAGAGCCACAAGGTGTCTCGGCTCCGTCATCTGAGCCTGCGTACACTCGCTCCGTGACCACCGAGCGCCCGACGTACGCGACCTCCGGCGTCTCGCTGGCGAACGCCGAGGCGATCGTCGAACGCTTGCGGGCCGCCGCCGAGTCGACCGGCGCGGCGGGTTTCGGCGCGTTCGCCGGCTTGTACCCGCTCGACGGCGAGAGATTCCTGGTCGCCTCGACCGACTCCGTCGGCACGAAGCTGATCGTCGCGCGCCAGCGAGGACGCCTCCGAGCCTGCGGCGCCGATCTCGCGGCCCACTGCGTCAACGACGTCGCGACCTGCGGCGCCGAGCCGCTCTTCTTCCTCGACTACGTGGCAGCAAACCGCATCGATCTCGAGCCCGTGGTCGAGCTCGTCGAGGGCGCCGCGGAGGTCTGTCGTCAGGCCGGGTGCGTTCTGATCGGTGGCGAGACGGCTGAGCTCCCCGGCATCTACCAGGAGGGAGAGCTCGACTTCGCAGGGACCTGCGTGGGGCTCGTCGAGCGCGACCGGTTGATCGACGGATCACGGATCGAGGCCGGAGACGCAGTCGTCGGCCTACCGTCGGCCGGAGTCCATGCGAACGGCTTCACGCTCGTCCGCCGGGTGCTCGAGCTGGAGGACTACGGCGGCGAAGATCTTCTCGCACCTACGCCGCTCTACCTCGAAGAGGTGCGAGCCCTTCGGGCGCGAGCAGACGTCCGCGGGCTCGCGCATATCACCGGCGGCGGCATCCTCGGCAACCTCTCGCGCGTGCTGCCGGCAGGGCTCCGCGCCGACCTCGACTGGGATGCGTGGGAGCGCCCTGCCGTCTTCGGCTGGCTCGCCCGGCACGTCTCCGAGGACGAGCTACGCCGCGTCTTCAACCTCGGGATCGGCTACGTCGCCGTCGTGCCCGATCCGGGCGATGCACTGGTGATCGGCCGGATTGTCTCGAAGTGATCGGTGTGCTCGTGAGCGGAGAAGGGTCGAATCTCCAGGCGCTGCTCGACGCAGGGCTGCCGGTCGTCGCAGTCGCGTCCAACAAGGCTGGTGCCCGGGCCCTCGACCGGGCCGGCGCGGCGGGAGTTGCGACTGCGGTGTTCCCGCTGGACGAGTACCCGGACCGCGATGCCCGTGACGTCGCGATGGCGGATTGGCTCGAGGGGCACGGCGTCGAGGTCGTCGTCTGCGCGGGGTACATGCACCTCCTGCGCCCCTCGTTCCTCGAGCGGTTCCCGAGCCGCGTCGTCAACGTGCATCCCGCGCCGCTCCCCGAGTTCCCGGGTGCGCATCCGCTCGAGGACGTGCTCGCAGC
>DATDOS010000159.1:0-2256 GCA_035293125.1 Gaiellaceae bacterium | reverse complement strand
GAGCCCGGGTACGCGGACCCGGGCGAGAAGGAGCATGTCGTCCCGCAGGAGCAGATGGACGTCATCCACAAGGAGTCGCTCTGCATCATGTGCGGCTGCTGCGTCTCCGAGTGCAACTCGATGGAGGCCGACCCGGACTTCCTCGGCCCGGCGGCGCTGGCGAAAGGCATGAGGTTCGTGGGCGATGCTCGCGACCGGGCGACCGTCGAGCGGCTGCAGGAGTACTCGGGCCCGCACGGGATCTGGGATTGCACGCGCTGCTACTTCTGCCAGGAGCGCTGCCCCAAGGGCGTCGACCCGCTGGACGCGATCGCCAAGCTCGGCGCCGAGGCGATGCGCGAGGGGATCGACTCCGACATGGGTGCCAAGCACGCGAAGTGGTTCGTCACCTCGGCGAAGACGACCGGCTGGCTGCGCGAGACCGAGCTCGTCCCGAAGACGCAGGGCATCGCGCGCTCGCTCAAGGAAGTGAAGTTCGCGATGGGTCTCGCGCGGCACGGCAAGGTGCCGCCGCCCTTCCCTCCGCACGTCGCGAAGCACGTCGGCGAGGCGCGAGCGCTCTACGACCTCGTCAAGCTGCAGGGACGCGGGGGTGCGGCGGGGATCGTGCAGGGGGAGAAGGCGCTCTCTCGCCTCGAGCACGGCGAGGATGGGGGCGAAGCAGCGGAGCGCGGGCCCTACGGGCCGGGATCGTTCGCGAAGCCGTATCTGCCCGGGGAGAACGGACGCGAAGAGGAGACCGCAGAGTGAGAACCGTCGCGTACTACAAGGGCTGCCTGGCGTCGCTGTACGCCAAGGAGCTCGACACCTCCACCCAGGCGCTCGCCCCGAAGGTCGGTCTCGACGTGATCGAGCTCGAGTCGGTCACCTGCTGCGGCGCGGGCGACATCCACGAGGCGGAGCCGACTACTACCTCCACCTCAACGCGCGGATCCTCGCGTACGCGGAGGCGACCGGGACGGACACGCTGATGACGGACATCTGCACCCTCAACCTCCGGCAGGCGAATCACCAGCTGCTCGGGGACGACGCGCTCCGGGAGCGCGTCATGAACTGTCAACTCGGGAGGGGAGCAGGCCACGGCTCCCAGCGCGACCGCGAGCCTCGCCGCACGCTCTCTCTGCCCCGAGTCTGCGTCGTGGGGCGAAGAAGGCCAAGCCAAACGGCAGGTGCTCTTCGGTGAGCGATGACCGCGGCCTTTGAGCGGACGCACAAGTCCTTCGACTTGCGCGCCCTGCGGCGCGACTGGCCGCTCCTCGAGGCCCGACCGGTCAAAGTCGACGAGCTCGTCGAGCGGCGGAAGCGCCAGCCCATGCGCACCTCGTGCGGGCGCTGCGGGGAGAGCTTCGAGGGCACGCTCGAGAAGGGACGATCGTGGTTCGCCGAGCATCGGGCGAATGCTCACGGAGAGTCATCTCTGCCAGTTGCGCGCCCGTCGAAGAGGTCTTTTCGTGTCCGGACGAGGCCGATCTCCTCGAGCAGCTTCTCGCTGAGAACCGATGCGACTTCGGCGCTGGTCCCGCCCTCGACCATCTCCATGTGCTGACGTCAGCGAGGTGAGCATGACGGAAAAGGCTCAGCCGACGATCGCGCCGGAAGAGATCCTTGCGGCTCTCTCCCAGATCACGGACCCGGACCTGGGCCGGGACATCGTCACGCTCGGCTTCGTAAGGGATCTTCAAATCGAGGGCGAGAGCGTTTCCTTCGCCATCGAGCTCACCACTCCAGCCTGTCCCGTCCGCGACCAGATGAAGGAGGACGCGCATCGGGCGGTCCTCTCCCTCCCGGGCGTCACGAACGTCGAGGTCGAGATGACCTCGAAAGTGCGTGGCACTCAGTCGGAGCAGAAGGACGAGCTGATCCCGCTGGTCAAGAACGTCATTCCCGTCGCCAGCGGGAAGGGCGGCGTCGGGAAGTCGACCGTGAGCGCGAATCTCGCGGTCGCGCTGGCGAAGCTGGGCGCCAGGGTGGGCTTGATGGACGCCGATGTCTACGGGCCGAGTATTCCCACCATCATGGGCGCCACGACTCCGCCCACAGCGGAGAACGGCAGGATCGTTCCGGTCCTCCGCTACGGCGTGAAAATCGTGTCGATGGGCTTCTTCGCGACGAAAGGAGAGGCCACCATCTGGCGGGGGCCCATGCTCGCCAAGGTGATCGACAAGTTCCTCGGTGGCGTTGAGTGGGGCGAGCTCGACTACCTGCTCGTCGATCTGCCTCCCGGTACCGGGGATGTCCAGTTGAGCCTCTGCCAGA
>DATDOS010000158.1:0-74748 GCA_035293125.1 Gaiellaceae bacterium | reverse complement strand
TTCGACCTCTCCTACCTCGACGGATTCCTCGAGCGGCTCGGCGGCGCGTGCCCGATCCCCCTCCTCATCGGGATCTTCTACGTTCGCAGCTACTCACTCGCGCTGCGCCTCCACAACGAGGTGCCGGGAATCGTCGTGCCCTACCACGTCCAGACGCGGCTGCAGGATGCCGGTCCTGACGCCGGAGACACCGGCCTGGCCATCGCGCGAGAGCTGCTCGAAGCGTCACGCGAGCGCGCCGCGGGCGCGTACATCATCCCGCCGTTCCGGCAGCCGCACGCGGCGCTCGACCTGTTCGCGTAGGGGCGAGATATATCTCGCCCCTACCGCGTGCAATCGGTCGCGCTCACCGGCCTCCTGCCCACTTCGCGAAGCGCCGCCCGCACGAGGTCGGCCGGGATCCCGTATCCGCCACGCTCCCCCGGGCGCCGGGCGAACACCGTCGTCCGCACGCGCCCCTGTGAATCGACCCCGGGTCCGCCCGAGCTCCCGGGCTCGACGAGGCCGCGGAGCGTCGTCACCTGTCGGCTCACCGGCCCGCTGTCGTACGCGTCCCGGCTGAGGACTTTGCGCGTCCCACCAAGCCGTCCGGGCGTCCGCGTGAGCGGCCCGTTCTTTGGATAGCCGACGAGTGCGACCGGCGCGCCCCGGTCGGGCTCCGCCAGAACGAGAGGGCGACCCCGCAGGCCGGGAACCCGAAGGACAGCGAGATCGTTCGCCACGTCGAACGCAACCACTGTCGCCGTGTATGCGCGGCCGTCGGGAAGATCCACCCGCGGTCGTGTGATTCCGGCGACGACGTGCGCGTTCGTCACGACGAGGCCGCGTCGTGCGATCCAGCCCGAGCCCTCGATCCCGAGCCCGCAGGCGATCCCGGTGACGCGGACGACGCTCTTCGACGCTCGGATGACATCCGGGTCCTTGGCAAGTGCGGCGTCCGGGGGAGGAACGATCGCCGGAGGGCCGAGGAACACCCCGATCGGATCGACGCGCTCCAGCGTCTCGATCAGGCGCTCGGGCGGGAACTTGTCGTTGATCCTGGAGAGGATCGCCGAGCGCTGCACCTCACGACGCAGGTCGGACTGGCCGGGCAGGTACAGCAACACTGCGCCGACGGCCCAGCACAGGAGAACGCCCGCCGCAAATCCGAGCACGAGCCCTGCGATCGAGTCGAGTAGGCGGATACCCGGAATCACGCCGAGGCTCGTCCGCAGCATTCCTGCGAGCATCCCGGCGAGCCCTCGCATGAGCGAGCCGCCGAGGATCGCCCCGCCGAGCGCCACGAGCGGCACGTACGGCGACCCGTCGCGCATGAGCTCGGGGGCGATGCGGGCACCCAGGTAAGCACCGAAGGCAAAGCCGGCGAGTGAGAGGGCCCCGCGAACGAACCCGTTCGACACGCCGTAGAGCGCGGACACGGCGATGACGCCGATGACGACCCAGTCGGCAGTGGACACTCCGGAGAGCCTACGGTGCGAGGAGTCCGATCCCTGCCGCCCGGCTACACTTGCGCGGCCTAGGGGGCGTAGTTCAGTTGGTTAGAACGCCGGCCTGTCACGCCGGAGGTCGCGGGTTCGAGTCCCGTCGCTCCCGTCTCGGAGACCGCCTGGGAACGGGCGGTTTTCTGATGCGAGGCGCTCTCGCGAAGAGTGACTAGAGATCGGTTTGGCAAGTGAATTGGCAAGTTGAGCCACGGATCGCCCCCCGAAGAGGGGTTGCTCTCCGTTCACTGCCAGGTGATCGCAGGTCGGCACGTCGTCCTCCCGAAGCACGTTGCCTGACGTAACCCTTGGCCACTGAGCTGGGCGATGGGGCTTTCCGAGGCTGACATGAGAGTGAAGTTGATCGACCCGCGGCTGCACAGCGCGGGTTGGGATGAGCCGCTGATCGAGCGGGAGTACTGGTACAAGCGGGGCCGGATCCGGCTTCTCGGCGCACAGACAATGCGCGACGACCCCCAATTCGTGGACTCGACGTGGCGTTCCGCATGGCGTGGGGCACCATGGCGCGGCAGGTCAGTACTGGCCGACGTTCGAGTCGCACCACGAGGTGGCCTGGGAGACGCTGGTCGCCGAGCTCGGCAACGCCTGTGCCGCGTACCTGTTCGGCAAGCAGTGGGGGCGCGACGGCCGCCGTCTTGACCCGGCTGCGAGCAGGCGGTATAAGACCCGATCGCCGGCACGCAGCAACCTCACGGCACGAAGCGTGGACGACGCTCCACGCTTTGGTTCGCCGCCGCGGCCGCCGCGTGCACACTGCTTGTCGTCGGGGGAGTCGCGCTGATCAACAACAGTCGCGATCCTGGTTCGACGGTTGACCAACGGACCGCGCCGCCGCAGGGGGAGGAGATCACCGTCACTCCCGACCTCATCCAGTTCGGTGACCGCCTGGTCGGATTCGTCGGAAGAGCTGCCAAGGACGGGGGTCACCTCTACGTGCTGCCCGGCCAGATTGACGAGGTGCCCGAACACGGTGAGTACGACCTCATCCAGACGGAGACCGCGGTGCTGGCGGCCTTCGACGACGCCGGCGTCGAGCTGTGGCGAACCGAACTGGATGGAAAGTCGACCGACGTCGTGGTCGTGGACGGTGATCCCTGGGTTGCTCGTGAAGACTGGACGGTGTCACGGATCAACGCCTCCGATGGACGGATACTCGACCACGTCACGATCAAGGACGAGGACGGTCATGCGTTGGGGGTGTCCGGACCGGTGGAGTTCGGACCGTGGGCGTTCGGATCGGTGTGGGTCGCGCCCGTAGAGCCATCCGGCCCTGGAGCACTGGTTCGGGGGCGATTGGTCCGGATCGATCCGGATCTGTCGACGACCAGCATCGAGATCCCACCCGTCCACCACCAACGTGACAGCGGCCTCGATGCTCCCGAGGCAGGGGCCGGCGCGATCTGGGTTCCTCTCGGCGAGGGCGGGGTGGCGATGATCGACGCCGACACCCTCGAGGTGACGGTGATCCCGGTCGATGACATCGGCCACGAGGTGCTGAGTGTCGCGTTCGACGGTGATGTGGCCTATGTCGCGACCCGCTACCAGGTGACCTCGATCGTCGATGGAGAAGTTCTCGACACCGTCTCTCCGGGAGAGATCTGGTACCTGGGTCCTATGGACGGAGCCTTCGGCGTGCTGCTTGAGGCGGGGCGGTTCGAGGTTCTCCGGGCGAACGATCCGATGGTGGTAGAGCATCGGCAGATCTCCCTCGACGGACAGACGGGGCCGGTGGCCGAGATCGATGGCGAGGCGTGGATGGAGATCGGCAGGAACTACGACCTCCGCCGGGTCGAGTCAACGCCGACCGGCTGATCGCCCTCACGCCCGAGGGCGAGGTCCTGGACGCTGCTCGACGACGGCGATCCCGCGAAGGTGGCGCGCTGGGACGAGCACTTCTTGCGTCCGAGCGGCACGGCTTCTCGCCCCGCCCGGTTCTCTTGGCAAGTCTTTGGCAAGTACTCACACGAGCCAACGGGTATCGCGAAGCTCGAAACAGCCTTGTTGGGGATAGCTAAGCCCGTTTCTTAGCCATCGGTTCTGGCCGCTGGTGCGCGCCGCAAGCCTGTCACGCCGGAGGTCGCGGGTTCGAGTCCCGTCGCTCCCGTCTCGTAGCCGCTGCAACGAGGCCCGTTTCTTGTCGGCCTCAGTCGTCCGAGCCGGCCGGCGCCATGATCGCCTCGAGCCGCTCGAGACTCGCGGCCGGCCACAAGGCTTTCATGTCGTAGTAGACCTCGAACGCCGGCACCGACTCCGGCAGCGTGATCCAGGGGAGCTTGGACCTGGTGAAGATATGAACGTCTGGAGTGACTCCCGATGGGTCGTCGAGCGTACCGCCGCGAACGAACCGCAGCTCAGGGCGTCCGTACTGGCTGAAGACCGCGACCTGGCAGGTCGGACAGCGGAAGATCGTCTGTTTGCTGCCGTCGTCGCGAGGCACGTCGACCGGCTGGGGGTCGCCAGCGAGCAGCTCCACGCGGTCGGTCTCGATCAGCAGGTTGATAACGAAGGCGCTTCCGGTCTGGCGCTGGCAGTTCAGGCAGTGACAGCAATGCGTGAAGAGCGGATCGGACGTAAGCCGATAGCGAACCGCTCCGCAGGCGCAGCCACCCTCACGTGGGACGCTCATGATCTCCTCCTCGAGGACCAGGCGATGGGGTCTGGACAGTACCCCGTCATCCGTGGCCCGCTCAATCACGGCATCCGCAACGGGGTCAGGTCCCTCTCGTTGCACGCCCATCACGCAACACTCGAGACCTGACCCCAATTCGCACTCGGGCGCGGCACCACCCCGGGCCCGCGAGGTGGACGGTGAAGCGCTGTGAGACTCGGCGAGGGCCCGGGTTCGCGGGCCCTCGCCTCGATCTCGCCTGACAGCTGGATCAGCCTGCGAGCTTCTCCCGCGTCGTCATGTAGATGTCGCCCGGTCCTCCGGCGGTCGGCGCGCGACCGAAGTAGAGCATCTTGGCGTCCCGGGAGAACGAGGGGCGTGTCTCATTGTTGGCCGTGGTGTTGACAGCCGAGCCGAGGTTCACGGGCGTCGAGAACGGATCGTCGGCGTCCTCCCGTGTAGCGATCCAGATGTCCTGGCCGCCCAGCGTGTCCACGCGGTTCGAGGCGAAGACGACCTCGCGCCCGTCCTTGCGGACGTTCGGCTGAATGTCGCTCGACGCGCTGTTGAGCTCCGTGACGGCTTGCGCCGGGCCGAAGCTCCAGCCCGAACCCCGCTCGCTCATGTAGATGTCGGGGCCGCTCGAGAAGAAGAGGAGCCCCCGTCCATCGACTTCCACGTACGAGGGGCCCATCTCGTCGAGGGTGCTGTTCGGGCCTCCATCGACCGCGCACGCGAGGTGCAGCGGCTCGCTCCACCCGTGGGCCGGGTTGAGGCGGGTGAAGTAGAGGTCGCTGTCATTCGTGCCACAGCTTGCGGGCTCCCGCCTGCTCGCGAAGAAGAGACCGCCCCCGCGGATTGGCGTCGGGCAGAAGTCGTCAGCCGCCGAGTTGATCGGCGCCCCGAGATTCACGGGCGTCGACCAAGGATCGTCGGCGTCCTCCCGTGTCGCGACCCAGATGTCGAGACCGCCGAGTGTGCCCGTGCGGTTCGAGGCCAGGTAGAAGCTCAGACCGTCGGGTGACTGGATCGGGCAGCCGTCACTCGACGCAGTGTTCAGTTCGGCCACGGCCTGTGCGGGCGCCCAGGGCGAGAAGTTCATCGCAGATGCGACCGTCGTGGCCAGCAGCGCGACGAGCACGACTGCGGCGGAGACTCCGACCTTCGATTGGTGCTTCATGCGTCGCTCCTTTCGGAGGGGACGTGGATAGATCCCTCGACGCTGACGCGCGTCCCCTTACCCCGTCAACTCCACCGGTGGTGGGCGGCGCGCCCGGGGACGCGCCGCCCGTCTCGGGCAGTGCGCTACGGCAGGATGAGGAAGCCTTCGTAGCGCACGAACCAGGCCCCATTCGCACGATTGAGCCCCGCAGAGGCACTCCGCCCGCTACCCGCGATCCCGGCGTACTGGCCCGTTCCCCGCACGAGCTTCCAGGTGCCGGTGCCGATAAAGGGCTGCCCGGCGTCGATCCACTCGACGCGCTCTCGAATCGTGAGGCTCCCCCGCTTTCCCGTGAGCGTCCAGGTATTGCGCCAGACCTCGATCGTCTGCCCCTCGCGCATCACGACGTTCGGGCCGCTCAGGGCGACGCTGGTCCTGCCCGAGTCGCTCTTGACCGCTCCGAGCTGGAATGGGCTGAGCAAGAACTTGCCGTCGGGCAAGTCATTCATCACGATCGCCACGCGCTGCTTCGCCGCGTCAGGGCCGGCCGCCGCAACGGACGTGAGCGTGACCGCCGCGACGATCGCGACGAGCACGGCATATCGAGCTTTCATGGGGTACCTCCTGGTCGGGAGACTCGACTGTCGAATTCGATGGTCGACCCGGCCCGTTTCAGGTCCGTTTCACCTGCGCAACAAGTGCGGAGACGAGCGGCACACGAGTGCGCGCCGCCCGTCGCGTCGCAGGGCGCTACGGGACCTTGAGGTACCCCTCGTGGCGCGCGTACCAGATGTTGCCGAGCCCGACCTGGACACTCCGGCCGCTTCCGGTGACCTTGGCGTACTGGCCGGTCCCCCGCACGACCTTCCATGGGCCGATGGACACCCCTGGAGTGACGCCGTTCACTTCCTCGTTCCAGATGTCCACCCACTCGGTCTGCTCGCGAAGCGTGAGGGTGCCGCGCTTCCCCCTGAACGTGAAGTCGCTGGTGTCGTAGCCGGAGTCCTCGACGCCGACCTTGCCGGAGTCACGCTTCAGCGCTCCGGGTACCAGCGGTGTGAACACGAATGTCCCACCCGGATACAGCCGCGACATGATCGTGATCTGCTGTCTGCCGGCGTCGGGTGCCGCAGTGGCGACAGACGCCAGTGCGACCGCCGCCGCGACGGCGACGAGCACGGTGTATCGGACGTTCATCGGTGCCTCCTCTCGATGGTCATCTGTCGGAAGCGGATGATCGACCCGAGCCGTTTCAGGTCCGTTTCAGTCGAGCTACAGCTGACGGCGTCCGTTCTGCCCCGACGGGAGCGCTCGACGCGATCCTCAGGCGACGTCGACGAGCAACGCGTGCGCACCCAGCCAGATCGCCGCACGGCCTTTGGCGACGCGCGAAGCGCTGCCCGTCGCGATGTCGACGACGAGGATGTTCCTCCGTGCGTAGTCCGAGCAGACGATCCGGTCTCCGTCGGGAGACCATGTCCCCGCCGGATTCGAGCTGCCTTCGGGGATGGATCGCAGCTCCGTGCCGTCGACGTTGGCGACAAAGCGGATCGCCCCGGGACCGTTGATCTCGTTGCCCATCATGGTCACGAGCGAGCCGTCAGGTGACAGCGAGCCGTTCCCCGCGTGGCCCATTCCCTCGTCCGGGCCGATCAGGACCGTGCTCTTCCCGCCTTCGATCGGGACGGTCCGGAGTACCGAGCCATAGTCAGACGGGCCAGGGTCGGTGTACAGGAGTGACGAGCCGTCCGGCGTGAACTGGGGCTGAGCCCAGGGTCCGCCTGCGCCAGCAGTCGGTGTGGATTCGCCCGTGGCGACATCGAGCACGAAGAGACTCCCGAATCCCCCGTACGCGATCTTGGTCCCATCCGGCGACCAAGCGGGCGACGCGGCACGCACCGGATCGTGGGTCAACTGTCGGATCCCGCTGCCGTCGACGCGTGCAACGAAGATCTGAGGGGTTCCGTCGTTGTCGTCCCCGACGTAGGCGAGCAGGGATCCGTCGGGTGAGGCCGCATACTGCCCCAGCTTGGCCGCCGATCGGATGATGGCGCTGGGCAGCGGTGTCTTGACGCCGGTGTTCAGGTCGAACACGTAGTCGAACTTCGGCGCGCCGGGCTTCGTCACCGCGGTTCTCGGCTCGAGCGGAGCGTTCGCACCTCGAGTTGTCGCAGTTTCGGGGCGTGCCATCAGGACGACGGCCAGCGCCGCAAGGCTGATCGCCGCTGCCACGGCGAGCACGCCGATCTTCCTCGGCGTGCTCATCCTGCGCTGCTCCGTCCGGGCGACCAGAGAGGCGAGCTTTCGCGACGGTTGCTGCGCGTCAAGTTCCGCTGTCCGCTTCCGTCGGCGTTCATGACGTAGATGTCGGAGTTCTTCGCGAACGCGATCTTCTGGCCATCGGGCGACCAGGAAGGTTGCGCGCCGTCTTGCGACAGCCTCCGCTGCCCGCTCCCGTCGGCGTTGATGACGTTGACGCCGTCGTTGACGAAGGCGATCCTCTGTCCGTCGGGAGACCAGGCAGGAGCGACGCTGCGCGCAGCGTTGCCTGTCAGGCTCCGCTGCCCGCTGCCATCGGCGTTCATGACGTAGACCTGTCGCAAATTGTTGACGTAGGCGATCCTTCGCCCGTCGGGCGACCAGAGTGGGTATTCGTCGCGCACAGCGTTGTGTGTCAGCCTCCGCTCCCTGCTCCCGTCGGCGTTCATGACGTAGACCTCCAAGTTGCCGTCACGTCGGCTGACGAAGGCGATCCTCTGCCCGTCGGGCGACCAGACCGGAGCGAAGTATCCCCAGACCGGAGCGAAGTTGCCCGCCCCGTTGCGTGTCAGCCTCCGCTGCCCAGTGCCGTCGGCGTTCACGATGTAGATCTCGCCAGTGCTCTGGCGGTATCTCGTGAAGGCGATCCTCCGCCCGTCGGGCGACCAGGCCGGAGAACCTTCCGAGGCAGCGGTGTGCGTCAGCCGCCGCTGCCCGCTCCCGTTGGCGTTCGTGACGTAGATCTTGGAATTGCCGACGAAGGCGATCGTCCGCCCGTCGGGCGCCCAGGCTGGACCCCACTCCTGCGCGCACTCATCCGCCGGGCCATCGGCCAGCCTGTGCCGCCTGCTCCCGTCGGCGTTCATGACGTAGACAAGGCCGCAGTAGCCGCCGGCCGGAGGCTCGCTGATGAAGGCGATCTGCGAGCTCGCTCGCGCAGAGTTCGCAGCGAGCTGAGACCCCGTGGCCGGTGCCGATGCGGCACCGGCTGTCGCTACGAGCCCGACTGCCGAGATGAGGCCGATCGCGCCGAGGCGTTGAACTCGATTCCTGGGCATCGTCCCCATCTCCTTTCCTCGCGTTCTGCTCTTTGCTCGAACCCCACTATCGAGCCGGCCCGTTTCAGATCCGTTTCAGTCGCGCAACAGGTGACGGCGGCCGTGGGCCGAGACGGGCGGCGCACCGGAGCGCCCGCCCGTCTCGTTGGAGTACGCGCTACGGAGACGCGAGGTACCCCTCTTGGCGCGCGTACCACGGGTTGCCGAGCCCCGCTTGCGCACTCTCCCCGCCTCCGGTGACGCCCTTGTACTGGCCAGTCCCGCGCACGACCTTCCAGGGGCCGATGTCGACCGCAGGAATGACGCCCTTGTGTTCCTCGCTCCCGCAGTTCACCCAGTTTTCGTACAACTCGCGAATCGTGAGAGTGCCCCGCTTTCCCTTGAACGTGAAGGTACCGGCATCGAAACCTACGGTGCCGGAGTCGCGCTTGAGCGGTCCGGCTGTGACCGGGGTGAATACGAATGTGCGCTCCGGGTACAGCTTTGACGCGATCGCGACCCGCTGCTTGACGGCGCCGGGTGTTGCCGCCGCCACGGAGGCCAGCGTGACTGCCGCAATGAGCGCGACGAGCACGACGTAGTGAGTCTTCATCGGTCGCTCCTTTCTGGAGACCCGTTTGTGAAGCCCGATCCTCCCCCTGACTCGTTTCAGCCCCGTTTCAGGCGCGCAACAGTCGGTGTTAGCGTTCGCGCCAGGAGGCGAGATGGAGTTCCGGATCCTGGGCCCGCTCGAGGTGTGGGACGGGGACCACGAGGTGTCACTGGGTGGGCCCAAGCCGCGTGCGCTTCTCGCCCTGTTCCTCCTTCACCTCAACGAGGTCGTTCCTGCTGACCGGCTGATCGACGAGCTCTGGGGTGAGGACTCGCCCGAGGGCGCCGCCGCCGCGCTGCGGGTCAACGTCTCGCGACTTCGCAAGGCG
This sequence comes from Gaiellaceae bacterium, assembly GCA_035293125.1. GTDB lineage: Bacteria > Actinomycetota > Thermoleophilia > Gaiellales > Gaiellaceae > GMQP-bins7. Next base: position 65,239 of record DATDOS010000158.1, on the reverse strand, counting down.
CTTCCCGCAGACGTACTGACGACCAGATCCCCGGGCTATGTCGTCCGCGTCGAGCCCGACGAGCTCGACCTCCACCGCTTCGAGCGCCTGGTGGACGAAGGGAGGGGGCTGCTGGCTCGCAGCCTGGCAGCGGACGCGTCGGGGCGGCTCCGCGACGCGCTGTCGCTGTGGAGAGGCCCGGCGCTCGCGGACTTCGCCTACGAAAGCTTCGCCCAGGCCGCCATCGCCCGGCTCGAGGAAATCAGGCTGGCAGCAGTCGAGCTCCGGATCGACGCCGATCTCGCGCTCGCACGCCACGATGAGCTGGTCGGAGAGCTCGAGGCACTCGTCGCGGAGCACCCGCTCCGCGAGCGCCTGCGGGGGTATCTGATGACCGCGCTGTACCGGTCGGGCCGGCAGGCGGAAGCCCTGGAGGCGTACCAGGACGCGCGCCGCGCGCTCGTCGACGGGCTCGGGATCGATCCGAGTCCGGCGCTCCAGGAGCTGGAGCGCGCGATCCTTCGACAGGACCCGTCGCTGGATGGCGAAGCGACGGCAACTGCAGGTGTCCGGGAGGTCGCGGAGCGGTCGATTCTCGTTGCCATCGCCCAGGAGACGCGCATCGACGCGCTGCTCACGGTGGCCGAGCCGCTCGTGCGACATCCGCCTCGCGTCATGATCCTGACCAGGGTCCTGTCGGACGCAGCCGAGCTCCGGCCCACGTCAGCCTGGCTCGAAGAGCGCCGGTCCGCACTCGAAGCGCGCGGTGTCGTGGCTCGTGCTGCCTCGTTCACGTCGACGGCGCCGGGTGCGGAGCTGGCTCGGTTCGCCACCGAGCTCGACGTCGATTTCCTGCTTACCGACGCTCCCGAGGAGCTTCTGGCCGAGGGCGCTCCCGACGAGCAGCTCACCGCCCTCCTCGAGGAGGCGCCATGCGACGTCGCGCTGCTCGTTCCCCGGGAGGCGACCTCCCAAGGCCCGGTGCTCGTCCCGTTCGGAGGAGCCGACCACGACTGGGCGGCCGTCGAGCTCGGCGCATGGTTCGCGCGGGCAAGTGGCGCGCCGCTCCGGCTCGCGGGTGTCGCAGCGGTGCCGGAGCGAGGCAAGCGCGATGCGAGCCGCCTGCTCTCGCACGGCGCGCTCGCAGTTCAGCGCGTCCTGGGCATCTCGGCCGAGCCGCTGCTGATCTCGCCCGGCGAGGAGGGCATGCTGGAGGCGAGCCGCTACGCGGGACTGCTCGTCGTCGGGCTGTCGACGAGGTGGCACCACGAGGGCCTCGGCCCGGCTCGCCTCAGACTCGCCAGAGACGCCGCCCCACCAACGCTGCTCGTGCGGCGGGGTCTGCGCCCCGGCGGCCTCGCTCCTCCGGCCGCCCTGACGCGCTTCACCTGGTCGATCCGACCTTGAGTCGAGCTCAGCTCGCGCAAGCCGGCTCGTAGGGCCGCCCTGGGAGGAACTCGTCCCACTCCTCGCGGGTCAGCGTGCGGTTGGCGAGGACACAAGCCCGGCGCTTCCAGGATTCGGGGTCGACGTCCCAGACTGCCCCTTTGCCGTTGCCGTGGGTCTCCAACATCTGCCGTCCGTCGGCCGAGAGGTCGATCATCGTCCTGCGGTCTCCGGCGGTGAGCGGCGGGCCGATCTGCGTTCCGGTTGCCACATCCCAAAGAGACGCGGCCTGCTCGAATCCGGAGATGGCGAGAGTCCGGCCATCCGGAGTGAACTCGAGGGTGAACGCTCCGTTGCCACCCTGGTCGAGCTCGTGGAGGAGCTTCCGGGTGCGGACGTCCCAGACGCGTACGACTCTGCCGAAGCCACCGACCGCGAGTAACCGGTCGCCGGGGCTGAGGGCGACGGAGAAGTCCTCGTCTCCCAACATGGCGGCGACCAGCAAGCGCTTGGCCACATCCCAGATCTCCGCGCCGCCTCCGTTTGGGTCGGCGAACGCGATCGTCGCCCCGTCAGCGCTGAAGGCGAGGTCGCTCGCGTTCCTACCGAACTCGCTGAGACTGGCTCCGGTTGCCACGTCCCAGAGCGTCACGCCGAACACGCTCGCCGTGGCGAGCGTCGACCCGTTCGGGTTGAAGCCGACGCCGGGCAGAAGGGCCTCGCCCGCGCCGAGCGGACCATGGAGCCGCGATCGCGAATCAACGTCCCAGAGTGTGAGAGAGCCTCCGTCGGTCACTGCAGCAAGCTTTCGTCCATCTGGCGAGAAGGCGAGATTCTTGACCTCGCCGCCCGTGTGGAGAAGCGGTCCCCCGACCGGCCTGAGCTTGCGCGCGTCCCAAAGCGCGACGCCCTGCTCCTTCAGGCCGACCGCGATCAGCCGGCCGTCCGGGCTGAATCTCCCCGGATGGCCGTCAAAGCCGGCGGCGGAGAACGTCCGGTCGTGCGTGAACGTGAAAGGCCGCCCGAGCCTGCGGTCGCCTGCGAGATCCCAGGCGATGGCAGTGCCGTCGTGACTCACGGTGTAGAGCGTCTCTCCGTCGGGACTGGAAACGGGCTGCTGAACGAAGTTCGAGTGGCCGCGCAGCGTCTCGAGGGGGGTCGCTGACTCGACGTCCCAGCGAGTCACCGTCTTGTCACGGTTCGTCGACACGACCATCTTGCCGTCCGGGCTGAAGAGCACCCAGTTCGGGCTCCCGGCGAGATCGGCGGTTGCCGTTCGCACGGTGCCGGCACGGAGGTCGACCAGCTGCACCCCGTGCTTGATGCCGACCGCCGCGGTGAGACCGTCCGGGCTGATGGCGAGCGCGGGCGCGGTGCCGGGCTCGATCCTCCACGTCCGGGTCTTCTTGCGGCTCTCGAGATCCCACCGCGCCAGCTCACCGTCCTCGGACGCGGTGATGAGGGAGCGACCGTCGGGTGTGGGTGCAAACTGAGGAGACGCGTACCAGAAGCCGACGTACGCGCCGACGAAGGCGTCCGGCTCGATCGAGGGACCGATCGCCTTCAGCCTGACGGCGTCTCGGACGGTGATCTCCGCGTCGCCTCTGCTGCCGAGGTCGCTTGCGGAGCTGCCTGGGGCGACAACGACGACCAACTGCGACCCGTCTTTCGTGAAGGCCAGATGCGTGGCGACCCCTTCGACGGCTGTCTCGGCCAACTGGGCACGCGTTCGCGCGCTGATGAGGCGAACGAGGTGGTCGCCGCCGACCGCGAGCGTTCGCCCGTCGGGGCTATACGAAAGGCTCGACTCGCCGGAATTCGTCGCCGTCAGCGGGTCCCCGATCTGCGCGTAGGTTCGCGCATCTAAGAACAGAACCTCGCCGCCGCCGGAGAGCACCGCCAGCGTCTTCCCGTCGGGACTGATTGTGACTCCCGTGAGCACGCCGTGCCGCCCGGCGGGACCATGCATGACCCCGATCGCAGCGGGGCTGCGCCGGAGTGCGGCGAGCAGGTAGCCGCGGGTCTGCGGCGAGTCGTCGATCGCAACTGCCTGCCGGGCGAGCAGGAGCGAGAGGTCGAGGTCGTCCTCGACGAGCGCCTGCGCGCCCAGGCGCTGCACTAGCTGTGCAGCCTCCGCGTCTCGGGCTTCGCTGCGCTGGACGAGCGCGAAGATCCCGCCGGCGACGGCCGCGACGAGCAACACCACGACTCCGGCGAGCAGGACTCGGAGGCGGCGATTCGTGCGCCGGACCCGTTTGGTCTCTTTCTCCGAGGCCTCGCGGCTCTCGGTGACGAACTCGCGCTCGAGCTCGTTGACGTCGAGCGCGTGATCGGCGGTCCAGTCGAGGGCGGCGGCGAGTCGGGCGCCGCGATAGAGCTCGCCCTGATCGCGCCCTGCCGCATCCCACTCGGTCGCCGCCTGAGTGATGTGACGGCGAAGCCGGCGCCCTTCGGTGTCCTCTTCGATCCAGTCGCGCAGGCGCGGCCACTCGCGCAGCAGTGCCTCATGGGCGACCTCGACGTTCCCTTCCGACACGGTGACGAGACGGCTGTCGGCCAGCGTCGCGAGCACGTCGGCCACGTCTTCGTTGCGCTCCAGGTCGAGCTCCCCGAGTGGAGCGCGGCGGCGCACCGGCGCGTCGCCGTCGTCCTCGCCGACCAGACGCAGCATGACGGCGCGTACGAGCTGCCTGCGCTCGTCCGGGACGCGAGCGTACGTGCCCTCCGCCAGCCGCGCGACGGCGCCGTGGACGCCGCCGGATTCGCGATAGGCAGCCAAAGTGAGCGCGTCGTCCTCCCTCTTCTGCCAGAGCTCGAGCAGGGCCGTGGACAGCAACGGCAGCGCTCCTGGCTCACCTTCGACGTCGTGGACCAGCGCGTCGGCCAGCTCGGGCTCCACCCGCAGCCCCACCCGGCCGGCGGGCAGCTCGACGGCGCGCCGCAACTCGGAGGCCTGCATTGGCCCGACCAGCACCTGGTTCGCGCCCAGCAGCTCGGCGAGCCCCGGGTACGCGGCGAAGCGCCCGTAGAAGTCGGCGCGCAGCGCGACCACCACGACTGCTCGACCCTCCGGATCAGCAGCCGCGCGGGCAAGGGTGTCGGCGAATGCGGCGCGCTCGGCGTCGGAGCGGCAGGCGGTATGGAGCTCCTCGAGCTGGTCGACGGCGAGGAGAAGGCGCGCGCCCGGGGGCAGCGTGTCGAGGGCCTCGGCGAGAGGATCCTTCGCTCCCGACACGAGCACGCGGCGAAGCTCCTCCAGCGGCCGCTCGCCGGGACGCAGGAGCAGACGCCGCCAGCCCCCGCTGCCCGGCAGCACTCCTCCGGCGAGGGCCGGGAGGAGACCGGCGCGGAGGACCGACGACTTGCCGCTGCCCGACGGGCCGACGATGCCGAGGAAACCGGCTCCGACGAGGCGGGCGACGAGCTCGGCCACGAGCCGCTCCCGGCCGAAGAAGTAGTCGGCGTCGACCGGCTCGAAGCTTGCGAGCCCCTTGAACGGGCATACCCCCTCGGTCGCCACGCGGGTCGGGGTGTCCGGGCCCGAGAGGACCCGCGCCTGCTCGCGCACCAGCTGGAGGTCGATCACCTTCCCGGCCAGCTCGGCCTCGACCTCGCCCAGGTCACTTCTGCCGGCGGCGGCGCGAGAGGCGACGTCGACGAGCACGCGGCTCGCCTCGTCGACCGCGACCGCGAGCGCCGCTCGGACGAACTCGCGGCAGCTCGGGTAGCGCTGCTCCGGCTCTTTCGCCAGCGCCCTGGCGATCACGGCGTCGAGCGCCGCCGGCAGCTCGGGCCGCCCGGCGCTCGGCGGCGGCGACTCGGTTTCGAGGTGCGCGAACACCACCGCGAGGTCCGAATCACTCCGGAATGGCGGCTGCCCGACGAGACACTCGTAGAGCACGCAGCCGAGCGAGTACACGTCCGCCCGTCCGTCGATCTCCTCTCCGGCGATCTGCTCGGGTGCGACGTAGTCGATGGTGCCCATGAGGCGGCCGTCGTCGCCGATTCCTGCCTCCTCGGAAACCCGCGTCGTGAGGCCGAAGTCCGCGAGGTAGACGTGGTCGGAGCCGTCGGGGCGGGCACCCGTGTCGAGCAGCACGTTGGAGGGCTTCACGTCGCGATGCACGAGACCGCGCGCGTGGGCCGCATCCAGCGCGCTCGCCACCTGTGCGAGGATGCCTATCGCGTCCGCCGGGTCCAGACGGCCGCGCTGGAGGCGCTCTTTCAGGTCACGCCCCTCGACGTAGCGCATGGCTATGAAGAGGAGGTCCTCGGTCGTCCCGGCCTCGTAGATCGGGACGATGTTCGGATGGTCGATAGACGCGGCCAGCTCCGACTCGCGCAGGAAGCGGCCACGGAACGATTCGTCCTCGGCGAGGCTGGCAGCCAGCAGCTTGAGCGCAACCCTCCGCTTGAGCCGCAAATCCTCGGCCAGGTAGACGACGCTCATGCCGCCCCAGCCCAGCAGCGACTCGATCCGGTAGCCGGCGAGCTCGGTGCCGACCCGCGGGTCGTCGCTCACTTGCACGTACGCATCCTCGCTTTCGGGGGCCCTGCCGGAACGATAGGACGACTCGGGAGTCCTTGTAAGGAACCGGCGTTACAGCACTGTTTCAGGCGTGTAACCGCGTTTGCCTGCTCGCGGGGTGGATCGGAGATCGGTGCGTGGCCGTTGCGCACGAAGCAGCGGATGCCTCAAGCGATGTGGCTGCGCGCGACGTAAGGGGTTGCGATCGCCCATCGATAGCTCTGTTGCTAATTCGTAACTAGAGGGACCACACGCGTACCACACAGGCTCGGCCGGGCGGCAGCGGGTCGTAGCCGGTCAGCGCCGGTTCGCTCGGCGAGGAAATGCCTCCTTCAGCCGGCAACTCCCGGTCGCAGCCGCTGTACCGGTCGGGCCCGTACCGGCCTGTCACGCCGGAGGTCGCGGGTTCGAGTCCCGTCGCTCCCGCTGAGAGCCCTGGAATCGCCATATGCGGTATGGGGTTCAACTCCTCGACATGTGAGTCCGAGCAGCCGCCGTCGGCTGCAGGCGGAAGGGTCATCTCTTTGGTGGGTGGCTCGACGTAGCCACGCTGCCTCGACCGCCGCCGGCAGGTAGGGGATGTGACTCCTCCGCTGCGTTCGGGCGCCTGTACCTCCGGAGAAGCCGGCGGGCGTCGACGACGGTGCCGCTCACCTCGACGAGATCGGGTTGACAGTGAGCGGGGAGGGGATCACGCTGGGCGAGTGCGGCGGATGCCCTCTACGAGGGCGCCCACCGGCCTACCAGGAAGGTGGTCAATGTTGCTCATTCCGGGCTCGAAGGGGCGCGCGACACTGCCCGGGGTCGGAGCAGGGCCGCTGACCGCCTACAGGGTTCCGGTCCGATGCGAATCCACCCTCAGCAGGCACCAAGGAGGTTGAAGGCCGTGAAGCTCCTCGCCACGTGGCGTCGGCTCAACCTCTGGCCGCGGCTCGTCATCGCCGTAACAGGCGGCTTCCTCCTCCTGTTCGCCGTCTTCACGCTGCTGGCCCTGCGCGCGGTCGAGGACAGCACGGACCGCATCCTGGAAGAGCGGCTCGTCATCGCCAAGATGGCGGCACGCGACATCGATCGCTTGCTCGAGCGCGGCTTCTACGAGCTCGAGCAGGCAACGCGGTTCGCCCGCTTCGATCCGGCTGCCCCCTCGCTCTCCGCGGAAGTGCACATGCTGAACCACGCGTACGGCCGCGTCGGCACTCTCTCCCTCGGCGTCTACTTCCTCGACGCGCGCGGGAGAATCGTCCTCTCGCAGCCGCCGGGCAAGCTGCAGCGGGGCGCCGACCTCTCGCGCGCTCCCTACGTCAGACAGGCGATCGTCACGAGGCGGCGCACTGTCTCGCCGCCCTTCCGCGATCCGTCGACGGGCGCGCCGGCCGTCGCTCTCACGAGACCGCTCCTCAATCGCGACGGCACGGTTCGCTCGCTCCTCGTGGGACTCCTGAACGTGGCCGGTGCCGATGTCTCGAAGCCGCTCAGCCACGCGAAGGATGTCGGGCACACGGGTCACGCGGAGCTGGTAGGCGAGGGAGGACTCATCGTCGCCTCCACCGGCTACGGCGGGTTCCTGAAGCCGGGCGAGCACCTCGACTTCTACCTTCAAAAGCTCCGCGCGAGGGAGGCGGGCGTCGAGGACGTCCCGTACACGCCGTGGCATCAGGTGCCTGCGAATCGAGAGGGCGAGCACCACGTGATGGCGTTCGCGCCTCTGACCAACGCGCCTTGGGGCGTGTCCGTGGGCGGATCGACGCGCGAGACCTTCGCCCCGGTGGCGCGGCTTCGGAATACCCTCCTGCTCGCGGGAGCGCTTGCGCTCGCCTTCCTCTGGGTCGTCACGCTCGTCGGCGCGCGGCTCCTCGTACGGCCGGTGCGCACGTTGACGCATGCGGCGGGGGGGATGGCGGCTGGAGACCTCGACGAGCCGGTCCGTGTCGCGGAAGGCGGCGAGATCGGCGCCCTTGCGACGAGCCTCGAGACGATGCGGACCCAGCTGCGCGACTCGCTGGAAAAGGTGACGCGCTGGGGAGAGGAGCTCGAGGCGAAAGTGGAGCAGCGGACGACCGAGCTCCGCATGCGCAACCGCCAACTCGCCGGCCTCGCGGCCGTCGCGACGGCCGCCAGTGAGCTTCGCGACGTTGAAACGACGTTGCGGCGCTGCCTCGACGTGGCCCTCGAGCACACCAATATGGACGCAGGCGCAGTACGGCTACTGGACGAGAGATCGGGGAAGCTGGAGCCACCCATCTTTCGCGGCGACTCAGCAGGCTTTCCCTGCCGAGACCAGAACGTCGGCGCGGACCGCTGCCCCTGCGCGGTCGTGGCCGCGAGCGGGCACGCCCTCTTCCTCGACCCGGACGCCCGCAGGACATTCCGCCCACCGTGCCGGGCGCCCGCCGGACGCAGTCTCGCCATCCTTCCGCTCCAGGCCCGTGGGCGGACGTTGGGAGTCCTTCTCCTCTCGCATGGCGGCGATGCTCTCCCGCCCGGGGAGCGGCGGATGCTGCACGCGATCGGAAACGAGGTCGCGCTGGCGATCGAGAACGCGCGTCTGTTCGACGAGCTCCGGCGGGTCGAAACGCAGCGCGAGGCGCAACGGGTCAAGGCGGAGCTCATCTCGGCCGTGTCCCACGAGCTGCGGACTCCGCTCGGCTTCATCCGCAGCTACGCAACGACCCTGCTCTCCGACGACATCGCTCCGATCGACCTCGCGACGCGCCAGACGTTCGTCCGGATCATCGACGAGGAGGCTGCAAAGCTGCAGCAGATGATCGACGATCTGCTCGACGCCTCCCGTTTCCAGAGCGGTCGCCTCTCCCTCGAGACCGAGCTCGTGGCTCTCGACGCGCTCGTGGAGGACGTCGGGGCGCGAGCCCGACCGATGCTCGAGGAGACGGGGCATGCGCTGTCGACCTTCCACCACGACGGCGAGTTGCGGGTGCTCGTCGACCCGCTACGGATCGAGCAGGTGCTGCGGAACCTGCTCGATAATGCCGCTCGCTACTCCGAGCCGGAGACTCGAGTCGAGCTCGTCGTCCACCGGGAAACCGATGAGGCGGTCGTCAGCGTCACCGACCGTGGAGACGGGATTCCCGAAGACGAGCGAGAGGCGATCTTCGAGCCCTTCTACCGCGGCGAGAACTCGCGGCGCCGCCGTGTCCGCGGAACCGGCCTCGGGCTCGCGATCTGCAGGGCGATCGTCGAGGCGCAGGGGGGTCGGCTTTGGGTCGAGAGCGGGCCCGGGAGCGGCAGCACGTTCCTCTTCTCGCTCCCGCTCTTCGAAGACGGCGCGTCGCCGCACGAGGAGGGGCGCTGATGGCAGGCGAGCACATCCTCGTCGTCGACGACGAGCCGCGCTACCTCCAGATCATCCGGTTCAATCTCGAGGCAAGGAAGTACCGCGTGACGTGCGCCGCCACCGGCGAGCATGCGCTGGCGCTTCTCGCCCAGGGCGAGCCGGACCTCGTCGTGCTGGACGTGATGCTGCCCGGCCTCGACGGCTTCGCGGTCTGCCGCCGGATCCGCGAGGTCTCGACGACGCCGATCATCATCCTCACCGCGAAGGGAGCCGACGAAGAGAAGGTCAGGGGACTCGGCCTTGGAGCCGACGACTACGTGACGAAGCCGTTCTCGGCGCAGGAGCTCGTCGCGCGCGTCGGCGCCGTCCTGCGGCGAGCGCATCCCACCTCGCCCCCGCCGAGTCAGTCGGCGCTGACGGTGGGCGACCTCGAGATCAACCTGCTCGCGCAGCGGGTGACCGTGCGTGGACGCGAGGTGCGTCTCTCGCCGACTGAGTTCCGCGTCCTGGCTTGCCTCGCGACGAGCGTGGGGGTCGTCCTCACTCGGGACGAGCTGCTCGAGAGGGTGTGGGGAGGCACCAGCCGCGGCGACTACCACATGCTGCGCGTGACTCTCTGGCGGCTCCGGCAGAAGCTCGAGGAGCACGCTTCTGACCCCCGCTACATCGTCACGAGGTCCGGTGTCGGCTACATGCTCGCGCCCCCGGGCTGATATGGAGGCCCGCGGCGCGTCGCCCAGCCGCTAGGACCTGTGACGGAATTGGGACGGCGGCGATATGGAACCGTGACGCCTTCCGGCAGTACAAGCAGCTGAGGCACGTAACCGACTCAAAGGAGACGCCGAGATGGAGAAGCGTTTTCGCCTGCTGCTCGTGGGGGGCGTTGGCATGACTGCCGCAGCGGCTCTCGCGGTCGCAGTCGGCACCGCGTCCGGCGGCGACGCAGCGAAGCCGCAGAAGGTCGAGTTCAACATCATCCAGGCCGAGCTCAAGGGCTCGACCACGACGGACAAGCTGGCGCCGCCCGCGAAGGACCCGTCGAAGCTCTCCGACGCGTACGGCTACAAGGCACCCGGTGTCGCCGACCCGGCGGCGCCGACGAAGTGGGAGGTGTCCGCCTACCAGTTCATAACTCCGGGTGCGATGACCGCGTGCAAGGGGGACACGGTCGCGCTCAGGCTCTTCGCGGTCAACGGCGACGAGCACAAGGACTGGGTCGAGGCCCCGAACGGCGACGAGGTCGTGAAGGAGAAGAGCCACAACCGGGGCCGCGAGTACGTCGTGAGCTTCAAGGCGAAGCAGTCGGGCGTCTACACGCTCATCTGCAACAAGCACGAGCCGACGATGAAGGCATTGATCCGGGTATTCCCGTCGTGCTAGAGGCCCGTACCCCCCAGGCCGCCGTGCTCTCGAGTCTGCGCTGACTCGTTGTCGCACGGCGGCCCACGGGTCGCCGACTCGGATCGGCCGGAAAGGGGCTGACGATGGGCGGGCACTGGATGACGATGAGCGTGCGTCCACCCAAGCCGGCACGGGTGGGCGAGTCCGTGAACCCATGCGTCGAGCCGTCCGCATGACGTTCTCGATGAGGGTCGCGAACTAGCGAGAGGTGGAGAGAGACGGTGCGGGCTTGGGCGATATCGGCGCTGGTTCTGCTCTGGATGCTTGGACTGGGTGGGGCCTTCTTCCTCGCCGCGGGCGAGCCGGCGGTCCCCCACCCGCTCGCAGCGAAGGGGACGAGCGCCCTCTCTCCGACGGCCGCCGCGCCGCAGGAGACGGCGCCGAGCGAGACCCAGGACGAGCCCCCCGTAGGGCCGCCCAAGGCGACGATCCAGATGAGCCTCAAGGACTTCAAGCTCGTGCCGGACAAAGTCATGGGCAAGGCCGGAACGATCACGTTCCACCTTGTGAACGAGGGGCGCTATACGCACGACTTCCGAGTCGAGGGCGAGGGCGTCGACGAGAAGGCGCCCAAGGTCGGGCAGGGACGCGACCGCGAGTGGAAGATCGACCTGAAGCCGGGCGCCTATCGCATCTCCTGCCCGATCAGCAACCACAACAAGCGGGGGATGACCGGAACGCTGGTGGTGAAGTAGGTGGAGGCGGGCTCGGTCCTTCTCCCACTCGCGGCGATCGACGCCCGGTCGCTGGTCTGGCTCGTCGCGCAGATCCACCTCCTCTTTGCCGCCTTCGTCCTTGGCGCGCCGATCTTCATCGTCGTCTGCGAGTGGCTGGGGCACCGGCGTAGGGACCAGCGCTACGAGCGGCTGGCGAGGGAAGCGATGAAAGTGGTGGCGATCGCCTACAGCTTCACGGCGCTCTCGGGGGCCGCGTTCGCGTTCGTGCTGATGGGCCCCTACCACGAGGTCGCAACCCATCTGCTCGACCGGATGGGGCCGGTCTTCGCGATCTACGGCGGGCTCTTCTTCGTCGAGACAGCGCTCATGTACGTCTACTGGTACTCGTGGGAGCCCCTCGCCGACCGGAAGAGGCTGCATCTCTCCATCGGCGTGGCCCTCAACGTCACCGGCACCGCGACGATGGTGATGATGAATGCGGTCGGCTCCTACATGCTGACGCCGCCGGAGAACGCGGCGACGGCGAGCGTCTGGGCGCTCGTCAACAACGACACGTTCAGCGGGCTCAACCTGCACCGCTTCATCGCGAACATCACCTTCGGCGGGTTCATGATCGCGCTCTTCGCTGCCTTCATGTTCCTGACGGCGAAGAGCCGGGAGGACCGCGCCTTCTACGACTGGATGGGGTTCATCGGCAACTTCATCGGCGTCGCCACGCTCATCCTGTTGCCGCTTGCCGGCTACATCTACGCGAAGGAGATTTTCCTCTACGACGCGAACATCGCCACGTTTCAGATGGCGGACAAGCTTTCGAGCTTCTTCGTCATGCAGGGGCTGCTCGTCAGCCTCCTCTTCCTCGGTGTCAACTACTACATGTGGATGAGTATCCGCCGCATCGACGGAGCGGAGCGCTTTTCCGGTTACATGCGCCCGATCTTCGGCGTGATCGTCGCGGGCGGCATCGTCTGGATCATCCCGCAGAACTTCTATCCGGACTTGACGACGCAGACGCCTGGTGTCGCGCTCGAGGACATCGTGCTGCCCGAGCGGGCGGGCTTTCTGGGGCTGATGATGGCGAAAGCCCTGGCCGTCACGGCGATCATCCTCCTCACCTTCGTCACGTACATGGTCTACCGCCGAGCGATGGCCCTCGGGGCCGTCCGCTGGGGAGAGATCGCGCCTCAGGCCCAGTATGCGCTCGTCTTCGTGCCCGCTGTCGTCGTCTACCTGATGGGGTTGATGGGGGCGATCCGCGAGCTGTCCCGCCAGGACTGGCATGTGTATCGCGTCCTCCGCGATACGACGCCGCAGTGGTACACGACCCCGCTCGGCCACACGAGCATCATGGTCGGAATCATCACGATGATTTTCTTCACGTTCATGGCATTCATATTTTGGATCGGATTCAAGCTTGGTAAACCGGAGCAGGAGGCGTAGAAGTGGCCGTCGCGCCACAGCAGAAAGCCCCGTCGCTGCGTCGCCTGATCCGAAGCAAGGGCGCGGTGCTGCTCGTCGTGCTCGTGGCGATCTGGGTCGGTCTGCCTTTCGTCCCGGAGGAGACGGGACTCCAGTTCGGCTGGGTCTACCGGGTGTTCTTCACGGTCATGGCTCTCCTCGCCGGCCTGTTCTTCTGGTTTCTCGGCAGGGAGCGGATCCGCACGCCGGAACGCCCGGCTTCAGTAGTGGGGAGCGTGGCAGCCGTCTACCTCGTCACGGTCGGGTTGCTCGTCGCCGTTGGCGTCGTCTACCCACAGTTCTCCCCGCCGAAGGCGGAGAAGGCTCCCGCGCAGAAGGAGCAAGCCGCCGACCGCGGGCGGGAGCTCTTCAGCAACCCCACGGTCGGGTGTTTCCGCTGCCACTCCATCGCGGGCCAGGGGGGCATCCGCGGCCCCGACCTAACGCAAGTCGCGTCGAGGGCCGGCGGCCGCGTGCCCGGATTGACAGCGCGTGACTACCTGTTCGAGAAGCTGAAGGCCGGATCGGCGTACGACTTCAAGATCCCGAAGTACGCGCCGATCATGCCTCGCTACAAAGCGCTCGTCTCCGCGGAACAGCTCGAGGATCTCGTCGCCTACCTGACGACGCTGACGGGGAGACCTACCGATGAGGTCGAGGACGGCGAGGTCGGGGACTAGGGCCATGTCGCGGCACCACAGACCACCCCGCACACCTGTGTTCCTCCTCGCGCTGGGCGCGAGCGCAGCCGGCACGGTCGCCCTCGGAGCCGCGCCGTTGCTCTTGACGGACAATGTCTGGTGGCTCGCGCTGGCGAGCGTGCCCTCGCTGCTCGCTGCGGGCTTTCTCCTCGGCTGGTACGCACGCGAGCCGGAGCCGCTCTACGGCGCCGTCCTCGGCACGCTTTACTTCGGAATCGTCGCCGGCGTCCTCTTCGGAGCCGAGTTGGCGGAGGCCCTGCCCGACCCGCTTCCCGGACTCGCCACGGGCGATTCGACCTTCTTCTTCGTCTGGCCCCTCCTCATCCTCGTCACGAGCTTCGTCGGCAGCATGATCGGCGGCAAGGCGGCCACTCGGAGGACACCATGAGCCCGCTCCGGCCGGCCCTCCCTCTCGTCCTTCTGTTGAGCGTCGCGCCGGCGCTCGAGGTGTGGGCGATCGTCACGGGATCCCTCCCGGGACTCAACTACGGGCACGGATCGACCGGCGTGCTCGCTTACTGCGTCGCGGCGCCCTGGGCGGCGTACACCCTCTCGCGCCGCAGTCCGAGAGCGCGTATGGCCGGCTACGTCTTCGCCACGTTCGACGCAGTCCGCTCCGTCCACCTCGGCCATCCACTTCCTCTGGCAGTCGACGTCGCGATCGTCCTCTACCTCCAGACCCCGGCCATGCGCGCCCTCTACCCGTCGATGTGGAGCCGGACGCGCGCCTGGCGGCGCCACGACTCCCCCGTCTGACATGTACGCGCGCATCCTCGTCCCGGTCGATAACTCGCAACACAGCGACGAGGCGGTACTGCAAGCGGCGGCGCTCGCGGGGCGTGCCGACGGGACGGTCGTCGCCTTCCACGCCTATGCGGCGCGGCTCCACGAGACGCGGTTCCGCCAGATGGAGCCCGCCCTGCCGGCCCCCTACTCCAGCCCCGAGAAGCTGAGCGGCTCGCGCGCCGTGCACGGGACGCTCATCTCCGACGGCCTGCGCATCATCTCCGAGTCGTACCTCGATCACGCCGAGAAGCTCTGCCGCCTAAAGGTCACCTTCGAGCGCCGCCTCGCCGAGGGGACGAACTACGTGAAGATCCTCGAGGAGATCGCCCGGGACGGCTGCGACCTCGTCGCGCTCGGCGCGCTCGGGCTCGGGGCGAGGCGGCGAAGCCTGATCGGAAGCGTGAGCGAGCGGGTCCTGCGCCGCGCGCCGATCGACGTTCTCCTCGTTCGGAAGCGCCCGCCCGGTAGCCGCGGCGTGTTCGCCCTCACCGACGGCAGCGCCGCAGCCACGAAGGCGGTCGACTCCGCACTCCGGCTGGGCCGAGCCCTGGACGAACCTGTCGAGATCGTCAGCGTCTTCGACCCGCAGTTCCACGTCGCCGCCTTCAAGAGCATCTCCGGCGTCCTAGCGGAGGAGCAGGCTCAGCGCTTCCGCTTCGACGAGCAGCGCAAGCTCCACGAGCAGATCATCGACGGCGGCCTCGAGAAGCTCTACGGCGGCTACCTGGAGACGGCTGCACGCATGGCGGAGACGGCCGGTCAGCGAGTCGAGACGACCCTCCTCGAGGGCAAGCCGTTCCAGCGGATCCTCGACCACGCCGACGAGCGGAGGCCGGCGCTCCTCGTCGCCGGGCGCTTCGGCCGCCACCGCACCGAGCACGCCGACCTCGGCAGCACGGCTGAGAACATCGCCCGGCTTGCGACCTGTAGCGTCCTCGTCGTCACCGGCGAGGTTCTCCCGCTCGAAGACCGGCTGTCCTGGGCGCCCGATGCGGAGGCGCAACTCGAGCAGGTACCGGCGGGGCCGTTGCGCGAGCTGACAAGGCAGCGCGTCGAGGTGCTCGCCCGCCGTCTCGGCCTGCCGTCGGTGACGGCCGAAGTGCTCGACAAGAAGTACCGGCAATGGGCCGAGGGCTCGGCGAGAGCAACGAGCGAGCTCACATGGACGGACGAGGCGTCACGACGGATCGCCCGCATCCCAGAGTTCGTTCGCGGCATGATCGTCAACGCGCTCGAGGCGTACGCCCGGGAGCGAGGCACGTCCGAGGTCACGCCGGATCTCGTCGATCAGGCCCGGCGCCACTGGGCGGAGACGGGACGCTTCCACCGACCATGACGAGCGAGCGCACGTGGCACCCCGAGATCGTGTCGTGGAACACGACTCAGCGCTGCAACCTTCGCTGTGGCCATTGCTACCTCGCCGCCGGGCGGGCGGCGAGCGGGGAGCTCACGCTCGACGAGGGACGGCGGCTGATCGACGAGCTGGCCGGCCTTGGGACACAGATGCTCATCCTCTCTGGCGGGGAGCCGCTCTTGCGTCCCGACCTCGACGAGCTCGTCGACCACGCCGCCGGTCGCGGCCTCCTCCCCGTTCTCGGCACGAACGGGCTGCTGCTGACGCGCACCCGGGCCCGCCGCCTGAAGGAGCTCGGTCTGGCGGGGGCAGCGATCAGCCTCGACTCGATCGACCCGGAAAAGCACGACCGCTTTCGCGGCGCCCGGGGTGCCTGGCGCCGCGCCGTTCGCGGCATCCGCGCCTGCGTCGCCGAGGACGTGCCGGTGATCGTGCAGACGACAGCCCTGTCCTGGAACTACGGCGAGGTCGAGGCGCTGATCAGGTTCGCAGAGGCAGAGTCGGCCGCAGGCTTCACGCTCTACTTCCTCGTCTGCACCGGACGGGCCGAGACGCTGAGCGACATCTCGCCCGCGCAGTACGAGCGGGCGCTCGGAGCACTGACCGACGCGCAGGCGCGCCACCCGCGGCTGATGATTCGTGCGCGCTGCGCGCCCCAGATCGCCCGTATCGCCTCCCGGCGAGGTTCGGCGCTCGTCGCCTCCGCGGGCTGCCTCGCCGGGAGACAGTACTGCCGGATCACCGCGGACGGCAAGGTAACCCCGTGCCCGTACCTGCCGCTCGAGGCGGGCTCGATCCGCGAGCGCCCTTTCAAGGAGATCTGGCAGCACGCACCGATCCTGAGCCGTCTCCGCGACGAGACACCGACCGGCCACTGCGGGACGTGCGAGTTCCGCGAGCTCTGCGGCGGCTGCCGCGCGCGATCCTTCGCCCTCTCCGGAGACCTCTCCGGCGAGGACCCGTGGTGCGCCTACCGGCCCCTCGGCCGCGCCGCCGAGGTGGGGGATCCGCGGCTCCGCTGGACGCGGGAGGCAGACGAGCGGGTGGAGCGAATCCCGCCCTTCGTCCGAGACCGCGTGAGGCTGGCCGTCGAGCAGGCCGCGCGCCGCCGTGGGCTCACGGAGATCACGGTCGACGAGCTGACCGCGACGCTGGCAAGCGTAGGCCGAAGGCTCCCGTTCCGCCGGCCGTCGGCTCGTACCCCGGCCCCGGCACACCTTGATTTCGACGCGCATCCGCGTCTCGTCTTCTGGGAGGCCACGAGGGCATGCACCCTCTCCTGCCGCCATTGCCGGGCGGCGGCGATCCCGAGCCCGCTCCCGGGTGAGCTCGGCCACGACGAGGCGCGCTCCCTGCTCGAGGCTGTGGCCTCGTTTGGTGAGCCCCGGCCCATCACCATCTTCACCGGCGGCGACCCGCTGCAGCGGCCCGATCTCCCGGAGCTCGTGGGCCATGCCTCGGCGCTCGGCCTCCGTATCGCGGTCGCGCCGGCAGTCACGCCGTCGCTCACGGCGGAGGCGCTGACAGCGTTGCGGGAGCGGGGCGTCACGACCGTCTCCATCAGTCTCGACGGCGGCAGCGCCGAGACGCACGAGCGGGTCAGACAAGCAGAGGGGCACTTCCAGGCGACGCTCGATGCGCTTCGTCTCGCCCGGAGCTGCGGCCTCAACGTACAGGTCAACACCCTCGTCATGCGTGAGACCGCGCACGAGCTGGCTGACGTCGCGAGGCTCGTCAAAGAGCATGAGGCGTCGGTCTGGGAGCTCTTCTTCCTCGTGCGCGTGGGCAGGGGGCGAAACCTCGTGGACCTCACCCCGGACGAGAGCGAGGACGTGTGCCACTTCCTGTTCGACGCCTCGTCGTACGGACTCGTCGTCCGGACCGTCGAGGCACCCTTCTTCCGACGCGTCGTCGCCTGGCGCAGCAAGGACGAAAGTGGCGCCGACCCGAGGAGCACGTACGGTCTCGGACCGCTGTACGACGTGCTCGCCGCACGCCTGCGAGAGCAGCTTGGCGAGGCGAGCTCCGAGCCGCGGGCGCAGACAGGCGGAACCCGCGATGGCAAGGGCGTTGTCTTCGTCGCCCACAATGGGGACGTCTTCCCAGCCGGCTTCCTTCCCCTGCCGCTGGGGAACGTCAGGGTGAAGAGCATCGTCGACATCTACAGGAGCCACCCGCTGCTCCGGGACATCCGCGCGGCCCGCTTCCACGGGCGCTGCGGCGAGTGCGAATACGCAGACCTCTGCGGAGGCTCGCGCGCGCGAGCGTTCGCGGCGTCCGGAGACGCGCTCGGCGAGGATCCCGCATGCGCGTACGCCCCTGGCTCGATGGACAGGTCCCTCTCCAGGCCGCAGTACAGCTCCCTTCGCAGCCGAGCGGGGAGCGCATGACTGACCGTTTCCAGCGCAGTCGTCGGGAACTGTTGCCGCTCGGAGCGCGTGGTAGAGAGGCGGTCGACAACGCCTTGAGCCTCATCTTCCAGATGGCCCCTCCGGTGCCGAATCTTGTGCTTGGTTGACAACACCCCGGCCCATTCGTGGCCCAAACGCCTGCAAGACGTCCACGGAGCAATGCGGAACGGGAAGGGTTTCTCATCGAAAAGGCGCGGCAAATACGCCTGTTCCGAGCAGCGCGTCCACGCCCTTCGTCGCAGCCGATTCGGCCTGTCACGCCGGAGGTCGCGGGTTCGAGTCCCGTCGCTCCCGCTCGCCACGTCGCTCCCTGGCCGATGAAGCTTTCGCTGGGAAGCGGCTGACGTTCCGCCGCTCCCCAGTCTGCTCCGGGAGGTGGGGCAACCTAGTGGTCGCCCACTGACGGGGTGGAGTCGAGCGCTCGGCAATCGCTGCAGAGTTGGGTCAGGATCGCGATCAGCGGCTCGGACGCCTCGTCGCCCTCGAGCAGTGCTCTGATTCTCCTCAGCATTGCGTCTGGCGCGATCGCACGCCCACACTTGCGGCAGCGCGCAGAAGCAGCCCGCTTGAGGGCGACTCGTCCATGAGCGAGAGCGGCAAGATCGATGCGCGGGCTGACGCTCAAGGTGTCGCTCGCACTTTCCGGGCACACGCGCGCGCAATTCCCACAGGAGACGCAGCGCGCGGCCTCGAAGGAGATGATCGCTTCGCCTTGTGGCCCCTCCTCGTAGAGCAGAGCCTCGGTGGGGCAGACGGCGGGACACGCGCCGCAGGCTGTGCAGGTCTCCTCCCGGAGCCTGACCATCCCGAGCGGAGAACCCGCGTGGGGCAGAGAGACGTCGGGACGTGCTCCGTAGCGCTCAGCGAGCTCGACGGCGCCCGCCGTCGTGGCGGCGGGTTCGAGAAGGGACAGCGCTCGGTCGTCTGTGCGGTCTCTCGTGCGTGATGGGAACGCGTCCGCTCGGGTCAGCGCGGAGTCCGGGTCCATCCACAGCACCCTCTGCGAAGGAGCGCTCTCGCCGAGGAGGCCGAGGAGCTCGCGAACGAAGTCCACACGCTCTCGGCTGATGGTCGCCCGGTCCGAACGACAGCGTTCGCCGCAGCCGAGGAGCGCGACCGTCGAGGCTCCACGCGCGAGCGCCTGCAAGATCCATCCGGGAGTCACCATGCCGAGACAGGGCACCGTGACCGGGAGCCACCCCGCCGAGAGTGGCGCTCGGCCGTTGCCTCCGGCAACGGTGGAGGCGGACCGTCGGCAGGTAAGGAGCAGGCTGGGTTGATCTGCCGAGAGGAGAGTCGCCATCTCGGCCTCGTACTGAGAGAGGGCGGAGCCGGGTAACCCGATCGCGTTGGTCGGGCACGCCGTGACGCACAACCCGCAGGACTCGCATCGGTCTCTGTCGACGGTCACTTTCACACCGACTGCCCTGATGGCCGAGAACGGACAGGTGCTGATGCAGCGCCCGCAGTGCTGCGGTCCGAGGCAGCTCGCTTCCTCGATGCCGGCGACGGCCTCGTAGGTGGTTGGGGGGAGACTGAACAAGGACCGCCGGGTCCGTCGCTGCTCGAAAGAGACGAGTCGTAGCTTGAGCTCCTCAGGCCTGCTTCCCGGGAGCGCCCTCAGCCGAGCCACTGCGCCTGCGAGGACGAGTACAGCCGTGTCCGCGCTCTCGGCGCCGTCGAGGTTGACGAGCTCGACCGCGAACGGGTCGAGCCCGGCCTTTCGCGCCCAGGCCTGGAACTCGTCGCTTCGCGTCGACTGTGCGCAGAGGCCGAGCGCCATACGGGTCGCGTGGGTGGTGGCAGCGAGGGAGGCCACAAGATCAGGCGAGTGGCACAGGCCCGGCACGACCGCTACACCGACGTTCGAGGAAAACCCCTCCAACGCGTTGGCGACAGCGGCGAGCTCGAGCCCGGCGTCCTGCTCGAGGTCGCCGCACAACCCGACGCAGACGTGCGGCGGCGCACTCACGTCACGGCGCGAAGGCGGCGACTGCCGGCTCGTTGCAATCAACCTCGAGGACGGCAATCAGATCGCGGTCGTGGACGACTAATGCATGGGCGACGTCGGCGATGTCTCGGTAGAAGCCCACGGGAGCGGCGAGCCGCACGTTGTGCACGAGGGCGGGGAACCAGAGGAGAAGGTGCCGGTCGAGGAAGTTCCTCTGAACACGCAGGAGGCCGGCGACCTCCTCGGGCCGATCGTCCTCCCTCGCCTTCGCCTCCTTCGCGCAGAGGTGCGACAGAAACTCGAGCTCGAAAGCGGCGTGGTCCGGGAGCTCCCCGCGCGTCGCCGAGGACAGCGTCAGCCCTGCGGCGGCGTAAGCCTGCTCGACCGCGACGGCAACCAACCCGCGCCGTAGGCCCGTACGATCGACGTAGTCCGACTCGTGGAGCGGGCACCGCGCCTTGGAGCTGCCGCGCCCGAACAGCTCGAGGTACTCCTGCTCCAGCCCCACCGTCTGCTCCCGACTGAGCTCGAGAAGGGAGTCGAGAGCCAGCTCGAGGCGAGGAAAGAAGGGGAAGTCGCGGAGCGGCCCGGACCGGTCCCTGAGCTCCTGGGCGAGCTCGACCCATCCGTCGACCT
This sequence comes from Gaiellaceae bacterium, assembly GCA_035293125.1. Lineage (GTDB taxonomy): Bacteria > Actinomycetota > Thermoleophilia > Gaiellales > Gaiellaceae > GMQP-bins7. The sequence goes on along the minus strand of DATDOS010000158.1, from coordinate 44,682 downwards.
CGTCCCTCTCTGGATAGAAGAAGAGCGAGCCGAGCAGCTCATACGCACTGTGGCGAGCCTGGGCGAGGTCTGCCAGGCTCCCTCGCCCGTCCGCGCCTCCGCTCAGGTGCTCTCCCCCGCCGGGGCAAGTCTCCCCGTGACAACCGCCGGCTCCTCGCGCTGCGCTGGGGCATCCTCCTCCAGGGGCAGAACCTTCGTCAGGATCGAGTAGGAGAGGGCGGTCAGCGCGACGATGCCGACGGCGATCGAGATCTCGGTCCCGCTCGGCCAGTACTCATTCACTGGGATCACGGGGAGCAGGGAGACCGCTTGGCCCACCGTCACGAGGTTGTAGCGGTAGCCGGCCACGGCCAGGAGCGTGATCGCACACGCGACGACGAGTCCCGGGACGAGCCACTCACGCCGGAACCTGAGGACGAAGAACAGGGTTGCAAGAGCAGCCATATACCCCCCCACGTGAATGACGGAGAGGACGAGGTGGGAGCCGAACAGGATGTCCCACGCGGCGACACCCGCTGCCTTGTCGCTGTAGGCGAAGACCAGCCAGTCGAAGAAGTCGAGGACCGCAGTGACGGAGATCAAGAGAGCCAGCAGCGCCCCCATGTGAGCCAGCGTGTGCGTCCCGACGAGCTCCCGCTTCTTCAACCAGGACGTGACGATCGTCACCGGGATCACGAGCGCCAGGCCGCTGACGAGGGCGACGACGGCGAAGTGGGGCGGCAGCAGCGGATTGGCCCAGAACTCCCGCGCCTTGACGACCGCGAAAAGCGCTCCGTGCGGCGCATGCAGGACGACGAGCGCGAACGGCACGGCCATGATGGCCAGCCACTTCGCCATCCACCGATCGCGGGGCTCGGTGCTCCCTCGGGTGAGTCTCACGGTGTAGTAGAGCTCGGCGAGCAGGATGGCGGCGAACACGTAGTACGTGATCGACGTGTAGAAGAACATCGAGGTCGGGTTGTGCCAGAACCACGGCAACAGGAACATCCGCTCGATCCGCCCGACGTCTACGGCGATGAAGGTGACAGCGGCTGCCAGGGAGAGGAGCCCGATGAGAATCGCCCGCGTCGCAAGTGGCTCGTAGTCCTTGCGACCAAACCCGTGAACCGTCAGGCCGATCACGGTCGAGCCTGCGCTTGCACCGACGAAGAAGACGAACCCGGCGATGTACAAGCCCCACGGCGCTGTGTCGTCGAGGCCCGCGAGCTGATGTCCGTCGATCCGCTGCCGGGCGAAGCTGTAGAGCCCTTGCGCGACGAGCACGGCCAGGATCCCGATCCAGATGGTCCAGCCGTACCTCGAGAGCAGTCCTTGCCCAGCCGTCCGTGCGCTGGTCGCCATCGTCACTGGCCTCCGGTGCTCGAGACGATGTCGATCGGCCGAATCTCCTCGCTGGGCGGCGGCTGACCGACGTAGAAGACCTTGGGTGACGTGTTCAGCTCCTCCTTGAGACGGAAGGCCCGTCTCGAGCGCAGGGCCTGAGACGGCGCGCTCTCGGGGTCGTCGAGGTCGCCGAAGCTGAAGACGTCGACGGGGCAGTTGGAGACACACGCCGGCAGCAAGTCCTTCTCCAGCCGCTGGACGCAGAACGTGCACTTCTCGGTGGTGCCGTCGTAGTGGCCCCCCCCGGCGACGAGCGTGCCGCGGTCTCCGTGGGGCTGGTCGAGGTCCGGGTTGTCGTACGGTGGGACTGCGCCGCCCGTGGCCTTCTCGAGGTCCGGATCGTCCCAGTCGAGGTAGTACGCGTCCTCGGGTGGCGTCCAGTTGAAGTGGTTGACCCCGTACGGGCACGCGACGATGCAGTAGCGGCAGCCGATGCAGCGCTTGAAGTCGGTCAGGACGACGCCGTCGTCCTGCATGTATCTCGCCTGAACCGGGCAGACCTTGACGCATGGCGCGTTCTCGCAGTGCTGGCACGGCCGCGGGAGGAAGCCCACCTTGGTATCCGGGTACTCGCCCTCCTCGAACCGGAACACGTGCATCCAGAAGGCGCCCTCCGGTGTGTTGTTCTCGACCTTGCACGCCTCCATGCAGGCCCTGCAGCCCATGCACCGCTCGAGATCGATGACCATTCCGTATCGCGGCATCCGTCGGCTCCCTCGCTACGCCTTGAAGACGCGAACTTTGACGTGGAAGGACTGGTCCGCCGTGTTGGCGACGTAGCCCTCTCCGCTGAAGAAGATCTCGTTCGGGCTCGGGCCCTGCCCCTCCGCCTCCGGGTGCGTCCAGGTCCCGAAGTGGTGCGCCATGCCGACGGTGTCAGGCCGGATCGTTTCGGTGTAGCGAGCCTGCACCTCGACCTTCCGTGTCTCGCCCGTGACGGCGTTGTGCGACTCCACCCACACCTCGTCCCCGTCGTCGATGCCGCGCTCCTTCGCCGTCTTCGGGTTGATGGAGAGCTCCTGCCGGCGTGCGATCTCGGCGAGCAGCGGGATGAAGCTCGACCGGCTCTGCTTGTGCTCGATCAGCTTGTAGCTGATCAGGTAGAGGTCGTACTCGGACGGCGAGCGGTCCATCGTCGGGACGCGCCACGTGGGGAACGGCGTGTAGTCCTGCCAGTAGATCTCGGCGGCCCCCTTCGCCTTCATCTCCTCCTGGTAGCGGAGGAGGGGCTCGCCGTAGAGGCGGTGGACGAGGCCCCCGAAGGGCGGGTCCATCGCGAATCCGAAGTACTTCGCAGCCTCGATCGGACCCTTGACGTAGACGCCGTGCTTCTCGAAGTAGGCAACGCCCCCCTCGATTCCCTGGCTCTTGGCCCACCGATCGAAGATCTGCCGCACCTTCGGCTTTCGGTCGAGCGGCAGCGCGTAGGGGCCTCTCGTCACCTCGCCGGTCTCCTCGTCCACCTCGACGAGCTTGAGCGCCTCGTTGATCTGCTCGAGGTAGCCCTCCTCGCCGTACAGGAGACCCGCTTTCTCCGTCAGGTCGAGGTAGATGTCGATCTCCCCGCGCGACTCGAAGAGCGGCTTCATCGCGGGCACCCGGAGGGCGACCGCGTCGACGTACTGGTCGGTCGCCCCGAGCGGGCCCTCGTACTTCTCGACCGTCGCGGCGGGGAGTACGACGTCCGCGTAGTAGTCGGCTGTCTCCGACAACCACGCGTTGATGTCGACAACGAACGGGATCTTCGCGTACATCGACGAGATCAGCTTCCGGTCGGGCACGGCGCCGAGCGGGTTGTGCATGTGCAGGATCACCATCTCGGGCAGCTTCTCGACCCCGTAGCGCTTCGGGTCCTCCATCACCTTCGCGACGATGGACGGGCTGCCCGTGTTGATCGGGAAGAACTTGCTGTCCTTCAAATAGAAGTTGTACGGCGGGTCTCCGATCTCGACCTCGCCCCACTTGTCGAACTTCTCCGCCTCGACCTTCCAGCCTCCGAGATCGATGCTCTGGCCGCCGACTGCGCCCACGGCGCCGAGCAGCATGAAGACCATCACCATGGCCCGGATCGCCTCGAACCCGAGCTCCTGCTGACACATGTGGTACGCCATCGCGCTCACCGGCCGGTACGGGAGCGAGACGCCCTCCACCTCGATGGTCGCCCCGATCATGGCGTTCCGGCCGAGCTCCTCGGCGACGGCGCGGATCTTCTCGGCCGGCAGGCCGGTGACCTCCGCAGCCCAGTCCGGCGTGTACGTGTCGAGGTGCTCCGTGAAGAGCTGAAATGCCGGCTTCACCTTCTCGCCTCCGACGGTGTACTCGCCGACGAGCGCGGGTTTCTTCGCGGCGTCGAACGGCACCGCACTGTTCGTGGCCGTGTCCCAGACCTGCTCCTTGTCGCCCGCGCGCAGGAAGAAGCCGTCCTCTTGGACGAGGAACGGCGCGTTCGTGAACCGCCTCAGGTACTCACGGTCGACATAACCCTGCCGCACGAGCTCGCGTGCGAGCGCCAGCGCGAGCGCGAGGTCGGTCGCCGGCCTGATCGGGAGCCACTCGTCTGCGAAGGGACCGGCCCCGCGCAGGCGCGGATCGATGACGACGACCTTCACGCCCCGCTCTCTGGCCTCGAGCAACTGGCGGTTCCACGTGATCCAGCAGAGCTTGTTCCCGCCCGCGTTGGTGATGTTCCAGCCCCAGGAGAGCAGGTAGCGCGTGTGCCTGAAGTCGGGGTGCAGCACACCCTCTACCCCGACGGTGAACTCGCAGGCCCGGTAGCCCGCGTCGGAGCAGTAGGCGCCGTGGCCGAGCTTCGTCGCCCCGAGCGCCTTGACGAACGCCGTGTCGTAGAACTCCTTGGTCTTGCTGCGTCCCTTCTGCCAGAGGATCAGACCCGGATCGTCGCTCGAGACCTCCTTGATCTTCCGGGCCACGCGGTCGAGCGCCTCGTCCCAGGAGACCTGACGCCACTCGCCGGTCTGCCCTTTCGCGTTCGTCCGCACGAGCGGCGCCTTCACTCGATTCGGGTCGTAGACGGAGATGATCTGCGCCATCCCCTTCGGGCAGAGGGTCCCGAGGTTCCGGGGGTGCGCCGGGTGGCCCTCGAACTTCACGACCCGCCCGTCGATGCGGCGGGCGAGCATGCCGCAATCCTGCTTCCCGATCCAGCAGGCCGTCGGCACCCACTCCTCGACCGGCGCTGGGGCCGCGCTCTGCCCAGCGCCACGACCGGGGGAGACGAGATGCGAGGCGCCGACGAGGGTTCCCGCTCCGGCCCCGGCACCCACGAGGAACGTCTTGCGGCTGAATCTCGCCATAGAACCTCCCGCCGAGCCGTGCCGAATGCCGGATGTTGGGCGGGAGTCTCCGGGCCTGCCGATCCACCGTCATCCGCGGTCACCCCCAGCGTCGGTTCGGGAAAGTACGTATGACTTCCCCCCGGCAAGGCGCGCACGGTCGCGCACATGTACGAGTGACATCAGAGGCGGCCGAGCGCCTCGCCGCCGCGATCGGCGAAGAAACGGCTGCATACGGCCTAACCGAGCGCGGCGTCGAGGTTCTGCTCAACCTGGCGCGCGGGCGAGCGCGCCTTCGTCGCGACCCTTACGCGCTCCTGCGCCAGCACCGCCGAGTATGCCGAGGCCTGCGTTGCCACGCCCGCGGAGAGACTGATGCGCGCCGCCAGATAGGGCCGGACGGGTCCACCGCACGCGGCGCGCACGGACACAGAGTGCCGCTTCGAGCCCTCACGGGGCGCTCCGAGCATCCGCCGAGGCGAGCATCCGATCGGCCTCGTGTGCACGGCGCACGAGCTCGTCTTCGACGGCGGCCAGGTCGAGACCCCGCGCAGCGAGCAGCACGTAGCTCGAGAACCAGAGGTCGGCGATCTCCGAGACGAGCCGCTCGTCGCTCTCTCCGGCGCCTGCGAGCGCCGCCTCGAGGCCCTCCTCACCAACCTTGCGCGCCGCGGCGGCGGGCCCCTCGGCAACGAGTCGGGCGACGTACGAGCCTCGCTGTCGCGTCGACGCACGCTCGACGACACGTCGCCAGAGCCAGGGAGCGAAGCAGGAGACAGAGCCCGTGTGGCACGCGGGGCCAGCCGGCCGAACGCGCACCAGCACCGCGTCGCCGTCACAGTCGTCTCGCACCTCTTCGACCGCGAGCGTGTTGCCGGACGTCTCACCCTTCCGCCAGAGCGTTCCTCGCGCGCGAGAGAAGAAGTGCGCCTCACCGGTCTCGAGGGTCAGGCGAAGCGCCTCCTCGTCCATCCACGCGAGCATGAGCACGCGGTTCGTCGCCGCATCCTGGACGATCGCTGCACGTAGGTCAGGCTGCATCGCGAAGCGGGACCCCGAGCTTCCTCAGCTCGTGACGCAGCGCCGTCAGCCGCGCCGGGTTCTCGTGCAGGATCGAAGCCAGGAGCGCCGCCTGTGCCACTTGCAGCACGTCCGCCACATGCCGAGCGGAGCCGGCACCGCCCGAGGCGATGACGGGGATCGAGACCGCGTCGGCAACCGCTCGAGTCACCTCGAGGTCATAGCCCTCACGGGTACCGTCCGCGTCGATCGAGGTGAGCAGGATCTCGCCGGCGCCGCATTGCTCGGCCTCCCGGGCCCAGGAGACGACCTCACGTCCCGCTCGTTCCGTGCCCGCGCGCGACCAGACCTCGCCGGCAGCCGTGTCGATCGCGACGACGACGGCCTGCGAGCCGAGGCGAGCCGCGAGCTCACTCACGAGCACCGGCCGGGCGAGCGCCGCGCTGTTCACCGAGACCTTGTCGGCGCCACACGACAGGAGCGCCTCCGCGTCGCCCACCGAATGCACCCCGCCGCCGACCATGAGCGGGATGGCGAGCCGATCTGCAACGCGCGCGACCAGACCCTTCAGCGCGGCGCGCCCTTCGAGGGTGGCCTCGACGTCGAGGAACACGAGCTCGTCGGCGCCGGCGTCCGAGTAGGCCTCCGCGAGCTCGACGGGATCCCCCACCTCGGCGAGGCCCGCGAAGCGGACGCCTTTCACGACGCGCCCTCCGGCGACGTCGAGGCAGGGGATCAGGCGCGGGAGAGGCATCGTGCGAGGAAGCGGGCACCCGCGGCGCCGCTCTTCTCCGGATGGAACTGGACGCCGACGAAGCTGCCTCGTGCGGCGACCGCCACGATGCCCTCCGAGCGAGAGACGGCGGCGGTCGTCTCCGCAGCGTACGAGTGGGCGAAGTAGAAGACATCCCCGCCCGGCTCGACCGGCGCCCACCCGATCCGCGGCACCCGACCCGCGCTGAGGCGAACGGCGCGGCCGGGGATAATCGCGAGCCCGGGAACGCCGCCGTCCTCCTCCGATTCCTCGAGTGCGAGCTGGAGGCCGAGGCAGATCCCCAGGGTGGAGCCGGCGGCCGCGACCCGCTCGCGCAAGGCGGCATCGAGCCCTCGCTCGCGAAGCCCCTCCATGGCGCTCGCAGCGGAGCCCACACCCGGAAGCACAGCGAGCTTCGCGGCGGCGACATCGGCCGGGCTGGACGTCACCCGCGCGTCCACACCGAGACGCTCGAAGGCGACGACGACCGAGCGCACGTTGCCGGCGCCGTATTCGCAGACGGCGACGTTCACAGGCGCCCCTTGGTCGACGGTATACCCGGGCCCTCCGTCCGGACCGCCGCACGCAAGGCACGGCCGACAGCCTTGAAGACCGCTTCGGCAACGTGGTGCTCGTCGCGGCCCTCCGCTTCGACGTGAAGCGCGAGCCGCCCGGCCTGGGCGAGGCTCTGCAGCATGTGGGCTGCGAGCCCCGGGTCGCGCTCGAGCCGGAGCTCGGAGGCCGCCCGGCCGCCGAGGTCGATCGCCACCCGGGCCAGGGCGTCGTCCATCGGCACCACTGCATCTCCGTAGCGTGCAATGCCGCGGCGATCCCCGAGCACGGCGTCGAGCGCCTCTCCGAACGCCAGCGAGGCATCCTCGGCGGTGTGGTGTAGCCCGGTCTCGAGGTCGCCGACGCCCTCCAGAACGAGATCGAATCCTGCGTGGAAGGCAAGCTGCTCGAGCAGATGGTCGTAGAGGCCTGCGCCCGTATCGACCCGCACGCGCCCGGCGCCGTCGAGCCCGAGCCGCACACGCATGCGCGTCTCGGCAGTCGCTCGCAGGTGCCGTACCCGACGTGCGGCCGGCGACGCGACGGGCGAAGGCCGCTCGAGGATGCGGGCGACGGCCTCGAGCAGAAGGTCGTCATCCTCGCGATCCCGGACGCTGAAGCGGATCCCGTTCGAGAAGGCGCGGACCACGATCCCGGCGCGAAGCAGCTCGGCCGCGAACGCGTCGGGTTGGGAGACCGGCACGAACAGGAAGTTCGTCGCGGACGGGAGCGGAGCGAGGCCGAGCGCCGAAAGCGCACGCGCGCAGCGCTCCCGCTCCTCGATCTGCGGTCGGACGTCGGGCGGGTCACCGAGCGCCGCCAGCGCCAGGGCAGCCGAGAGCGTCGAGACGGGCAGCGGCGCCTGCCGGCGGTTGAGCTCGGCCGCGGTGTCGAGCTCGGCGAGCGCATAGCCGACCCGCGCTCCGGCGAGTCCGAACGCTTTCGAGAACGTACGGAGAACGACGACGCCTTCCTCGAGAAGACCGACCGCTGTCTCGCCCGCATACTCGAAGTACGCCTCGTCGACGACGAGCGGCCGCTCGCGGGGAAGCTGGCCGAGCTCGCCCGTCGGGTTGTTCGGACGGCAGCAGAAGGTGACGGCGGGCTCGCCGCCGTCGATCTCCGCCCCGGCGAGCTGGGCTGCGATCCGGTAGAGGGGATACGTCGGATCCTCGGCGATCGCGACGGAGTCCCCGGGCCCGGCAAACGTCCGCGCGCAGAGGAGAATGAGGTCGTCGGCGCCCGCGCCGAGCACGACGTTCGCCGGTTCGCATCCGGCGTAGTCCGCGATCGCAGCGACGAGGGCCGGGTACCCGCCGTGCGCATACGCGTTCACCTCGGCGAGCGCCGCCGCGATCGCCCCCGGTCGGGCGGCCGGCGACGGATGCGGTGGGACGTTCCCGTCGAAGCGCACGACCCGGAGCGGGTCGAGCTCCACGCGCCTCGCCAGCTCCTCGGTCGACGGCGCCCACGCGTACGCGGAGAAGTCGACCGGAAGCGCCCTCACCTGCGCACCGCCCGTGCGTGAGCAGGCATGCGCTCGAGCGCGGCGAGCGCCTCGACGGTCGGGCGAAGGCCCGCAAGCCCCTCGGCCGTCAACCGTTGAATCGTCACCGGCTTGAGGAAGGACTCGAGCCCGAGCCCCCCGATGGCGCGGGCCCAGCCTCCGGTGGGGAGGACGTGGTTCCCGCCGGTCGCGTAGTCGCCTGCTGCGACCGCCGACCACGGCCCCACGAACACCGCGCCGGCGTTTCGAACGCGCGGCGCGGTGGCTTCGGCGTCCTCGCCGAGGAGCACGAGGTGCTCGGGAGCGATCGCCTCGACCTCCGCCAGGGCGGCGTCGAGGTCGCCGTCGGCCGCGACGAGCCGGCAGAGCGAGTCCGGCCCGTGCTCGGCCTGCGCGTCGAGCTCGAGCTCCACGATGCGCGGGTCGGCGCCACTTCCGGCGAGCACCACGACCTCCGACGGCCCGGCCGGAAGGTCGATGGCGACGTCCCGCGACACGAGGAGCTTCGCCTCGTTCACCATCGCGCCACCAGGGCCGCAGATCTTGTCCACCCGAGAGATCGACGCGGTGCCGTACGCCAGGGCGGCGATCGCCGGGGGGCCGCCGAGAGCCCATACCTCGTCGAGTCCGAGGAGCTGCGCCGTGGCAGCCACGCGCTCGGCGCCGTTCGGGGGGGTGGCGACGACGATCCGCCCGACTCCGGCCACCTGTGCCGGCACCGCACACATAACGAGCGAGGAGACGAGGCCTCGCGGGACGTAGATCCCGACCGACGCAAGTGGCACCCAGCGTCGCTCGAGCTCGACGCCCGGCCGGACCTCGAGCGAGACGTCGGCGGGCCGCTGGAGCGCATGCCAGCGTCGGACGGCGGCAGCGAGTGCGAGAACCGCCTCGGTGGGCACGTCCGCGCCCGGCTCCGCGCGGGCCGGCTCGACGCCGTCGAGGCGGAGCGACCACTCGCGCACAGCCTCGTCACCTCGAGCGCGGACATCCGCAAGGATGGCGGCGACTTCGCTCATGCGCGCTCCTCGCCTTTGCGCAGAGGCGTGATCCGCAGGAGCGGATCACGCCTCGCGAACACCCCTGGGCCGGCCACGGCTCCCGGCGGGCGGAGCCGGCCTCCGAGCGACGTCCGAGGAAAGCGCATGATGGCTGGGGTTGGCTTGGGGTGCCTCATGCAAGCATCCGCTCGACCGGGACGAGCAGGATCGACGATCCCCCGGCCGCTTCGAGTCGTGGCAGGAGCCGCCACACGTCGGCCGCGGGCACGAGTGCGTGGACGGCAACCATGCCGGGCTCCGCGAGCGGCAGGACACTCGGTGAGCCGGAGCCCGGCACGAGCCGCGTGATCTCTTCGAGGGCGCTCTCCGGTGCGTTCAGCATGAGGTACCGCGTCTCCCTGGCTTGGACGACGCTTCGTAGGACCGTCGCGAGCTCTCGCGCCCGCCCGCTCGCGTCCGGCCTCGCCACAAGCACCGCCTCGGACGAGAAGAGGGCGCCCAGCGAGCGCAGCCCGTTCGTGCGCAACGTGCTCCCGCTCGAGACGAGATCGACGATCGCATCCGCGAGCCCGAGCCGCGGAGCAACTTCGACCGAGCCGGTGACGCGGACGAGCTCGACCTCCACCCCGTGCTCCCCGAGCAGCTCGGCCGCAAGTCGAGGGTAGACGGTCGCGATGCGCATCCCGTCGAGGTCATCGAGCACCTGCGCCGGCGTCTCGGCGGGGACGGCAGCCTCGAGAGTGCACGCGCCGAAGCCGAGGCGAAGGAGCTCTTCGACGTCGGCGCCACTCTCGCGAACGAGATCCGCACCGGTGACGCCGCACTCGACGACCCCGTCCTGCACATACTCGGGCACATCCGCCGCGCGCACGAGAAGGACGTCGACGGGAGCGTTCCGGCACGGAAACGCGAGCGCGCGCTCGCCGGGTTGCTCGGGCCCGAGCCCGGCCTCGGCGAGCAGCCCGACCGCGGGCTCCCGGAGTCGCCCCTTTGCCGGGACGGCGATGGTCAGACGGTCCGGCCGCGAGCCCGCTTGCGGCGGTCGAGCACCAGCCGATACCCGTCGGCGCCGCGCTTGAGCCACTGTGCGACGCGAGTCACGGTCGTCGTCGACGCGCCCGTTCGCGTCGCCACCTCGAGATACGGCAGGCCCTCGTCCAGCAGCCTCGCCGCCTGCCACCGGTGGGTCATCGCCTCGATCTCCGCGAGCGTGCACAGGTCCCGGAAGAAGCGCTCGGCCTCGTCGAGCGTCCGGAGGCTGAGAATCGCCTCGAACAGGTCGCTGGTCTCGTTCGTACGCCATTCGTGTGGAAGCCCTTCGGTCATGGAGAGACGGAGTCGACGTCTTCCGAGTAGAGCATAGTACCATGTTAGCGTGCTAACACAAGAGAAGCGATTTCGCGTCATCCCCGCCGTCGATGTGCTCGAAGCCGAGGTCGTTCGCCTCGAGCGCGGTGACTTCAGCCGCATCACGAGCCGACGAGCAGACCCGCTCGTTTTCGTCGAGCAGCTCGTGAAGGCCGGGGCCGCGCTGATCCACCTCGTCGACCTCGGCGCGGCTCGCAGCGGGAAGATCAGACCGGAGCTCGTGCGACAGGTGGTCGCCGCCGCAGGCGTCGTTCCCGTTCAGGCCGCGGGTGGTGTCCGCTCGCTCGTGGACGCCGAGCGAGTGCTCGAGGCGGGAGCGGCACGTGTCGTCGTCGGAACGGCCGTCTTCGTCGACGACCGCGCGGTCGAGCGCTACGCCGTCGCGCTCGGGGATCGACTCGTCGTCGCGATCGACGTCCGAGACGGTGTCGTGGCGGTCCGCGGCTGGGAGGACACGACGTCGCTCCGAGCCGAGGAAGCCGCCGAGCGCTGCCGGGAAGCGGGAGCCCAGCGACTTCTCTGCACCGCCATCGAGCGAGACGGAACACTCACCGGCCCGGACGTCGACCTCCTCGGGCGGGTACGTGCCCACTCGGGAATTCCCGTGCTGGCAGCCGGTGGGATTCGCTCACTCGACGACCTGGCCGCAGTCGAGGCCGCCGGCTGCGAGGGCGGCATCGTCGGACGCGCCCTCCTCGACGGCGTCCTGCCCCTGTCGGTTCTCGCACACGGGCCGGCCTCCGGCACGCGTTGAGGGCGCAGGCCGGCGCGGTCTACACTCGTTGTCCGATGGCGATCACCGAGCCGACCTGGACACCGTCCTCGTGGCGGGAGCTGCCGGCGGGCCAGCAGCCCGAGTGGCCCGACCTCGCGGCGCTCGCCGCGGCGCGGGAGAGACTTCGCGCACTTCCCCCACTCGTGTTCGCCGGCGAGGCACGAGCCCTCCTCACGGCGCTCGGGGAGGTTTGCGAGGGACGAGCGTTCCTGCTCCAGGCGGGGGACTGCGTCGAGTCGTTCCGAGACGTCTCCGCACCGGCGATCCGCGAGAAGCTCAAGGTCCTGCTGCAAATGTCGGCGGTGCTCACCTACGGTGCGACGCTCCCGGTGGTCAAAGTGGGTCGGATCGCCGGACAGTTCGCCAAGCCGCGGACAGCACCGACCGAGATCGTGGACGGGATCGAGCTCCCGTCGTTTCGCGGGCACATCGTGCACTCCGACGAGCCGACGCCGGAGGCACGCCGCTCCGAGCCGGAGCGGCTCGTGCAGGCGTACTACCAAGCCGCTTCGACCCTCAACCTCCTGCGGGCCTTCACGAAGGGCGGCTTCGCCGACCTGACGCGCGTACACACGTGGAACCGAGAGTTCGTCGCCAGCTCTCCCTCGGGCCAGCGCTACGAGGCGCTCGCGGACGAGATCGAGCGCGCCCTCCACTTCATGCAGTCGATCGGGATCGACCTCGCGCGCGAGCCGACCCTCCACGAGGTCGACGTGTGGACGAGCCACGAAGGGCTCCTGCTCGAGTACGAGGAGCCGCTGACGCGCACGGACTCGCTGACCGGACAGCCGTACGACTGCTCGGCTCACATGCTCTGGATCGGAGACCGCACGCGTGCGCTGGACGGCGCGCACGTCGAGTTCTTCTCTGGCGTCGACAACCCGATCGGAGTCAAGCTCGGCCCGACTGCCACCGGGGACGAGGCGGTCGCGCTTGCGAAGCGGCTCAATCCGGATCGCGTGCCTGGACGGCTGACGTTCATCGCGCGGATGGGCGCCGAGCGCGTGCGGGACCTCCTCCCGCCCCTCCTCAGGGCGGTGCGGGCCGCGGACGTTCCCGTGGTCTGGGCCTGCGACCCGATGCATGCGAACCTCGTCCGGATGCCCTCCGGGACGAAAACGCGCCACTTCGACTCGATCATGACCGAGTTGCAGGGCTTCTTCGCAGCGCACCGCGAGGTCGGCACATGGCCTGGCGGAGTCCACCTCGAGTTCACGGGCGAGGACGTCACCGAGTGCCTCGGAGGCTCGGAGGCCGTGCGCGAGGAGCAACTCGACCACCGCTACGAGACGCTCTGCGACCCACGGCTGAACGGCCGGCAGTCGCTCGACGTCGCCTTCCGCGTCGCCGAGCTCATGCGAGCCACCTGACGGCACCCGCCATGCGACTCGCGGTCGTGGGGACAGGGCTCATCGGCGCCTCCGTGGCGCTGGCGTGCAAGCGCGGCGGGATAGAGGTCGTCGCCGGCTGGGACGAGGATCCGGCCGCGCTCGGGGTCGCCGCGGAGCGGGGCGCGGTCGTCGCCGCCGAGTCGCTCGCCGAAGCGGTACGAGATGTGGATGTCGTGCTCGTCGCGGTGCCCGTGGCGGTCTTGCCCGCCGTGACGCGCGAGGTTCTCGGGTGTGCCTCACCCGCGAGCACCGTGGTCGATGCCGGCTCGACGAAGAGCGCGGTCTGCGCGGCCGCCGGAGACGACCCGCGCTTCGTCGGCGGCCATCCGATCTGCGGTGCCGAGACCCGCGGCCCCGAGCGGGCGAGCGCCGACCTCTTCGAAGGCGCGACGTGGTTCCTGACGCCGCTCGCGACGACTGAGCCCGACCGGTACCGCGCCGCCCATGCATTCGTGGCCGGGCTCGGCGCGCGACCAGTCGCCATCGACCCGGACGCTCACGATCGGCTCGTCGCAGTGACGAGCCACCTCCCGCACGCGCTCGCGAACGTCCTGCTCAACCAGGCTGGATCGTCCCGCGTGGAGGGGCACGATCCGCTTGCGACGGCAGGAGGATCGCTTCGGGACATGACGCGGATCGCCGGCGCGAACCCGCGGATCTGGGTCGACATCTTCCTCGAGAACCGGGTCGCCCTCGCAGCGACGCTCGCCGAGCATCGGCGGCGCGTCGAGCAGCTCGAAGCCGCACTCGCGGGCGGAGACGCGGGATTCCTCGCACGCTGGATCGGTGAGGCGAGCGGCAACCGCCGCAGGATGCTCGAGACGGCGTACGAGGACGCCGGAGCGCTCCATCGGCTGCGGGTCCACGTCCCCGACCGACCCGGCGTTCTCGCCGGCATCTTCCAGGCGCTCGGAGCCGAGCGGATCAACGTGGCCGACTTCGACATGGAGCACCTGTCCCCTGAGCGCGGCGGCACGCTGACGATCCTGGTCGCAGGGGAGGTCGACGCCGCGCTCGCGGCACGATTGCTCGAGACCCAGGGGTACGGCGTCGTCGCCGCGCCCGTGCTCGACGAGTAGTGCGCAAGACCGGAATCTGCTCGCGCAGATTCCGGTCGCGCGAAGATCCCTGAAGGCAGCCGCTTCGCGGCCGCTGCGCTGGTCGTACTCGATCCGACCGCTGCTGAGTGCGCAAGACCGGAATCCGCTAGCGCGGATCCACTCGCTGGTTGATGCTGGGGGCGCGCGGTTGATGCTGGGGGAACCTCCCGGTTCCCCCAGACCCCCTCCACTGGTCCGCTTCGCGGACAAGGCGCTCCGCGCCTTCCCTGAAGGCGGCCGCTTCGCGGCCGCTGCGCTGGTCGTACTCGATCCGACCGCTGCTGAGTGCGCAAGACCGGAATCTGCTCGCGCGGATTCCGGTCGCGCTGGTGTTCTCACGTCGGTATTCGGTCGAGCCAGGCGTCCCAGCGCTCGTCGCGGCCGTGCACTGCCCCGAGGTAGACCTCCTGCAGCTCGCGGGTGATCGGTCCGACGCCGAGCTCGACGTCGTCCACCGCCCGAACGGGTGTCACCTCGGCGGCGGTCCCCGTCATGAAGACCTCGTCGGCGAGGTAGAGGTCGGTCCGGATGAGGGTCGCCTCCTCGACCGCGTACCCGAGGCTCCGCGCGATCGCGACGACCGAGTCGCGCGTGACGCCCGGGAGGATCGAGCCCGCGAGCGCCGGCGTGCGAACGACGCCGTCCCTGACGACGAAGAGGTTCTCGCCCGGGCCGTCGGCGACGTTGCCGGCGGCATCGAGCAGGATCGCCTCCTCGTAGCCCGCACGCCGTGCCTCCATCGTCGCCAGCATCGAGTTGAGGTACACGCCGGTCGCCTTCGCTGCGTGCGGGATGACGTTCGGGCCGACACGTCGCCAGGAGGAGATCGCCGCGGTGATGCCGTTCTCGAGACTGCCGTCTCCGAGGTAGGCACCCCACGCGAAGCTCAAGATCGCCGTGTCGACCGCGTTCCCCGTCGGGGCGACGCTGAGCCCACCGTAGCCGTGGAAGGCGATCGGGCGGATGTAGCACGACACGAGGCCGTTCACTCGCACGAGCTCACGCGTCGCCTCGGCCAGCTCGTCCACCGAGTACGGGATGTCCAGCGACAGGATCCCGGCCGAGTCGTGGAGGCGTTGCAGGTGATCGCGGAGCCGGAAGACCGCCGGCCCGGCGGCCGTCTCGTAGCACCGGATCCCTTCGAAGACGCCGCTCCCGTAATGCAGCGCGTGGGCACCGACGTGCACCTTCGCCTCCCCCCAA
Source organism: Gaiellaceae bacterium (assembly GCA_035293125.1). Lineage (GTDB taxonomy): Bacteria > Actinomycetota > Thermoleophilia > Gaiellales > Gaiellaceae > GMQP-bins7. Next base: position 29,335 of record DATDOS010000158.1, on the reverse strand, counting down.
TCGACGAGGTCGCCGTTGAGCCAGATCTTCGCGGTCTCGTTCGTCGTTCGCTCCCGTCCTCAGGGGTCCCCGGGAAGCTTCTGCTGCAGCCTCTGGTGCGCGGCGTACCAGAGGTCGAACTGCCCGTCCGGGGAGCGCAGATAGGCGCCGAGCTCACGCTCGAATCGATCGAGCTCTTCTCGGCGCAGGTCGACCTGGTGGTCGAGCCAGCGCCACCAGTCACAGGCATGGACGGCCGGTCTCCGGGCCGGAAGCTGCGAGCCGCAGCTGTGGCACGTCGTGACTGCGTGGTCGCGGTCCGGCATCGGAGCTCAGGGCGCGCTTCCCAACGCCTCTTCCTCCATCGACCCGTCCGACGTCGCCTCGGCCCTCGGAGCGACACGGCGGAAGGCGACGGCCGACTCGTCCCAGCGCTCGAGCAGCGCCGCGGCACGCAGCGAGCCGGTGTGCCGCAAGTGGAGCTCGACGAGCTTCCGCGCCTTCGCGAGCTGATGCGAATCGGGGCTGTGCGCGAGCACCAGCTGCTGGTTGAGGCAGATGTGAAGCGACCCGGTCGGATCGAGAACGTAGACCTCCCCTCCGGTCATACCCGCCGCGAAGTTCAGCCCGGTCTCGCCGAGGACCACGACCGTGCCCGCGGTCATGTACTCGCACCCGTGGTCTCCGACTCCCTCGACGACGGCGACCGCTCCGGAGTTCCGGACGGCGAACCGCTCCCCTGCCGAGCCGGCGCAGAAGAGCTGGCCTCCGGTCGCACCGTACAGCGCCGTGTTGCCCAGCAGACAGGGATCACCGGCGTCGCCCGGAGGCGCCGAGATCACGATACGACCACCGCTCATGGACTTGCCGACGCCGTCGTTCGCCTCGCCGACGAGGTCGAGCTCGACGCCGGCGGTCAGGAACGCGCCGAAGCTCTGGCCCGCCGAGCCTTCGAACTGCACCCGCACGCGACCCGGAGGTGGGCCGGAGCCCGCTCGCCTCGCGATCGCGCCTCCGAGTCGCGCGCCGACGGCGCGGTCGCCGTTCGTGATGAGATGGCGCGGCTCGATCAGCGCGGTCTCCTCGATCGCCGCCCTGCCCTGCGCATGGAGCAGGATCCCGAGCCGATCGCCGGACTGCGCAGGTCGGGCTCCCGTGTAGCGGGCCGCTCCTTCCGCGCTGCGAGCGACGAGTGGTGCGAGCTCGAGCGTGTCGGCCGCGGGATCGCCGGTACGGCGCTGCCGGAGACACTCGACCCGGCCGACCGCCTCCTCGAGTGAGCGGAGGCCGATGGACGCGAGCAGGCGGCGGGCTTCCTCGGCGACGAGGAGCAGATACGCCTGCACCATCTCGGGTGTCCCGGCGAACTTCGCCCGCAGCTCGGGTCGCTGCGTGGCGATGCCGGCCGGGCACGTGTCGAGGTGGCACGAACGCACCATGAGGCAGCCCTCGGCGAGCAGGAGGGCGGTGCCGAACGCGTACTCGTCCGCCCCGAGCAGCGCAGCGACGACGACGTCCCGGCCGGTCTTGAGCCCGCCGTCGACGCGCAGCCGCACGCGGCTTCGCAGGTGGTTGGCCACGAGCGCCTGCTGCGCCTCTGCGAGCCCGAGCTCCCAGGGCACGCCCGCGTGCTTGATCGAGGGAAGCGGGCTCGCACCCGTGCCGCCGTCGGCACCGGCGACGTGGATCACGTCCGCGTGTGCCTTCGCCACTCCCGCCGCGACGAGCCCGATGCCACTCTCGGCGACGAGCTTCACAGAGACCGCGGCATCCGGGTTCACTTCGCGGAGGTCGAAGACGAGCTGGGCGAGATCCTCGATCGAGTAGATGTCGTGATGCGGCGGGGGCGAGATCAGGGAGATCCCGGGCTGGGTCCTACGGAGTCGCGCGATCTCCTCCGTGACCTTGTGCGCCGGAATCTGGCCGCCCTCGCCCGGCTTCGAGCCCTGTGCGATCTTGATCTGAAGCTCCTCCGCGGAGACCGCGTACTCCGCGCTCACGCCGAAGCGGCCGGACGCGACCTGCTTGATCCTCGAGTTGCGCTCGTCGTGGTACCGATCGGGGCTCTCGCCTCCCTCCCCGGAGTTCGCGCGTGCCCCCAGGCGGTTGAGTGCGATCGCGACCGTCTCGTGCGCCTCGGCGGACAGCGCGCCGTGCGACATCGCCCCACTCGAGAACCGACGCACGATCTGCTCTGCCGGCTCCACCTCCTCGAGCGGGACGGGCGGGCCTGCCGGGACGAGCTCGAGCAGGTCGCGTGGCTCGAGAGGCGTCCGGCCGTTGACCAACTCGGCGAACCGCTCGTACAGGTCGGAGCGGCCGTCCCGGAGGGCGTTGCGCAGGGCGTGAGCTCCCATCACCGCCTCCTGCAGCGCCGCGACGACGGCGGGGTCGGTGGCGTGAGGCTCACCTCCCTTGCGGAACTTGAAGTAGCCCGGATTCTCGAGCTGCGGCCGAGCGGCGCGGGATGCCTCCAGGCGCTCGAGGGCCTCGCGTTCGAATCGATCGAGACGTGCGCCCCCGATCGCTGACCGCGTTCCCCCGAGGTAGTCGCGACACAGGTTGCGGTCGAGGCCGACCGCCTCGAACAGGCGCGCCCCGCGGTAGCTCGCCACGTCCGAGATGCCCATCTTGGACATCACCTTGAGCACACCCTCTTCGAACGCGGTGAGGAGGCGCCGCTGGGCCTCAGCAGGCGTTGGTCGATCGCCTCCGACCCTGTCGTTCGCCGCCAGGTGCGCCACCGTCTCGAGCGCCAGTCGCGGACAGATCGCATCCGCGCCGTACCCGAGCAGACAGGCGACCGCGTGCGTGTCGCGCGGCTCGTCCGACTCGACGAGCACCGAGCAGCGCATGCGCAGGCCGAGCTCCGCGAGACACGTGTGGACGGCCGAGACCGCCAGGAGCGCCGGCACAGGCGCACGCGTCGCTCCGGCCTCACGATCGGAGAGGCAGACGAGGACGGCCCCGGCCGCAACCGCCGACTCCGCGAGCACAACCAGTCTGTCGAGCGCTCTCCCGAGCCCCTCCTCTTCCGTGAACGTCGCATCGAGCCGACGGGGAGAGAGCGACTCGAGCCCGGTCGGATAGAGGAGGAACCCGGGGAGCACCGTCTGCCTCGGGAGTGGCCCCTCGACGTCGAACGAGGCGACCCGGGGGCCGAGCAGCGTCGCAACGGACATCACGAGGCGTTCGCGCTGATGGTCGATCGCCGGGTTCGTCACCTGCGCGAACCGCTGGCGCAGGTACGTCGTCAGCGGACGAGCCCGGCCGGCGAGCGGCGCGATGGGCGCGTCGTCGCCCATCGACGAGATCGGATCGGTGCCCGCTTGGGCGAGGGGCCGGAGCATCGCGTTGAGCTCCTCGCGCGTGTAGCCGTGCAGGACGTGACGCGCGTCCAGGCTATCCGCAGGCGGCTGCACGGGCTCGCCGACGCCACGCCACTCGACGCTCGCCGCAACCAACTCGCGATACGGCCGGCGGCTCGCGAGCTGCCGCCGGACCTCGGCGCCGAGCAGCAGGCCGCGCTCGGGATCGACCACGAGGATGCCGCCCGGGCCGAGGCGCGTGCGGCGCACCCTCGCTCCGTCGGGCAGCGGCACCGCTCCTGCTTCGGACGCAACGGCGACGAGGCCGTCATCCGTGATGGCGACCCGCAGCGGACGAAGCCCGTTGCGGTCCAGCGCGGAGCCGCAGACCCTGCCGTCCGTGAAGCAGAGCGCCGCCGGGCCGTCCCACGGTTCGCTCTGCAGCGCCCCGAAGCGATGGAAGTCGCGCACCTCCGGGTCGAGCCGTGGATCGTTCTGCCAGGCCGGCGGCACGAGCAGCGACACGGCCTCGGGCAGGTCCTTGCCCTGGTCGCGGACGAGCAGCTCCAGCGTGTTGTCGAGGAGCGCCGAGTCCGATCCGCCGTGATCGAGCGCAGGCGAGAGACCCGGCTCGACGCCCAACGTGCTCTGCCGCGCCTCCATCCAGGCGACGTTGCCGTCGATGGCGTTGATCTCGCCGTTGTGGCAGATGAGCCGAAACGGCTGCGCGCGCTCCCAGCTCGGCTCCGTGTTGGTCGAGAAGCGCTGGTGGAAGATCGCGAACGGAACCGCGAGCCCGGGATCCTCGAGATCCGGGTAGAAGCGGGCGAGCTGTCCTGCGGCGCAGAGTGCTTTGTAGGTCACGGTTCGGAAGGAGAGGGACGCGACGTAGACGCCGGCGACGCGCTCTGCTCGGCGACGGGCCCGGTAGGCGCGCCGCTCGGCGTCCGTGTGCTCGGATGGAGCGAGCACGAGCTGTTCGATGCGCGGCAGCGATGCGAGAGCGGTGACGCCGATCGCAGCCGTCCGCGTGGGCACGGTTCTCCAGCCGGCCGGCTCGAGGCCTTCGGCCCGGCAGGCGTCCTCCACGGGTGCCCGGAGCCACCACTCGCGCAGGAAGCACATGGCGAGCCCCGCACCCGGCGTCCCGGTAAGCGTCTCGGTCAGAGGCAAGAGGACACCGGCACCGTCGCCGGTGACCCCGTCCGCTGCCCACGCCCCCCGATGGCCGACGGCCGCGAGGCCGGCGAGCGCGCGGTCGAGCACCTCACGGGACGCGCGCCCGCGCACGTCCGCGACGAGCCCGATGCCACAGGCATCGCGCTCACGGGGGTCGTAGAGAAGGCGCTGCTCGTCGCCCACTGCCGGGTCACCTTTCGGGTCGCTGAAGCGAAGTGATCTCCCGCCGGTTCTTGTGAGCTAGTCCGGCGGCGGCGAGAGGGAGGAGCGCCGGCTAGCTGGGCAGCGCGAAAATCGCGACCACGAGGATCGCGGCAAGGAACGACTTGATCGCTGCCTCACCCGGCATGGAAGTCGGAAGACTAGTCGCTCCGAACGCGGTCGGCAAGGGTCTAGTCCTCCGGGTTCACCACATCCCGACTTGACAGGCCTCCGCGTCGTCCGCACACTGTGGACTTCTGATGCCGGACCGGATGCACGTATCCACATCCGCCAACGCCACGATTGTGGGCGTATCCTGCGGCGCCGGCATCGAGCTTCTCCTGATTCTCCCCCTCTAGGGGGAGACGCGACACACGCGCCGCACAGGCGCACACGTCCACCGAAACACACGAGAGGTACGCCCTCGGGCGGCCCGACAGGAGGAGCAGACAAGTGGCACATCGCCGCAGGATCATGATCTTCGATACGACGCTTCGGGACGGTGAGCAATCCCCGGGCATCGTTCTTTCGCCTGACGAGAAGGCCGAGATCGCCCAAGCGCTCGAGAGCCTGGGCGTGGACGTGATCGAGGCGGGCTTCGCGATCTCCTCACCGGGTGACTTCGAGGGCATCCGCGCAGTCGGGGCAGCGGTGAGCGGGCCGACGGTCGCCTCTCTCGCACGAACGCGAGTCGAGGACCTCGATGCCGCCGTCGAGGCGCTCGCGGGCGCACGCGGGCGCACGCGAGTCCATGTCTTCATCGCCACGAGTCCCATCCACATGGAACGCAAGCTCGGCCTCGAGCCGGCGGAGGTCGTCGAGGAGACGCGCTTCGCCGTCTCCCACGTCGCCAACCGCGTCGACGAGGTCGAGTTCTCGTGCGAGGACGCGACGCGCTCCGATCCGGCGTTCGTCGCAGAGGTATGCCGCACCGCCATCGAGGCAGGAGCGACGACGGTCAACCTCCCGGACACCGTCGGCTACTCGCTGCCCGAGGAGCACGCCGCCTTCCTCCTCGACGTCCGACGCCGGTGCCCCGAGCTCGAGCGCGCGACTCTGTCCGTCCACTGCCACAACGACCTCGGGCTCGCCGTCGCGAACACGCTCGCGGGAATCGGGGCGGGTGCGACGCAGGTGGAGTGCACGATCAACGGCCTCGGCGAGCGCGCCGGAAACGCCGCCCTCGAGGAGATCGTCATGGCACTCCGCGTCCGCTCGGAGACACTTGGGTTCGAGACTGGGGTCAACGTGGGCGAGATCGGCCGCGTCTCCCAGCTCGTGTCGCAACTCACCGGGTACGCGGTGCAGCGAAACAAGGCGATCGTCGGAGCGAGCGCCTTCGCACACGAGGCCGGCATCCACCAGGACGGCATGCTCAAGGATGCCGCCACGTACCAGATCATGGATCCCGAGGAGCTCGGGCTCACGATGACCCTGCCGCTCGGCAAGCACTCGGGCCGGCATGCGTTCCGCCGCGCGTGCGAGCAGGCGGGACTCCATCTGAGCGACGAGGAGCTTGCTTCGGCGTTCCAGCGCTTCAAGGCGCTCGCGGACTCGAGGCGCGCGGTCACGCTCTACGACGTCTTCGAAGAAGGCGCGGAGCGCCTGGTCCGCGAAGCGGACCACTGGAGGGGGCCTGGAACAAGGAGGTTCCCCCAGCGGACGCCGGCAACGGCGGGTGTGGAGGCAAACCAATGACGAGTCGCATGCGATACGTCGTCGCCTGCCTCTGCGGGCACGGCGTCGGCCCCGAGGTCATGGCCCAAGCGAGTCGCGCGCTCGCTCGCGTCTCGCGGCTGCACGGGTTCCAGGTGGACGAGATCCACCCACCCTTCGGCGCGGGAGCGTTCACGCAGTCGGGCCACGCGCTGCCGACGGAGACGAGGCAGGCCACGCTCGCCGCGCAGGCCATTCTCGTCGCGGCCGGCAACGAGCCCGCTCTCGCCGGCGTCGAGTCCGAGCTCGACCTCCACGCGCGCGTCGATCGCGTCGTCTTCGCGCCGCGAGGTGCGATCACCGTGCTCAGCCCGCTGGGAGAGGCCTCCGCGGAATGGGCGCTCGCGCAGGCGTTCGACGTCGCTCGCTCGAGCCGGGCACGCGTCACCTCCGTCGGCGGAGATGCACAGTGGAGGTCCCTCGTCGAGGCCGAGGCGGCGCGACACGCAGGCGTCGTCGTCGAGCTGCGGCCGATGACGACGGCTGTCTCGGGGCTCGCCTTCGATCCGGGCCGTTTCGACGTCGTCGTCACTCCCGCGCCGTTCGCCGAGCCGCTCGTCGGCCTCGTCGCGCACGGCCACCGTCCACGGATCGTCGCGTCGGGTCGCCTTGCACGTACGGGCCCGAGCGTCTTCGCGCCCGCGCACGGCGCGGCGGAGGACATCGCGGGACAGGGCGTCGCGAATCCGGCATCGATGCTGCTCGCAGCTGCGCTCCTGCTCGGCGAGGGACTGGGCGAGCGCCGTGCGGCCGAGACGCTCACCGGAGCGGTTCTGGAGGCATGCGCCAACAGCGTGCGCACCCCCGACATGGTCACGTCGGGGGTCGGGGCGACCACGCGGGAGTTCGCCGACGTGGTCCTGTCGGAGCTGCCCGGCGCCCTGACGAATGCCGAGTTCTATCGAGAGGCCGTGGCGTGACGAACGCCGGCTTCCAGCTCTCACCGAGTGAGATCGGCCCATGAGGATGCTGGGCGCGGACGCGGTGCTTCGCTCGCTCGAGGCCGAGGGCGTCGACGTCGTGTTCGGGATCCCGGGCGGCGCGATCCTTCCGACGTACGACGCGTTCGCCCGTGGGACGACCGTGCGTCACGTCCTCGCCCGGCACGAGCAGGGAGCGGGGCACATGGCCGAGGGCTACGCGAGGGCGACCGGACGAGTCGGAGTCGCGATCGCCACCTCCGGGCCGGGCGCCACGAACCTCGTGACGCCGATCGCCGACGCGTGGCTGGACTCCACGCCGCTCGTCTGCATCACCGGCCAGGTGCGATCGAGCCTGATCGGGACGGACGCATTCCAGGAGTGCGATATCACCGGCATCACGATCCCCGTGGTCAAGCACTCGTGGCTCGTCCAGGACGTCGAGGAGCTGCCGCACGTGCTGAAGTCCGCTTTCCACGTCGCGAGAACGGGACGGTGCGGCCCGGTGCTCATCGACATCCCGCGCGACGTCCAGGAGGCGTCGCTCGACTTCGAGTACCCGGACGCGGTCGAGCTGCCCGGCTGGAAGCCGCCCCGGCGAGGTCACCCACGGCAGATCAAGCTGGCGGCCAAAGCGATCGCGGCTGCAGAGAAACCGATGCTCTACGTCGGCGGAGGCACGCTCAACGCCCACGCCTGCGCAGAGCTGCTCGAGCTCGCCGAGGTCGGACGGCTTCCCGTCGTGACCACGCTCATGGGCAAGAGCGCGTTCCCGGAGACGCACGAGCTTCACTTCGGCTGGCCCGGCATGCACGGGCCGAAGTGGTCGAACTGGGGCATGAACAAGTGCGACCTCCTCGTCGCCGTGGGCGCCCGTTTCGACGACCGCGTCACCGGCAAGCTCTCGGCCTTCGCGCCGGGAGCGACCGTCGTCCATCTCGATGTCGACTCCGCCGAGATCGGAAAGCTCCGCCGGGCGGACATCCCCGTGGTCGGCCCCCTGAAGCAGGTGCTTGCCGACCTCGCGGACGAGCTGCGCGCACTCCACGGAACCGAGGCCACCGTCCCGCGAACCGAGCCATGGTTGCGCCAGCTCGCCGCCTGGCGGGACGAGTTCCCGCTCCGTTACGGATCGAGCGACGGCATGCCGAAGCCGCAGCTGGTGCTCGAGACGCTCCAGGAGCTCGGCGCAGGACGGGACGTCGTCTGGACCACGGGGGTCGGCCAGCACCAGATGTGGGCGATGCAGTACCTGCTCTGTGACCGCCCACGCTCTTTCATCACCTCGGGAGGCCTCGGGACGATGGGGTACGGCGTACCCGCCGCAATCGGCGCGAAGGCCGCTCGGCCGGAGGCGACGGTCGTCTGCGTCGACGGTGACGGCTGCTTCCAGATGACCGGGCAGGAGCTCGCGACGTCGGTTCTCGAGAACCTCCCGATCGTCGTCGTCATCGTCAACAACGGCCACCTCGGAATGGTCCGCCAGTGGCAGGACATGTTCTACGAGGAGCGCTTCTCGGAGGTCCACCTCAGCCATCACGTTCCGGACTACGCCCGACTGGCCGAGGCCTACGGCGCGGTCGGCCTCACGGTCGAGAGCGAAGACGACCTCGGCGGCACACTCGAGGAAGCCCTTTCCTGCGGTCGGACCGCCGTCGTCGACGTGCGGGTCGATCCCCGTGAGCACTGCTTCCCGATGATCCCGGCCGGCGCTGCGGCGGTCGACCTCGTCGAGTACTCGAACGACCGCGAGGCGGTCGAGGCCGTATGAGGGATCGTCTCATCGAAGTCAGGAGGCTTCCGGGGACGTGAGGCACACGCTGTCCGTCCTGCTCGAGAACAAGCCGGGTGCGCTCATGCGCATCGCGAGCATGTTCGCCCGTCGAGGCTTCAACATCGAGAGCCTCGCGGTGGGCCCGACCGAGCGACACGACGTGTCGCGCATCACCCTCCGGGTTGACTGCGAGCAGCACCCCCTCGAGCAGATCGAGAAGCAGATGCACAAGCTCGTCAACGTTCTCCGGGTCAGCGAGCTCGAGCCCGACGAGGCGGTCGAGCGAGAGCTCGCGCTCCTCAAGGTCTCGGCGCCGGCCTCCAGACGCAGCGAGCTCATCTCGCTGGCACAGGCGTTCAACGCCCGTGTCGCAGATCTCGGCGCCGACGCGATCGTGTTCGAGATCGTGGGTCACCCCGAGGAGGTCGACTCGTTCGAAGAGCTGGTCCGCCCGCACGGGCTCGAGGAGCTCGTGCGGACCGGGAGAATCGGGCTCGGTCGTGCGTCGTCTCCGAAGCAGAACCATCGCCCCCAGCACGTCCTCCGCTAACCCGATACAAAGGAGAGCCCATGGCCACGATCCACCGCGAAGGCAACCTCGACCTCCTCTCCGGCAAAGTCGCCATCGTCGGCTACGGCAGCCAGGGTCACGCCCACGCGCTCAACCTCCGCGACTCAGGGGTCGAGGTCGAAGTCGGCCTGCGCGACGGGAGCCCCTCCCGCGCGGCGGCCGAGGACGCCGGCCTCGCCGTGGCAACCGTCGAGGAGGCCGTGCGGGGCGCGCAGATCGTCTCTCTCCTCCTCCCCGACCAGGTGCAGCCGCGCGTGTACGAGGAGGACGTTGCGCCGAGCCTCGCTTCCGGAGCGGCCCTGCTCTTCGCGCACGGCTTCAACGTCCACTACGGCCGAATTCGTCCGCCGGCCGGACACGACGTGATCATGGTCGCGCCGAAGGGCCCGGGTCACATCGTCCGCCGCCTCTTCGAGGAGGGCTTCGGGACACCGGCGATCGTGGCCGTCGCCCAGGACGCGAGCGGCGGTGCGCTCGAGCTCGCACTCGGCTATGGAGCGGGTATCGGCGCCGCTCGGGCCGGGATGATCGAGACGACCTTCGCGGAAGAGACCGAGACGGATCTCTTCGGCGAGCAGGCTGTCCTCTGCGGCGGCGTGACGGAGCTGATCCGCGCCGGGTTCGAGACGCTCGTCGAGGCGGGATACCAACCCGAGATCGCGTACTACGAGTGCCTCCACGAGCTCAAGCTCATCGTCGACCTCATCTGGGAGGGCGGACTCTCCGGGATGCGTCACTCCGTCTCCGACACCGCGGAGTACGGCGACCTCACGCGCGGCCCGCGCGTGATCGACGACCACGTTCGCGAGACCATGCGAGCGCTCCTCGCCGACGTCCGCTCAGGCGTGTTCGCGAAGGAGTGGATCGCCGAGATGAACGCCGGCGAGCCGCACCTGGCCGAGCTCCGGGAGCAGGCCTCGGGCCAGGTGCTCGAGCAGGTCGGCCGTGAGCTCCGGGCGCTGATGCGACGTGAGAGCTCGGAGGTGAAGGCTGGCGGCTAGCGTCGAGGTCGGCGTCGGCCTCCTCGGCTACGGGACGGTCGGCTCGGCGGTCAACCGACTGCTCGTCGAGAACGCGGACGACATCGAGCGCGCGACGGGGCACCGGCTGCGCGTCGTACGGGCGCTCGTCCGTGACCTCGAGCGGGAGCGCGAGCTCCCGCCGGGAGCAGGCGTCCTGACCACGGACCCTGCGGAGATCCGGGACGACCCGGCGATCGGCGTCGTCGCGGAGGTCATGGGCGGGGTCGAGCCCGCCGGCTCGCACGTGCTCGAGCTACTCGGGGTGGGCAAGCCCGTCGTGACCGCCAACAAGCAGCTCGTCGCTCGGCGCGGGTCGGAGCTCTTCGCCGCCGCGGCGGCCGCCGGAGTTCAGCTCCGCTTCGAGGCAAGTGTCTGCGCGGCGATTCCGGTCATCAAGGTGCTCCGAGAGTCGCTGGTCGCGACGAACGTGCACCGCATCCTCGGGATCGTGAACGGGACGACCAACTTCATCCTCACCGAGATGGAGTCGGGAGCGACGTTCGACGCGGCGCTCGCCGAGGCGCAGAGGCGGGGCTTCGCCGAGGCCGACCCTTCCGACGACATCTCCGGCGCGGACGCGGCGGCCAAGATGGCGATCCTCGCCACGATCGCCTTCGGATCGCGCGTGGCGCTCGAGGACGTCGACTACCGAGGGCTCGACGAGATCCCGCAGGGACTTCCGGTGGCCGCCCGAGAGCTGGAGATGGTCGTTCGACTCGTCGGCGCGGCGACCCTGCTCGACGACAAGGTCGACGTGCGCGTCCGCCCCGCGCTCGTCGACCTGCACCATCCGCTCGCTGCCGTCGACGGCGCGTTCAACGCCGTCATGCTCCAGGGGGACGCGATCCGAGAGATCACGCTCGAGGGGCCCGGCGCCGGAGGGATCGAGACAGCCTCGGCGGTGGTCGCCGACATGGTCAGCATCATCGGGACCACCGGGACCGGGTTCCTGCACAACGATCCCTGCTGGCGCACGCTCGAACGGCTGCCACCAGGCGAGCTGCGCTCGCCGTTCTACGTCCAGCTCGAGGTGGACGATCTGCCCGGTGTCCTAGCCGACGTGTCTCACCGGCTCGCCGCTCACGGCATCTCCGTGGCCAGGCTGACGCAGGTCCCCGTCGGCGCGGGAGCCGCGTTGCACATCGTCCTCCACGAGTCTCCGCAACGTGAGGTCGACGCTGCGCTGCACGAGATCGGACAGCTGCCGCAGGTCCACGCCCCGCCGTGCGTCCTGCCCGTCGTCTCGGACCGAGGCGTTGTCGAGCTCGGCTGGGCCTGACGCGCTCGATCGTGGCATCAATCATCTAAAACACGTCCATGCGCCCACTGATCGAGCGGTATCGCAATCGCCTGCCGGTCGACGACTCCACCCCGATCGTGTCCCTCGGCGAGGGCTCGACGCCGCTCCTGCCCGCGCCACGGCTCTCGAAGCGGCTGGGCGCCGACGTCTTCGTGAAGTGGGAGGGCGCAAACCCGACCGGCAGCTTCAAGGACCGGGGCATGGCCGTCGCGATCTCGAAGGCGCTCGAGCAGGGCGCAGGCGGTGTCATCTGTGCCTCGACGGGGAACACGGCTGCGTCGGCGGCCGCCTACGCGGCACGAGCCGGGCTCCAGGCGGTCGTCGTCTCCCCGGCGGGGGCCGTGGCCTCAGCCAAGCTGGCCCAGGCGGGTGCGCTCGGCGCCCGCGTCGTCGAGGTGCGCGGGACCTTCGACCAGGCGCTCGACGCCGCACGTGCCCTCGCCGACCGCGGGACGCACGTACTCGTCAACTCGCTCAATCCGAACCGCCTCGAGGGACAGAAGACGGCGGCGTTCGAGATCGTCGAGGAGCTCGGCGGCGCGCCGGATGCCCTGGCGCTCCCGTACGGCGGCGGCGGGAACCTGTCCTCCTACGCCCGCGGCTTCAGCGAGGCCGGTGCGGGGACACCGCGCTACATCGCCGCCCAGGCGGTGGAGCGTGAGACGACGGTCGCGTCCGCAATCCGCATCGCGAAGCCTGCGCATTCCAGCGAGGTCGAAGAGGCGGTGCGGACCTCGGGCGGAGCGGTGGTCTCTCTCTCGGACGACGAGATCCTCGAGGCGTGGCGCGACCTGGCGCTGTACGAGGGAATCCTCTGCGAGCCGTCCTCGGCAGCTGGCCTCGCGGCCCTCGCCTCCGCCGGCATCGCGCCCGGCACGCGCGTCGTGTGCGTGGTCACCGGCCACGGGTTGAAGGATCCCGAGACCGCAGCCCGCCTGAGCCCGCAACCCGTCGTGGTCGACCCGGATCCCGACGAGATCTCCGAGGCGGCGGCGTGATCGTCCGCGTGCGTGCGCCTGCGAGCACGGCCAACCTCGGCCCCGGTTTCGACTGCGCGGCGGTCGCGCTCGACCTCTGGAACGAGCTCGAGGTCAGCGAGGGAGACGAAGAGGTGGACCTCGATCACCTCGGCGTCCGCGCGTTCGCGCGTCTTGCCCCACCGGAGGGGAAGCGATTTGCCTTCACCGACCGGATCCCGCGCGAGCGCGGGCTCGGGTCGAGCGCGGCGGTCATCGCGCTCGGCCTCGTCGCGGCCTCCGCCGTCTCGGGCCGCGAAGCCGGCGCGGAGGAGCTCCTCGCGGCGGGGCTCGAGCTCGAGGGGCACGGCGACAACCTCGCGGCCGCGCTCGCCGGCGGCGTCTGCCTGACGTGGGGAACGCGCATCGCGCGGCTCGCTGACCGCCCGCCCGCCGCTCCGGTCGTCCTCGTCCCGGAGGCGACCGTCTCGACCGTCGCGGCGCGCGCGTCCCTTCCCGCTCAGGTGTCTCACACGGACGCTGCCTTCACCGCCTCCCGAGCAACGCTGCTCGGCGCCGCTTTGGCGTCGAGCTCGGAGGAGCTCTTCGCGGAAGCGCTCCACGACCGCCTGCACGAGCCGTTCCGGAAGCGGAACGCGCCTCTCCTCGACGAGGTCCGAGCGCACCTCCCCGCCGAAGCTCTCGGAGCGACCCTCTCGGGTTCGGGGCCGTCCGTCGTCGTCTGGGCCCGTCCGGGGGCGGTCGCCGACTGCGCCGAAGAGCTCGCCCGCCGCCACCCCGAGGTCCGCGTCCTCCCTCTCCCCGCCTCGCCGAAAGGAGCCCACGTACTGTGAGCAGCAACCCGTACGACCGCCCGTCCGACCCCGCCAAGCGCCGAAGCGCCGCCCTTACGGACGGCCCAGACCGCGCGCCCGCGCGCGCGATGTTGAAAGGAATCGGGCTCACGGACGACGACCTCGCACGGCCGCTCGTCGGCGTGTCCACCACGTGGATCGAGACGATGCCCTGCAATCTCAACCAGCGGGAGCTCGCGCAGCACGTCAAGCGTGGCATTCGGGCTGCGGGGGGCACGCCTCTCGAGTTCAACACCGTCTCGGTGTCCGACGGCGTCTCGATGGGGACAGAGGGCATGCGTGCGTCCCTCGTCTCGCGCGAGGTGATCGCTGACTCGATCGAGCTCGTCGCGCGTGGCCACCTCTTCGACGGCCTCGTCTGCCTCGTTGGCTGCGACAAGACGATCCCCGCCGCCGTGATGGCGCTGTGCCGGCTCGACATCCCGGCGCTCGTGCTCTACTCGGGCTCGATCGCACCGGGCCGCTTCCACGGGCGCGACGTGACGATTCAGGACGTGTTCGAGGCGGTCGGAGCGCACGCCGCGGGAACCCTCAGCGCCCACGACCTGCACGAGCTCGAAGGCGTGGCCTGCCCCGGCGCGGGCGCCTGCGGGGGCCAGTTCACGGCGAACACCATGTCGACCGCGCTCGAGTTCCTCGGCATCAGTCCCGCGGGCCTGAACGGGATCCCCGCGCTCGACCCGGCAAAGGACGAGGCAGCCGAGCAGGCGGGCCGGCTGGCGATGGACCTCGTCCGCCGAGGTGTCCGCCCATCCGAGATCGTGACGCGCGAGGCGCTCGAGAACGCCGCCGCCTCCGTCGCCGCGACGGGCGGCTCGACGAACGGCGTCCTCCACCTGCTCGCCATCGCACGGGAGCTCGGGATCCCGTTCGAGCTCGAGGACTTCGACCGGATCGCTTCACGAACGCCGGTCGTCGCGAGCCTCAAGCCGAGCGGTCGGTTCGTGGCCACAGACGTCCACGAAGCCGGCGGTGTCGCGCTCGTCGCGCGGGAGCTCGTGAAGGCCGGTCTCGTCCACGGCGAGGCACCGAACGTCGACGGTCGCACGCTGGGAGAGGTCGCCGCCGCAGTCGTCGAGCGCCCGGGGCAGGAGGTCGTCGTCCCGATCGAGACGCCGCTCAAGCCGACGGGAGGCCTCGCCGTCCTCCGCGGGAACCTGGCGCCCGAAGGCTGCGTCGTGAAGCTCGCCGGGCACGAGCGCCTCCTCCATCGCGGCCCCGCACGCGTCTTCGACTCCGAGGAAGCGTGCTTCGCAGCGGTGAAGCAGCGAAGCCTGCGCGCCGGCGACGTCGTCGTCATCCGGTACGAGGGCCCCGCGGGCGGGCCTGGAATGCGCGAGATGCTGCACGTGACGGCCGCGATCGTCGGCGAGGGGCTCGGCGACGAGATCGCACTCGTCACCGACGGGCGGTTCTCGGGCGCGACGCACGGGCTCATGGTCGGACATGTCTCTCCGGAGGCCGTGCGCGGTGGACCGATCGCCGCGCTCGAGGACGGCGACATCGTCGTCGTCGACGTCGAGGCGCGCGAGCTTCGAGTCGAGCTCGCCGAGGACGAGCTCGCCGCCCGTCTCCGAAGCTGGACTGCCCCACCACCGCGCTACACCGAGGGCGTCTTCGCGAAGTACGCGGCGCTCGTCTCCTCCGCCTCCGAGGGCGCCGTCACGCGGCCAGGCTAAAGCTAAAGCCGGCGCCGGCCCGCCCGCCGCGGAGAGCGAACGGCGGACGGGCCCGCGTGTACGCCGGCTCGACTAGGTCGTCCCGGGCAGGGGGACGCCGGTCTGCGCCGGTGCGTGGCGCGCGAGATGCGGGGGCTCGTGGCCCTCGGTCCCGTACCCGCCGGGAACCTCGGTGTAGAACTCGGGGTAGCCCCACATCCCGTGCTCGGAGACGTCGAGGCCGGCGGTCTCGACCTCGGGCTCGACGCGGATTCCGAAGGTCGCCTTCATCAGCCAGAGCGCCGCGAACGAGGTCGTGAACGTGAACACGCCGACGACCAGGAGCCCGAGAGCCTGCACGCCGACCTGATGGAAGCTGCCCGTGTAGACGAGGCCCCCGGTGCCGGTCGCGAGGTTCTCCGCGAGTGCGGGCACGGCGAAGAGCCCGGTGGCGAGCGTGCCCCAGACGCCTGCCATCCCGTGCGCGGCGACGGCGCCGATCGGGTCGTCGACACGTGCGCGCTCCACCGCCTGCACGCCGAGCACGACGATCGCGCCGGCGACGAGGCCGATCACGATCGCGGCCCAGGGAGCGACGAACCCAGAAGCGGCCGTGATGGCCACGAGGGCGGCGACGACGCCGTTCAGCATCATCGACAGGTCGGGCTTCCGCAGGACGAGCCACGATGTCGCGACCGCTCCGAGGGCGCCCGCGGCGGCGGCGACGTTCGTCGTGAGAGCGACGTACGCGAAGTAGCCGATCTCGTCGCCGGTGACGACGCCGAGCGTCGACCCGGGGTTGAAGCCGAACCACCCGAACCAGAGGACGAGCACGCCGAGCGTGACGTAGGCCATGTTGTGCCCGGGGATCGCGTTCGGCCTGCCGTCGGCGCCGAACTTCCCGATGCGGGCGCCGAGCAGGATCGCGCCCGCGAGCGCGGCGAGCGCTCCCTGGTAGTGGACGACCGTCGAGCCGGCGAAGTCCTGCATGCCGCGCTCGAACAGCCACCCGTCCGGGGACCAGATCCAGTGCGAGACGATCGAGTAGACGAGCGTGAAGAAGACCCCGAAGGCGAAGTACACCCACAGCTTCGTCCGTTCGGCCATTGCGCCCCACACGATCGCGAGAGAGACGCCCGCGAAGACGACCTCGAAGAGATAGCCGGCACCCGCAGGAATCGTCGAGAACCACGAGAACGGCGCCTCGCCGACGGCGAGCAGCGCCTCGACCGACGGAGCGAAGCCGGAGCCGCCCACGAAGCCGTTCCCCCCGTCGCCGAATGCCATGCCATAGCCGACGAGGTAGTACACGAGCGAGCAGATCGCGAAGATGAGGACGTTCTTGGCGGCCACGTGGCCGACGTTCTTCATCCGCGTCAGGCCGGCCTCGAGGAACGAGAAGCCCGCCTGCATGAACATCACCAGGATGGCCGCAACGACAACCCACACGGTGCTCGCGGCGATGGTCAGGTCGACCGTCGTCATTCGATTCCACCTCCTCGACCTCGCGGGACCATCAAAAAAGCCCCAGGACTCCGGACAGTCCTGAGGCAACAGTGCCGACTCACGCAGCCTTCGCCGGCGGCGTGAAGACGGGCACGGTACCGGAGCAGCTCGACGGCCGCAAATCGAGCGGTCGCCGTACCCGCCGTGCGCGAGTCAGAAGACGACGAGCCGATCGCGGTGCACGGCCTCGAGGCCCCGAGGCCGCGACGCGATCTCGGAGAGCGCAGCCGATGCAACTCCCTTCGCGAAGATGTTGCCGTCGACTCCGACGAGCTCGACTGCATCCCCGGGCTCGAAACGACCCTCGCACGACACGACCCCGACGGCGAGCAGGCTACGTCCCTCGACCGCGACCGCCCGGCGAGCGCCTTCGTCGACGTGCAGCCTTCCGGCAGCCGGCTTGCCGAAGCGCAGCCAGAGCTTGTAGGCGGAGAGGCCGCGGCCCGACTCCGCTCCGTGGAAGCGCGTCCCGCGACGCTCGCCCGCGAGGATGGGTGCGAGCACGGCGTCGGAGGCGCCACCGGCGATGACCGTCGGGATTCCAGCCGCCGCCGCCATCCTCGCCGCGAGGACCTTGCTCCGCATCCCGCCACGACCCAGGCGCGAGACCTCGCCGAGGACGACGTCGCCTGCAGCCGATCCGTCGTCGACGAGCTCCGCGCCGAGCGTCCCCGGACTGCGGGTGAACACGCCTTCGACCTCTGTGAGGAGCACGAGGAGGCGGGCACGGACGAGGATGGCCACGTGGGCCGCGAGTGCGTCGTTGTCGCCAAATGTGATCTCGTCGGTCGCCGTGGCGTCGTTCTCGTTGACGATCGGGACGGCGCCGGCGGCGAAGAGGGCTAGGAGCGCGTTGCGCGCGTTCACATAGGCGCCACGGTCGGCGATGTCTCCGGCCGTGAGCAGGACCTGCGCCGCGAGGAGATCCTCCCGTGTGAGCGCGTGCTCCCATGCGCGGTGGAGTCGCGCCTGGCCGAGCGCCGACGCCGCCTGGAGCCTCGGCACCGCACGTGGTCGCCGTTCGAGCCCCAGGAGCGGAAGCCCGAGCGCAATCGCGCCCGACGAGACGACCGCGACGGATTCGCCACGTCCGACGACCGCCGCGATCTCTTGCGCCCGCCGACGGAGGACGCTCCGCCTGACGGCCCCTTTCCGTCCCACGACGAGGCTCGACCCGAGCTTGACGACGACGGTCACCGGCTCTGGGTGCCGTCTCCGACGACTCGGTACTGCCGCAGCCAGAGGTCGCGATAGGTGACAGGCCCTCGCGGTCCGGGCGCCCAGTCGACGTTGATCCCGGTCTCCGGAGCGCCCGTCAGCTCGAAGCCGTCCGTGAACCGCGTCGTCGCGTGCCAGAACGCCGTCGTGCCGCGATAGCCGCCGAGGAAGCGTTGCGCCGCCTCCTCGTCTTCCGCGACGATGCCCGCCGCGAGGCCGGACGTCTCCTCGTTCGCGAGGCGCACCGCCTCGTCGAGCCCGTCGACGAACGCAATCGTCACGGTCGCGACGCGCTCGGGATCGTTGGCCCACTCGTACCCGAGTGCGCGATCGAGCGGGAGGGCGCCGTCGAGGGCGCCGCGCGCCTCGAGCCCTCTGTCGGCGAAGGCTGATAGCAGGGCCGGCAGCAGGCCGGCGGCCTCTCGGTCGACGAGGAGGAGGTTGAGCCGATTGCACACGCCGAGCCGGTCGAGGCTCGCCTCGACGAGCGCGAGCGCCTTCTCGAGCGAGGCCGAGCCATGCACGTACAGGACACCTCCACCCTCGGCGTGAGCGAGTGTTCGCACGCCCTGCTCGGCCGCAAGCCGCGCGAGCGCGGCCGTCGTCTCACCGCTGCCGCGAAGGATCACGAGCGGGACGCGTCGCGGGAGTGACACGAGAACCCGCGCACCCTCGCGATCGGGCGAGCGAACGAGCCCGACCGCACCCGGCGGCAGACCGGCGGTCTCGAGCGCGGGCCGGAGGACGTCGTCGACGAGAGTCGTGACGGTCCGAAGCGCGGCCCCGCCGGTCCGCAGCACCGCCGTGTTCAGGCTCTTCAGAAGCTGTCCGGCGACGTCGAGCGCGACGTTGGGGCGAGCTTCGAAGTTCGCGCCGACCGTTCCGATCGGAATCCGGCGCTCGCTCACGCGGAGCCCGTTCGGAAGCGTCCACGAGGCGACCTCGCGCTCGAGCGGCTCGATGCCTGCCATGGCCGCGACCTGCTGGGCGAGGTCGTCTATGCGGGCCTCGTCGAGGCGCAGGCGGTCGAGCGTGCCTTCGTCCAGGCGGCCCGCGGCGGCTTCGCAATCGACCGCGTTTGCGCCGAGGATCGCCTGCCGCCGCTCTCGCACGAGGGTCGCGGCGTGTCGCAGCGCATCGGCGACGAGGTCGTCGCGCAGCGCCCCCGTCGCGCGGTTGGCGGCGGCGGCCTCCGTCTCGACTTGTTCCCGGAGCGACGTCACTTCACTTTGTATACTGACGACCGGAAGCGAGGCACGCCTCGCTCCGCATCGAGAGAGGCTGAGGGACCGGCCCTGTGAAGCCTCGGCAACCTACTCGGACGGGCCTTTTCGCTCGAGCAAGGTGCCAAGCCCGGACGGATGTGTCGAGCGAGAGAAGGAGGTCGTCGTGCCAGCTCAATCTCTTCGTTGTCGGGCCTGCGAGCGGGAGTATGCGCTCGAGCCGATCGGAATCTGTGCCCGCTGCTTCGGCCCCCTCGATCCCGTGTACGACGAGGACGGGCTCCGTACGACCCTGACACGAGCGGCGATCGAGGCGGGCCCACGCTCGATCTGGCGCTACGCGCCGCTCTTGCCCGTGGAGCCGCCGGCCGAGCCGCGTCTCGCCCCTGGCCTGACGCCGCTCGTCGCTGCGCCGCGGCTCGCGAGCTTGCTCGGGATCCGCGAGCTGTACCTCAAGCTCGACACCGCCAACCCGACCCATTCGTTCAAGGACCGCGTCGTCGCCGTCGCGGCCGCCAAGGCGCTCGAGCTCGGGTGCGAGACGCTCGCCTGCTCGTCGACGGGGAACCTCGCGAACGCAGTCGCTGCACGAGCTGCCGCGGAGGGGATCGAGGCGGTCGTCCTCTGCCCCGCCGACCTCGAGCCCGAGAAGCTCGCGGCGACCGCCGTCTACGGGGCGACGATCTATGCCGTCGACGGCACCTACGACGACTGCAGCCGGCTCACAGTCGAGCTCTCCTTCGAGCTCGACTGGGCGTTCGTCAACGTCGGCCTCCGCTCCTACTACGCCGAGGGCTCGAAGACCGTCGCCTTCGAGATCGCGGAGCAGCTCGGATGGCGTCTCCCCGACGCGGTCGTCTGTCCGATCGCGTCGGGCGCACTCTTCGCGAAGGTCCATCAGGGCTTCGCGGAGCTGCAGAAGCTCGGGCTGGTCGACGGTACCGCTCCACGGCTGTATGGAGGGCAGGCGGAGGGCTGCGCTCCCGTGGCGTCGGCCTTCGCCGAGGGCCGGAAGGTCACGCCGCTGAAGCCTCGGACGCTCGCCCGCTCGCTCGCGATCGGCAGCCCGGCCGACGGCGACCTCGCGGTCGCGACAGCGAGGACTTCGGGCGGCGCGATCTTCGCGGTTCCCGAGGATGAGGTCGGGACGAACATGGCGCTCCTCGCGGAGACGAGCGGCGTCTTCGGGGAGACCGCGGCCGGGGTGACGCTCGGGACACTTCGCGAGGCGGTGCGGCAAGGCGAGGTCAAGGAGAGCGACACAGTCGTCCTGCTCGTGACCGGCGACGGCCTCAAGACGCCGCAGCCGATCGCGAACCTCGTGCAGCCAGTGGCAATCGAGGCCGACGCCGACCAACTGCTCGAACGTCTCGGGGTGACGGTGACGACCTGACACACCGCGGCGTGCTCGCCGAGCCCGTCCGTCAGAGCACTTCGAGGAGCCCCCGCATGCGGTCGACGGCGCGCGCGAGGTTCTCCCGCGAGTTCGCGTAGCTGAGTCGCAGATTCCCCTTCCCCACCCGACCGAACGCGCTTCCCGCGAGAACGGCGACGCCGGCTTCCTCGAGCAGCCGGTCGGCGAGCTCCTCCGTCTCGATCGAAACCTCTGACACGTTGGGAAACGCGTAGAAGGCGCCACGCGGCGTCCGGCAGGAGACGCCGGGGAGCTCGTTGAGCCCGGTGACGATCAGGTCGCGGCGCGCGCGGAACTCCTCGACCATAGCGCGCGGCTCGTCCTGGGGACCGCTGAGGGCGGCGACACCGGCGAGCTGGACGAACGGCGGAACACATGACGTCGAGTTGACGAAGAAGCGGGTCAGCGGGTCGACGAGCGGTTCCGGAACCGCTGCGAACCCGCAGCGCCAGCCCGTCATCGCGTACGTCTTCGAGAGCCCGTCGAGCAGGACCGTCCGCTCCAACATCCCCGGCGCGGACGCGACGCTCGAGAACTCGCCCTCGTAGAGCATCTGCGAGTACACCTCGTCGGAGAGCACCCACGCCTCGTGCCGCGCGAGGATCTCCGCCACCGCAGCCGTGTCCTCGGGGGAGAGGACGCCTCCGGTCGGGTTCTGCGGCGAGTTCAGGATGACGAGCTTGGTGGCGTCGCTCAGCAGGCCGGCGAGGTCATTCGGGTCGAACGTGAAGTCCCGCTCCTCGAGGAGTGGCACGGGCACCGGCGTCGCGCCGGCCCAGCGGATGGCCGACTCGTAGATCGGGAAGCCCGGATCGGGATAGATGACCTCGTCACCGGGATTGCACGTGGCAAGGATCGTGAAGAACAGGAACGGCTTCGCCCCCGATCCGACGAGCACCTTCCCCGGGTCGACGTCGACACCACGTGTGTGCGACAGGTACGCGGCGGCTTCCTCGCGGAGCTCGGCCATCCCCGCCGACGGGCAGTAGTGCGTCTGGCCCACCCTCATGGCCTCCGCTGCGACCTCGCAGATGTGCAGTGGGGTGGCGAAGTCGGGCTCGCCGATCTCGAGGTGGATGACGTCGCATCCCGCCCGCTCCAGCTCCTTCGCACGGGCGAGGACGCTGAACGCGGTCTCGGTGCCGAGGCGTCGGAGACTCTCGGCGAGACCCGGAGTCCCAACCGCAGCCATTCGGCGAGGCTAGCCTAGCTTGTACTGTCGGCGCGTCTCGTGTCCACCCAGCCGAACCGCCCGCGGATCGTCTGCCTTCCCGGTGACTGCATCGGGCCCGAGGTGATGGCGGTCGCGCAGCGTGCCCTGCGAAAGCTCGCGCCCGACCTCGAGCTCGAGGAGCACGTCTTCGGCGCCGGTGCCATCAGGTCCACGGGGACGTCCCTCCCGGACGCGACCCTCGAGGCCTGCCGTGCAGCCGACGCCGTGCTCAAGGCGCCGATCGGGGATCCCGAGTTCGACGCCGCCGACGTCAGGCCCGAGCAGGGGATGCTCCGGCTTCGCGCCGAGCTCGACGTCTACGCGAATCTCCGCCCGGCGAGTCGCGGCGAGATCGACCTCCTGATCGTGCGCGAGCTCGTGGGAGGTCTCTACTTCGGCGCTCGCGGCGTCCGGGAGGACGGCACCGTGTTCGACACCTGCGAGTACCACCCGACGCAGGTCGAGCGGATCGCGCGACGCGCCTTCGAGCTCGCGCGCTCTCGACGCGGGCGCCTCACCTCGGTGGACAAGGCGAACGTGCTCGAGACCTCCCGCCTCTGGCGCAGGGTGGTGCACGAGGTCGCGGCCGACTACGTGGACGTCGAGGTCGAGGACATGCTCGTCGACAACGCCGCGATGCAGCTTGCGAGCGCGCCCGAGCAATTCGACGTGATCGTCACCGAGAACATGTTCGGAGACATCCTGTCCGACCTCGCGGCGGCGATGACCGGCGGCCTCGGCCTCGCGCCCTCCGCCAGCTTGAGCGACGACGGCCCGGGAATCTTCGAGCCCGTCCACGGCTCGGCTCCGGACATCGCCGGGCGTGGGATCGCAAACCCGGCAGCGATGCTTCGCTCGACCGCCCTCATGCTCGAGCACGGGCTGGCCAGACCGAACGAGGCGCGTGCGCTCGAGGGCGCAGTAGACGTCGCCCTGCACGAAAGACCAACGCGGGATCTCGGCGGCACTGCGACCACCGCCGAATTCGCGGACGCGGTCGTGGCCGCCTTCACCCACTAACCCAGATAGAGGCTGGGTGAGCACAAGCGCAGCGGCCGCGAAGCGGACGCCTTCAGGATTCTGCGCGAGCGGAATCTGCGCCAGCGGATTCCGGGCTTGCGCAACTACTGGGGTGTTGACGCCCCGGACGGGTCCGCCTAGCCTGTGGAGTCCATGACGCGCGCCGGCGAGAACCTCATCCTCTTCGGCTTCGCCGCGCGCATCTTTGCGCGCTAGTCGGCGATCCGCGCCCCGCCGTCGCCGGCTAGCTCGTCTCACAGGCGGGACTCCTTCGACCCACACGGAAGTCCGAGATGCACGAGCGTGCAGTGCCAATCGATCCCGACTCGCCGACGAGCGTCGGCTATCCCGGTCGCGACGGAGCACACAGCGCTGCCGCCTGCGACCGCCTCTTCCCCGGCACGGCCGAGCTCGTCCCACTGCCGAGCTTCCACGCCGTCGTCGAGGCGACCGCCAACCGCACAGTCGCGTTCGGCGTGCTGCCCATCGAGAGCTCCCTCTCGGGCCCGGTGGCCGAGACCCACGATCTCCTCTACGGATCGCCGCTCGCGATCACCGGCGAGACCGTGCTGCCCATCCGCCACTACCTCGTCGGCGTCGCGCAGGTACCCCTCGAGGGGGTTCGCGTCGTCCACTCGCATCCCGTCGCACTCGACCAGTGCCGCCGGCTCCTCGCCGCAATGCCGTGGGCGACCGCGATCGCGGCTCCCACCACCGCCGACGCGGCCGCCCAGGTCGCAGCTCGCGGCGATGCGGGAGAGGCGGCGATCGCGAGCGAACGCGCCGCCGCCCTCCACGGGCTGACGGTGATCGCCGGCGACGTCGGCGACCATCCCGAGGCGTACACGCGCTTTGTGTCGGTCGGCAACTACATGCGGCTCGACGTGAACGGCGCGCCGTGGCGAACGGCCTTTTCGTTCGTCACGGACCATCAGCCGGGCGCCTTGCACGGCGCGATCGAGCCGTTCGCACGGCACGGGATCGACCTGCTTCAGCTCGTGTCGCGCCCGATCCCACAGACCCCGTGGCGCTACCGCTTCGACGCGGTGCTCGCGGGACACCCGCTCGACCCCCTCGTGCGCGAGGCGTTGCAGGACATTCGCGCCCGAACCCGGCACCTGCGCCTCTTCGGCTCGTACCCTGCGGAGGAGCATCCATGAACGAGCGACGTATCGACTCGACGGTCCGGCGGCTCCGGAGCGAGATTTCCGAGGTCGACAGGGCGATCCTCGCCGTGGTCAACACGCGAATCGAGCTCGTGACGCACCTCAAGCGCCACAAGGATGCGGTCGGGCTACCCTTCCTCGACCCGGACCGCGAGCGCGAGCTCATCGACGAGCTCGGTGAGAAGAACGCCGGGCCCCTGTCGCCGGACGGCTTGCGCGAGCTGTACGCCTACCTCATCGACCTCACGAAGCGCGAGGTGACTCGCGACGGACGCTCGCCGTGACGCTCACAGGGACGTGGTGTTCACCGGCGACGGTGACCTCGCCTCGAACGCCGCGATCTCGGCCTCGCACCGGAGCGTCCGCGCGATCGGGTCCAGCCCGTTGAGAAGCGAGTGGCGGACGAATGCGTCGATCTCGAACGGCACGACGCGGCTCGCCGGATCCGTGATGGTCTGGGCCTCGAGATCGACGGTCAGCTCTCCGCCCTCGAGAGCCGAGTCCATCAGCGGCTTCAGCTCGCGAGCGGGAAGCGTGACCGGCACGAGCCCGATCTGGACGGCATTGGTGAAGAAGATGTCGCCGAACGACGGCGCGACCACGACGTCGAAGCCGTAGTCCTGAAGCGCCCAGGCGGCGTGCTCGCGCGACGAGCCGCATCCGAAGTTCGGTCCAGCGAGCAGGATGCGCGCGCCGTCGCACCCCTGCCGGTTCAGCTCGAAGTCCGGGTCCTGGCGCCAGTCGTAGAAGAGGAACTGCCCATAGCCGGTTCGCTCGATCCGTTTCAGGAACTGCTTCGGGACGATTTGATCGGTGTCCACGTTCGGTCGGTCGAGGACGGCCGCCCGTGCCGTCAGCGAGCGGAAGGCCTTCACGGATGCGCCCCCACCGACTCGCGGACGTCCACGAAGTGCCCGGCGACCGCCGCCGCCGCCGCCATCGCGGGGCCGACCAGATGCGTGCGGCCTCCGCGTCCCTGCCGTCCCTCGAAGTTGCGGTTCGATGTCGAAGCGCACCGCTCGCCGGGCGCGAGGATGTCGGGGTTCATCCCGAGGCACATCGAGCAGCCGGCGCGACGCCACTCGAACCCCGCCTGCTCGAAGACGCGATCGAGGCCCTCCTCCTCGGCCTGGCGTTTCACCGTCGCCGAGCCGGGTACGACCATGGCCCTGACATTCGGGCTGACGCGTCTTCCCGCGACCACCGCCGCGGCTTCCCGGAGATCCTCGACCCGCGCGTTCGTGCACGAGCCGATAAAGACGCGATCGATCCGGACGTCCCGCAGCGGGGTGCCAGGCTCGAGGCCCATGTAGTCGAGCGCACGCTCGATCGCCGCGCGCTCGTCCGGGTCGTCGTAGTCGGACGGGTCGGGAACGGTGCCCCCGATCGGAGCGACCATTCCCGGGTTCGTTCCCCACGTGACCTGCGGCTCGAGCTCGCCCACGTCGATCTCGAGCTCGCGGTCGAAGACAGCATCGTCGTCGGACCGGAGCGTCCGCCAGCGGTCGAGCGCATGCTCCCAGGCGAGGCCCTTCGGCGATCCCGGCCGTGACTCGAGGTAGGCGAACGTCGTGTCGTCCGGTGCGACCATCCCGGCGCGGGCGCCCCCCTCGATCGACATGTTGCAGACCGTCATTCGCCCCTCCATGGAGAACCCGCGAATCGCGTCCCCGGCGTACTCCAGGACATGGCCGACCGCGCCGCCGACGCCGATGCGCCCGATCGTGCCGAGGATGACGTCCTTCGGCGTGACTCCGAACGGAAGCTCGCCCGAGAAGAGGATGCGCATCGTCTTCGGCCGCGGCCGCGGCAGGCACTGCGTGGCAAGTACGTGCTCGACCTCGGTCGTCCCGATACCGAACGCGAGCGCCCCGAACGCCCCGTGCGTGGACGTGTGGCTGTCACCGCAGACGATGGTCAGGCCCGGCTGCGTGAGCCCGAGCTCCGGGCCGATGACGTGAACGATGCCCTCACGGCCGCTCCCGGTCTCGTAGAGCGGGATTCCGAACTCGGCGCAGTTGGCGCGCAGCGCGTCCAGCTGGGCACGCGCGAGCGGGTCGCTCACCGGCCCGTCGTCGGTCGGGACGTTGTGATCCATCGTCGCGACCGAGAGATCCGGGCGACGGACGCGACGTCCCGCGAGGCGCAGCCCGTCGAAGGCCTGGGGAGACGTGACCTCGTGGATCAGGTGGAGATCGATGTACAGGAGCGCGGGCTCACCAGGATCCTCGCGGACGACGTGGCTTTCCCAGATCCTGTCGAACAGCGTCTTCGGCATCGAGCGTCGAACGCTAGCGGTCCGACCTTCGAGGTCAGGAGTCGAGCGCTGCGCGCAACCGGGCCACGAAGCGCTCGAGGGCGCCCGGCCCGTCTTCGGCTGCGAGGAGGGCGGCCGAGCCGACGATGACCCCGTCGGCGAAAGCCGCTGCGGCTGCGGCCTGCTCCGAGGTGGAGATGCCGAAACCCGCGTACAGAGGAACGCTGGTCAGCCGTCGCGCGCGCTCGACGAGCGGCGCGAGCGCGGGAGACAGCTCGGCGCGCGCGCCCGTCGTTCCCGCCACCGTCACGAGGTAGAGCCAGCCGTCGGTCAGTCCGGCCGCGAGCTCGATGCGCTCGTCGGTCGACGTCGGCGCGACGAGGTGGATCCGGCGGAGATCGGGGCGCTCGCCGGCCGGCAGGTCGGCGACGATCAGGCTCGTCGCGCCGGCCGCGTGCGCGTCGGCGGCGAAGCGCTCGTATCCGTACGCCTCGAGCAGCGCTGCGTAGGTCATCGGGACGAGGGGGACGTCGACGCGCTCGCGCGTCTGCACCAAGCACTCGAGGCACGCGCGCGTTCTCATGCCCTCCGCGAGCGCGCGCTCCGCCGCACGGCGGATCACCGGCCCGTCGGCGAGGGGGTCGGAGAAGGGGAAGCCGAGCTCGACGAGGTTTGCGCCGCCGGCGACAGCAGCCTCCGCCAGCTCGGGCGTGCCGGACCCGGACATGAGGTAGATGACGAGGGCCTTCCTCACCGGTGGGCGAGCACCTCGGCGAGGTCCTTGTCGCCGCGACCCGAGAGGCAGACGAGGACGAGCTCGGCATCGAGCCCTGCAGCTCGCGCGAGTGCGTGCGCGGGCTCGAGCGCGGGGAGGATCCCTTCCGTGCGCGCGAGCTGGGCGACGGCCGCGAGCGCCTCGTCGTCGCTCGCGGTCACGTACTCCGCGCGCCCGGTGTCGCGCAGAAACGCGTGCTCCGGGCCGACGCCCGGGTAGTCCAGCCCGGCCGAGATCGAATGTGCATCGAGGATCTGGCCGTCCTCGTCGGCGAGAAGCGACGAGCGGGCGCCGTGGAGGACGCCTGACCGCCCGGAAGAGAGGCTGGCTGCCCCTTCGGCCTCGACTCCGACGAGCCGAACCTCGGAATCCACGAGGAAACCCGCGAAGACGCCGATGGCGTTCGAGCCGCCGCCCACGCACGCGACGACGGCCTCCGGCAGGCGGCTTTCGGCTTCGAGTATCTGCGCGCGCGCCTCGCGGCCGATCACCGCCTGGAGCTCGTGCACGATCTCCGGGTACGGATGCGGGCCGACACACGAGCCGATCAGATAGTGAGTCGTCTCGACGTTGGAGACCCAGTCGCGAATGGCCTCGCTCGTCGCCTCCTTGAGGGTGCGGGTGCCGAACTCGACCGGGCGCACCTCGGCGCCCAGGAGGTGCATGCGCTCGACGTTCGGCCGCTGCCGGCGCATGTCCTCGCTCCCCATGTACACGACGCACTCGAGCCCGAAGCGCGCGCAGACGGTCGCCGTCGCGACGCCGTGTTGCCCGGCGCCGGTCTCCGCGACGATCCGCCGCTTGCCGAGCCGCTGGGCGAGGAGAGCCTGGCCGAGCGCGTTGTTGAGCTTGTGGGCGCCGGTGTGGAGGAGATCCTCGCGCTTCAGGTAGATCCGGATGCCCGGTGCAAAGCGCTCGGCGAGGGTCAGCGGCGTCGGGCGGCCGGCGTAGGTCGAGCCCAGCTCGTCGAGATTCGACGCGAAGGACGGGTCGTCGAGCGCGGAGCGCCAGCTCCGCTCGAGCTCGTCGAGGGCAGGCACGAGCGTCTCCGGGACGAACCGCCCGCCATACGCGCCGTAGAAGCCATTCGCACCTTCGCTCACCCTCTCACCGCCTCGACGAACGCACGTATCCGCTCGTGGTCCTTGATCCCCGGCGAGATTTCGAGGCTCGAGCTCGCGTCCACTGCCCACGGCTGCACGGCCTCGATGGCATCGCGGACGTTCTCGGGCGAAAGACCGCCGGCCAGCATCAGACGCCCTTCTACGGAACGCGCGCGCACGTAGTGGAGCGGGTCCCCCTGCCCCCACGGAAGATCGACGACGCGGGCGACCTCCCTCTCGCCGCGGAGCAGCACGGCGTCCCGGCTGCGGTGGCCGTTCTCGCGCCGGTACAGCTGGGCGAGGTCCGAGTCGACCGGTTGGCGCTCCTCGACGAAGACGGCGACCGAGAGCATCGTCTCGGGAGCCGGGAGGATGCGGTCGGTGCGGCGCGGGCTCTCGGCGGCGAGGATGAACCCTGCCAGGTCCGCCCCCGCTGCCGCCGCGGCGTCAACGTCTTCCTGGCGGGTGAGACCGCAGATCTTGACGAGCGGTCGCGCGAGGAGCTCGCCGAGCTTTCGGGCAGGGTCGGCCGCAGTCATCAGCACGGAGCCGACGAGGACGGCGTCGGCGCCGGCGAGCTCCGCCTCTGCGGCCTGCGCGCGCGTGTGAACGCCGCTCTCGGCGACGACGACGCGGTTCGCCGGGGCCTGCGCCACGAGCTCCAGCTGGCGCACGCGGTCGATCTCGAACGTCGAGAGATCGCGCGCGTTGATCCCGATCGGATCGGCGCCGAGCGCAACCGCGCGCTTGAGCTCGGCCGGGTCGTGCGCTTCCACGAGCGCGTCGAGGCCGAGCTGGCCGGCGCAGCGGATCAGCTCGTCCACGCGCGCGTCGTCAACATCGCGCAGGAGCAGCAGGACCGCATCGGCGCCGCACTCGCGGGCCGTGCGAAGGTCCTCGTCGGTCGAGAAGAAGCCCTTCGCGAGCAGTGGGATCCCCGATGCCGCCCGTGCGGCGCGGAGGTCGTCCCAAGACCCGCCG